>CAYSSE010000355.1:0-4316 GCA_964433355.1 uncultured Desulfocicer sp.
ATTGAATAAAGGGGTGCTCTGTGTTGGTTGTGAGCACCCCTTTTTTTTTAAGGTTGATGAATTTGTAAAAAGTCGACCCCATGAATTTTTTGATACTTATATATGGGTCATGTCATTGTTTTTTCTAAACAAATTGCGATTAGAAGTTGTACTTGAGATTTTTTGCGAGACCATCAAGGTTGAATATGAAAAAAAATAACTACAGTGATGTGGGAGCCATTGTTCTGGCAGCGGGTAAGGGATCTCGCATGAAATCAGACTTGCCAAAGGTTCTCCATGACATTAACGGGAAGAGCATGATTCATGCGGTGCTCTCCTGTGCAGTTTCACTTTTGGGCAACCAGGTGGTTGTGGTCATTGGACATGGCGGTGATCTTGTCAGAAAAACGGTGTCCCAGGACTTTGATGTGCTGTATGCCTGGCAAAAAAATCTTTTGGGTACCGGTGATGCAGTGAAGTCCGCATTGCCCGTGCTGCCCGATGGGGTGGTGGATGTGCTGATTTTATGTGGGGATGTGCCCATGGTTCGTCCAGAGACCCTTGCCAATCTTATTGAATTCCATCGGCGGGAAGAAAATGGTGTGTCTGTACTCTCCGTGCACATTGATAACCCCACAGGGTATGGGCGGGTTCTGCTGGATGAAGAAAATAAGTTGCTGTGCATCCGGGAAGAGGCGGATGCAAACGACTTTGAACGAAAAAATACGCTGGTTAATTCAGGCATCTATTGCATAAACAAAAAATTTTTGATAGATGCAATCAAAGGGATTGATTGTCATAATGCACAGCAAGAGTACTATTTGACAGACATTGTCAAAATTGCTGTGGCATCTGGCAGGAGGGCAGGCTCCCTTTCGGGACAGAGTGCAAGAGAGATAATGGGCGTTAACACCCCGGCAGATCTTGAAAGGGTGGCTTGCTGTATGGCTGAAACGCCAAATGAATTGTCTTGACTTTGTTAAATAGTATGACTTATAGTTAAGCTAAATATTGTGAGGTTCAGGGAATGGAAAATGAGCTGTTAGAAGATAAGTTTAAAGATATTGACGAGAAAGTCGATTTTTTAATAGAGCTTTGCCAGGCACTTCAACAGGAGAATGAGGAGTTGCTGACCAAGGTCAAGACCCTTGACGGTCAGATTGCTGAAAAAAGTCTGTCTGAAGAGCACTTTGCACAAAAACAAGCGGCCGTTCAGTCAAAAATTGACGGGCTTTTGACTAAACTGAATACCTTTTCAGAGACGTCGTAAAACAGAATGGCCCCAGTGGAAAATGGAATTCTAATTTTTAATAAAGAAGCGCCATCGGGAGGCACTGTCAAAATAGAATTTTAAGACGTGTGTTTCGTAAACTTTCTGATTTATTATATAAACGGGCATGTCTTGACAGACACAACGAATATTAAAAATGGTATTATGCCGCCCGCTCTGCTGAGGGTACTCGGAAGTTTTATTTTCTAATAATTGCCACGGGTAGACCGTATTCTGGCCTCGGCCTGCCCACAACGAAATATGAAAGAATGTTTAGACTTGTCTACTCTTTCATGTAAAACTTTAATGCATTTGTTTTAAATTCAGGATGAGGCCATGGGGGCTTATCCTGTGAGTACAAATAGATAAACAGAAACACCCCTGCTCTACTTGTGATTGCTTAGAGTGCTTTGCCTAACGCTACATACAAGGGAGTCCACCCTGGTACTGGTGTGCAAGTTCCACTTTTGCATGGAAAAGCCTGAAGGTACCCATATGGACGCCCGACCTTTTGAACTACTGGTTCAAAGACATGGGCAACACGGTATGATGCGGGGGCTGTCTCTGCCTGTTTAATTCCGGTTAATTCTTATCGGGAATTTATTTTCTCCCCTCGTGATGGCAGATCTCATTGCCATCACTAACTGCTTTACGCTTATTCCCTTCTTTTTTATTCCCCTCAAAATAATATTTCTTGCATTACGTGTAAAATAAGATATCTTGTGATGTTTGATCCATTCATATCTTGTTTTTTCGTGTAAGTACCCGAGCATATATTCCTCAAAATAAAATCCATAAATATCAATGGAATATGTCTGTGGAATACTGAAAAACATATGTGTGGGTATGTATGAAAATGGGAATCTACGATTGTTTCATCCGGGTTGGTAATGTAAATGTTTGGCCAGTGACCCATATTTGCCTATTTGGGACTGCGTAGCATACTGATGCTATGTGAGCAGATCCAAATAGGTGAAGATGGTGTGCTGGCCGAATATTTACGCTGGATGCAGGGATTTTAGTGATATTTATCTGATACCAAATATTGAAGGGAGTAATTAATGGAATATACTGTGTTGTTTCTTTCACTGCTGATCTCAACTGCCTCCGGATTCGGGCTGGCCTACTGGTTGACCCAGAAAAAGCTTGAAAACCGGGCAGAGGAGGTTGAGAAAGAGCAGATGGGGTTGATTGCAGATGCGCGAAAGAAGGCTGGGAACCTCATTAAAGAAGCCCAGTTGGAGGCAAAAAGCCGTTTGCTTGAAATGAAAGGCGCCTTTGATGCAGAGACAGATCAGGCCCGGGCCGAGCTGAAAACGGAAGAGCGTCGCGTATTGAATCAAAGTGAGAGACTGGATAAACGTAAGGAGCAGTTTGAACTCCTTGAAATTGAGCTGAAACGAACGGAAAAAAGTATTCAAAGTCGGCTGAAAACAATTGATGAAAAGGAGGCCGATTATCATCAATTGCTCGCTGAAACCAGAAAAGAGCTTGAAAAAGTGGCCAGCCTTACATCTGAGCAGGCCAAGGATATGTTACTCAAAATCATGGAAAACGAAGCCCGGCATGAGGGGGCAAAGTTGGTGAAACGTATCTCCAGTGAAGCCATTGAAAAGGCGGATAAAGAGGCCAAAAAAATTATTTCCACGGCCATACAGCGGTATGCCGGGGATTTTATTGCGGAACGTACGGTGTCTGTGGTGCAACTGCCCGGAGATGAGATGAAAGGGCGTATCATTGGTCGTGAGGGGCGTAATATTCGGGCACTTGAAGCTGCCACTGGTATTGATTTAATTATTGATGATACCCCTGAAGCCGTTATCTTATCCGGCTTTAATCCCGTCAGGAGGGAGGTGGCAAGAATTGCCCTGACTCGCTTGATTTCCGACGGTAGAATTCATCCGGCCCGCATTGAAGATGTGGTTCAACGGGTCACCGAAGAGGTGGATGTCACCATTAAGGAAGCCGGTGAGCAGGCAGCTTTTGATTTGGGGGTTCACGGTATCAGTCCTGATCTGATTCGGGTAATCGGGAAGTTAAAATTCAGAACCAGTTATGCCCAGAATGTGCTACAGCATTCCGTTGAAGTGGCCTTTCTTGCGGGTATCATGGCCGCTGAATTGGGGTTGGATGTAAAACTTGCCAAAAGAATGGGATTGCTCCATGACATTGGAAAGGCCGTGGATCATGAGGTGGATGGCCCCCACGCACTGATTGGTGCCAAACTTGCCAAAAAACATGGGGAATCAGAAGAGGTGGTCAATGCCATTGCAGCCCACCATGAGGATCAGATGCCCTCCACGGTGTATGATTTTCTGGTGCAGGCAGCAGATGCCCTTTCCGGGGCACGGCCGGGTGCCAGAAAAGAGACCCTTGAAAATTATATTAAACGTCTTGAAGAGCTTGAGGGGCTGGCCAACTCCTTTGACGGTGTCTCCAATACCTATGCCATCCAGGCAGGAAGGGAAATTCGTGTGGTGGTTGAAAGTAAAAAAATATCCGACACCGATGCTGTGTTGTTAAGTCGGGATATTGCATCCAAAATAGAGGAAAATCTCACCTTCCCGGGCCAGATCAAGGTGGTGGTGATCCGGGAAACACGGGCCGTTGAATATACAAATAAGTAATGAATCTGATCCGGTGTGTGTTTTATTCAGGGGATAACAGCCTTAACGAATAATAGAAATGGTATAATGCCGCCCCCGACGGCTGGCCTGACCGGAACGGGAACGTCGGGGGGTATTTTTGCCCTTTTAGACTAAACCACAGAAACTGCGGTCAAGTGTGTCCTCAAACAGAGTCTGTGCTTTTTAACGCCTAAAAGGGCAAAAATCCTCCCCCTTTGGTTCCCAATGTTCCGGTCAGGCCAGCCGCCGGGGGCTCTGCTGTCGGTACTCCGGTGCTGTATTTTCTTATAGTCGCCACAGGTGGATAGAAGTCGTCCACAACAAAGTTTAAAAATTCCTCTTGTTATGCTGGGATTTTATTAATAAAAAAAGGAGAATGATACGAAAATGGGGGTTCTTGAAATATTAAAGGAGCGTGGTTTTGTTGAGGCGGTTACCCA
>CAYSSE010000356.1:0-4311 GCA_964433355.1 uncultured Desulfocicer sp.
TAAATCAAATGTGAAGGTAGTTGTCAATAATTAAGTAAGGTGTCCCCCGATCTAAGCCGATCTTAATCACTGTTTGAAATATTGCAAGCTGTGCGGGTAGGTCATCGCTGGGCCTATTTTGACCGGAATCTCAGTGTTATTTACAAGGTATATACACAGATTGAAGGCTCAAACTGCCCTAATTCATTACATTTGTATTGTTAATGCGCTGCAAATAGTTGGTACCCGCACAGCTCGAACTTTTTCAGACCTTTATAAGTGCTCTTAATGCTCGTTCAAGACTTGGAGAATTTTTTTCCGCTCGTTCCGGATTCCATGTGTTATCCACAAAGTCGCACAATACTTCGTTGTACTTAGGGCCGATATGGGCCGCATTTTTAGGTAACATTTCACGATGAATCTTGGTGTTGCCTTTTTTGCGAATCACGTTCAAAAGATGTTCCTTGGGATCATCCAATTGATCTGGAAACCTTGAAAAATTCGCTTCTGGAATTTTAATGTATTCAGCCCAGGCTGCATGATCTGCAATTATCCATGATTCAACTTCCTTCACTGCAACCCTGAAGATACATTGGGATGGTAAATTTATAGGGACTTCTTGGGGTATTTTGAACCAGTCTCGTATTAAGGTACAAGCACAATCCGCGTTATCAAGATCCGTTAATATGAAGGTATGAAGACCGGATAGAGCCATTGTTCGAAAAGCGTCACATTTGTTTTTAATTGCGCCATAGCCTCTTGTAACGGTGGGAAAGCCCTTATTAAAAAGAATCCGATGGCCATGACTCATTTGATTGTTGCGCGTTTTTACAAGCTTTTGGACAACAGCAGCACTGGGTGCATCTTCAACATACGCATAGCAGTAAATATCGCTCATATCAAATCCTTTGTATGCTTTCTGCTGTTTGTGGAAGAAGTATGTCTGCGGGTGAAAGTCCTGCTTGCATTGCTGCAATATCTGAATCTGAGGGGGGTATAATTTTTGTGGCCTCACCACCTTGTCCCGGTTGTAGGATTAGAAAATTACCTTCAATACTCTTGTTGGACAGCATTACTTCACTGTGGGTGCTTACAAGAATTTGACTGCCGGACTTGCTTTTGCGCTGCCTGGTCGTATAAAGCAATCCCGGAATTTGCTCGACGATGGCTTTATGGAGAGACAATTCTGGTTCCTCTAATAAAATCATTCGATTGGTAGAAAGGAGCGTCCACAGCATTGCAAGTAAACGTAATGTGCCATCAGAAAATTGATCCTCTCTTTGCCACCCTGCATTGGGGCGCCAATGGGTGTAAAGCATCTCAAGGTGCGGTCTGCCGGTAATATCATCTTTTTTAAATTGCAGTTGTTCCAGATTTGGAATGATCTTTAAAAGTATTTTTTCAATCGTGCGTAGTCGGAAATCGCGGGTTCGTTTTTGTGTCTTGGAGATTTCTTCCAGAAAGCCTTGACCAAAAGGGTCGGATTCCAAGTGCCTCAATGAGAGCTGATCACTAAATTTTAAAAGTTGTGGTACAAGATGCAAATAGAGAACATCCGTGAAAAAATTTGATATCTCTCGATATTCACGATTCATGTTTATTTGTTCTAAGTATGTTTGAATTTTTCTTTCAGGATCAACATGGTCTTCCTGATCAGGGCGTTTTACTATCTGTTTTCCATTTTTCCATATCTCTTCCTCAAGGACGATGGGGCGCTGCTTCCCTTTACCCTCGTAGTTAAACCGTAACCGATATTGCCAATTTGGGTTTTCCTGGGTATCCTGCAAATTATCTTGAAATTCAAACTCAAGCTCTACCCATGCAGGCTTTCGTGCTGCCAGACTTCTTATCTTTTTCAGCCCACCACGTGAGTCTATAGCCTGCTGAAATCCACCCCCTTTGGGATTAACGATATCTCTCATGAAGCGGAATATATCTAACAGGTTGGATTTCCCCGAGGCGTTAGGGCCAATGATATAAACCGTTTCTTTAAGGTCGATATCGACATTGGTAAAATTTCGCCAGTTTCTTAATTTTAACTTTCTTATATACATGTTTACTCTCCGTTCACAATCAAACGTTTATTATAGCCTCAATTGTCGGGCGTTAATTATCTTGGCCGGTTATGATAATTGTTTTGTTAAATTACTTAATATCATTAATGATTATTTTCGGTTATCTTTGATATACATCACCGAATTATTCATGCGCATGGTGATTTGAAACAGGTCACTTGCACGCATCAGATCACTCAGCTTTTTATATCCATAATTGATGGGAGAAAACGAGGTGTTGTTTGAGATATATTGTCCCACCTTTGCAAGATGTGCCCAGCCATCGTCCTCCGCTGTATGTTCAACCGCATTTCTGAGGATTTTAACCAGACCGGCATCCCCACGAAGCTCATTGCGTGATTTCTTTAAATCCTGATGAAGGGTTGTTGTTTGATCATCCGCTTCAGGCGTGGCAACCAGATTTTCAGTATAAATAAACTGGGAACAGGCATTGACAAATGGGAGCGGGGTTTTCTTTTCTCCGAACCCATACACCTTCATTCCATTGGTTAAAATTCTCATTACAAGTGGGGTAAAATCACTGTCGCTGGTCATGAATGCGAAGGTATCAAGTTTTTGAGTGTAAAGTAAATCCATGGCATCAATAATCATGGCAGCGTCCGTTGCATTTTTGCCTTGGGTATATGCAAATTGCTGGATTGGCTGAATGGCAAATGGGTGAAGTTGTTCTTCCCAGCCTTTTAACTGGGGCATTTTCCAATTTCCATAGGCTCGACGGATATTGGTAACACCATATTTTGCAAGTTCATTTAAAACACCGTCAATGGCGTGATAACTGGCATTGTCACAATCTATGAGAAGGGCAATTCTTTTGTCTTTTTTCACAACTTGAGTTCTCTTTTTCTTTTATAGTGTGCCACAGGAATTAATCCAAGATGGCCGACGTTGTGATAAACTTCAATATTTACCAAGGCAAACTCAACTTATCAACAATATCCTTACGAGACAAAACCTCAGCACACCGTTCCCAAAGGTGTGTCTCTGGATCCAAACTGCCCCGATACTTCACAGAAAACGCATTACGGGCCTTTTCCCGCTCATGGACATACACATCTATTCTTTTTTTAAGTTGTGACTCATCTTCAATCCAGTCATCATCAATGGTATCAGGAAGACTCCCAAAAATATCATAGGTGTCCTTAAGCCGTTCTGACAGCACATTATAGATTTTCTCATCCTGGGTATCACTGTAAACAAGGTTCAGCATATCCACAAACTTACGGGTCTGCCCAAAGCGTTTAATTCGCCCCAGACGTTGTTCCAACCGGGAGGGATTCCAGGGCAGATCTACATTAATCAAGGTTCCAAGGGTTTGAAGGTTCAAGCCTTCACAGGCCGCATCCGTTGCCACCACCAGCCGAATCTCCCGGGTTCGCACCGCCGATTTGATCATCTCTCTTTCAACGCTGTTAAATTCATCCCCTCTGAACAGCCCGCTTTTTCCGATACCGGCATACACGGCAACCACTTCATTGTTCAACTCCCTGGCAAGTTCCCCGGCCATCCACTGGGCCGTGTCATAATATTGGCTGAAAATAATACACCCATGTTCCAGCCATGTTTTGCCCTGGGTGGGAAACTCAGTTAAAAATCATTTAACGGTATCCAGTTTGGAGTCCACAGCCCCGGGCCGGGACAACTGGGTGTCAATTTCCTTTAAACATTCAATTTCCGCCGGGGTCATGTCAGAAAGGATATGTTCCACCTGATCAATGTGATCCTCATTCTCATTGGAAAGGGTATGCTTGAGCATTTTTTGGGCAGTGCTCAAACCCGATGCAAAGCTGGAACAAAGCCGTTGGAGCATCAAAGATTTCATAAACCCACCGGCCCGGGTTCTGGCCTAGAGCAGGGTGCTGAACTCCTCAGCCTTTTCATAGGCCACCTGAAAGGGGGTATTGGTGGAGATCCCCAGGCTCACAAATCGGGACTGATAAAGATGGGTCATGGATTGAACCGGATGGGTGTACACCCCAATACGATCCAAAAGCCCATCATCCTCAAGCTGTTTTCTTTTACGCAGCACCACATGGCGGAGTACAGGGTTATATCGCTGAAAAAAATTACCGGTAAGACATTGCCTAGATCGGGGGACACCTTACTTATCTTTTAGATCCCGGTTTCTGAAGCCTAAGTTTGCGGTTCAAAGTATGCTCCAACCTTTTAATAAAAGAGCCGTCACCCAGTGGACGTCCCGTTCGTTCATGTTTCCTGAAGGTCTCTATTTCTGAATGGCCTACATCACAGGATAAAAATG
>CAYSSE010000357.1:0-4307 GCA_964433355.1 uncultured Desulfocicer sp.
GTTGTGGGTGCCCATGGTTTTGTCTGTCTGGCACAGCCAGCGGCCATGGGGTGGGGCAGCAAAGAGGATGATTTGACGCTGGTGATCTCCTCCTGATTCAGATCATCCACCAAATCCCGATGGGATGATTTCTGTGTGATCATGCCAGTGATCCCCCCGGCAAAAATGATATACATCTGATTGACCATGGCATTAAGAGTGCAATCAATGAGAAAGAGCAGCGGAATGATGGCAATGACCGCACTGGGGGCAATTTCTGGCCGGGTCCAGGTTTTGGGATGGTTTTTCAGGATGAACAGGAACATGGGTTGAAAGAGAATAAGACAGACGGATATCAGCCCTATGAACCCCCGGCTTCCAAGGGTGATTATCCAAAATCCGTCCGTGGTACTCAGATCTTCCCCGGTATCCGGATCATACACCCGGGAGCGGCCCCATCCTCCCCAACCCCAAATGGGTCTTTCCAGGGCTTTTTCCACCAGAATATTTTCATTGTCAAGCCGAAAGGCCAGTGATGCTGACCGATCTGCACTAAATTTTTCTGAGATCAGGTCAATGGCATTCTGGCCGTCCCAATACCCTGTGGCCCGGGTGGAAATATAGGCCGGGGGAATTAACAGCATCAACCAGATGAGCAGGGCTGTTTTAAGTCTGGATGAGGTAAATAACGCAATGAGTCCCAGAAACATAAGCCCAATGGCTCCAGATGATTTGCAGATAATGGCCGAAAAAAGCATGACAAGGGATAACAGCCAGCTGGGCAGGCCCCATTGCTTTTTGGGAAACACACCGGTTGCCGTACACCATATTCCCACCAGGGCCGCCATGCACATGAAGGTGCCCAGCATGATGCCGTGCTGCATGAACACCATGGGGCGGTAGCCGTTTCCTCGCATCACCTGGGCAAAGGAGTGCTGCATATATCCGTAAACAATATTGTGGGCCTGGGGACTCATGATCAATTCAAATGCCACAAAGGGAATATAGATAAGTCCGCATAGAAACAGAGCCTGGCACAACAGGCGATGCCCCTTGGAATCGGAGAAATAAAGACGTCCGGCCAGGTAGGGAACCCCCCACAAGGTAAAAGTGTTGAAGCTCTCCTGGAGGCCATCCTTGATCCCGAGACCGTTGACCATGGAGGAAAACACCACGGAAAAAAGCCATACAATCATGGGAAAATCCACTGGGTGTAATGAAAAATTTTCAAGGGATTCTCCATCCATGGCTTTTATGGCAAGCAGAACCCCAATACCCGTTGCCGTCATTTTGTTATATAGAATCAGGGGAACATGGAGTTCTTCCATGGGAAGGAACAAGACGGCACCGAAAAAAACGATGAGGGTAGCCTTGGCACCTCCATATTTGGAAAAAAAATAAAAGCAGGCAGGAATGACCATGATAAGGGCAAACAGGCAGACAAAATTTCCTTTCATGGTATCTTTTACTCCAGTGCCCGCCTGATTCGGATCAAGAAGGGGTATAAAAATGAATTTTCCATGCGTTTCTCAAATTTTCCCACATAGGGGGCTCCCCCCCAGTTCAATACCGGAATGATGGCCGGTATCTGTTGTCGTATAAAAAGTTCCGCCGTTCGTCTAAGATCTGTGTAGGTAGATCGGTTACCCTGGATCAGCAGAAGCAGGACATCTGAAAAAACAGTGAGATATTCGGTGAAATCATTCTGCATCACCGGGCTGGAGTCGATGAGAACAATGTCATAATTTTTTTTGGCCATGGTGATAATCATACCATACATCAGGGTGGCATTCTGGATTTCTTCAGTTCCCGAAGCGGGCAGAATATCCACATTTCGCTCTTCATCGGTGTAGATACACTCGTTAAAATCTGCCTTGCCGTTGAGTATTTCTGCGATGCCCGGCTGGGATGGGGGGATATCGAGTAGATTTCGAATGGTCGGTTTTGCCGTGACCGCCTCAATGATTAAAATATTGGGATGGATTTGCCCCAGCAGATGGCTCACGTTGAGAATAATCTCCGAGGTGCCGCATGTGTCGTTGACGCCGTTAAAAAGAAAAACATGGGAATCATTTGTCTGATTTTCTTTGTAAATTCTTAAGGCAAGGCTGCGAAGGGCTTTGGATGTCACAGCGGTGGGCGATTCAAGGGTAAGTCTGGCAAAGGGGACATGGGGCATGGCCCGGGAGATGGGCCAGGTGGACGGATGGCCCAGGGCATGGGTGATGTTCATGGGGTTGGTGATGCGATTGTCCAGAAATTCCAGGACAAGGCAGATAAATCCAATGAACCCAAAGGGAACCACCACACAGACCATGATCAGTTTTTTAGCGTTGTTCCCGGCAGGAGAGATGGGGGGATAGGCCCTGAGCGCAAAGGAAATTCTACTGGGGGCATGGGATTGTACCCCCAGTTCGTTGATCCTGGATTCATATTTAAACAGCAATTCTCGCATGTGCCGCAGTTCGGCCTGGGTCTGTTCACCGTTAATGAGCCGTTCTGAATTGATGCCAGCCTCTTTCCTGGCCTCTTCCAACTGGATTGAAATATTTTTGCCCGCATCCTTGAGGGCATCATATCGACTCTGTTCTTGAATCAAATTGGTGGTCAGTTCATAATCTCGTTTTCCATACACCGTCATGTGAGCCAGTTCACGCACCTCGTTGGTCATTTTTTTTTCATACTGGCTCATGGCTTTCATGCGCTCTTCAATATAGGTTCTATCTGCGCTGTTTTTGCTCAGTCCATCCAGTTTTGCCCTTAGTTCCTGTAGTTGCTGGTAGGTCCAGGACTGGGTGGAGTCGAGCCCCCAGTCATTGGCAACCACCTCTTCCACAAAGGGTTCCATGTCCAGTTTGGATATTTTTTCCTTTTCCTGGACTTTTTGATTATACGCCGTTTGAACATCCATGAGCATGAGGTCTATTTTAACCTTTGCCTGTTGGAGTTGTTCGGCTCTTTTATAATAAAAATTATACATTTCACTAAATTCACTGGTGTGAGTTTTTTTTGCAATCTCTTTTAAGGTGATAATTTTATTATCTATATTTTCACGGAGGTTGGTTCGCTCCGATTCCAGATACTGAAGTCGAGTCTGGTTTTGTTGTTTTTGCTCGGAATCCACGACCTCTTTATAAGATTCCATGATATTATTGAGTATCTGGGCAAGCCCGGATTGATGGCCTGACTGGAGTTCAAGCTCAATGAGATGGGTGTTGCGAACAATTTTCACCGATAGCCTTGCGTGGAGTAGAAGAATACATTTTTCCAGGGAGGCTCCTTGAAAAAACAGGGCATCCTTATGTTCCGGGATCAGCCGTTTAATGGCTTCTTCCAGGACATCATGGCTTCTTAATCTGGCTGCCTGGGTGCTGGAATAATCTGAATATTGTTGGAGAATGGAGTCGTCCTGGCCCTTTCCGATGATGGTCTGCACCACAGGATCTATCTGGAGTTTGGCAGAGGCCAAGTAATAGGGATTGATGGCCATGAGGGCAAAGGGGATGAGCAGAGTGAAAATAAAATTGCCCATTACAATGATCAGGATAGTGTATTTTTTTAGAAACCTGAAAATATCAAGGGGTTTACTCTTCTTTGTCCCTGGCAGTAGTTCTTTTGAGGATGTATCCATGGCGGTGTCTCGTTATCCCCTGTACTTTTTGGGAAGCCGACGTTTTATCATGTTCATCAGGGGGGTGGTCTCATCGGTGGTGAGAAAACATTTCCAAAGAAGCGAAGCGGTCAGGGCCAGGTGAAACAGTCCCAGAACCATAACTTCCACCCCGGCCATTATTCTTGACTGCACCGGTAAAACAAGGGTGATGCCATATACGAGCATGGCCACAGACAGGGGGGCCAGGGTCGGGGTGAGCACCGTTTCAAAGCAATGTCTGAAAGTGATATTAAATGCCTGGTTGGTTCTCCAGAATAAAAAGAGACTTCCCAGGGTGGCGCTGGCAAACACCCCCAGTGATGCCCCCAGGATACCCATGAAGTGGGTGCCCATTGGAATCCACAGGAGGGCTGTCATGAGTTGAATGATAAGATATTCAAACTCCCGGCCCGATCGGTTGATCCCCCGGAATACAAGGGTGGCAGGGCCTGTACAAAGATGGATCATGTTGGACAGGCTGATGATCACCATGACCCCCACAGCCCCCAGATACTCCTGCCCCACCCAGCAGCTGATCAGCGGTGTGGCAACGGCCATTAAAAAACCAAAGACCGTGGCATTGAGCATGGCCAGCAGCCTCAAACCCTTAAGGTAAAAGGATTGAAGTTCGGTTTCAAGGAGCTGATCCTCCTCTTTAAAGCTGCGGTGAAGCCAT
>CAYSSE010000358.1:0-4298 GCA_964433355.1 uncultured Desulfocicer sp.
GAATAGCCCCGAGGCATTTATGATTCGACGTACTATATTCTTATCTCTTATTTTCGTGTTATTTTGGCAAGAGAATAAGAAACTCTTTTTGGTTCTGGCTTGTCCAGGTTAGGCCTGTGCATTTTTCCAACTCGTCCATCATGAGTTCTCTGCATACTTTCTTTGGATATTCACTAATTTAATTGTATAGGAATTTCCATTTTATGAACTGTTAAATCAGCGGGTTGTAAAAAGTCCGCCTAAAGGGCGCTAATTTAAAAAATTGAAGGGTTCCGATCAAGTGGTCAGACCATGTTTTTTCAGCTTTCTGAATACCTGGGACTGGGTCATGTGAAGTGCTGCTGCAATGGCCCGGGTAGTTTTAAACGTCTTCACTGCCTGGGAGAGCAACTTTTTTTCATAGGAAAGCACTCGCTCATTGAAAACATAGGAACTGCTTTCCTCTTCTAATGTAGCGTAATGGTGGGATATTGAAACGGAATCATCAATTTTTCCCCTGTCAAATTGTTCAATGATGGCGGACTCTCCCATGACAACTGCTTTTTTAATCATGTTTTGCAATTCACGAATGTTGCCGGGAAATGCATGGGCCTGGATGGCATTGAGGCTGTGGGGGGAAAGTTTTCGTTGGAGATTGTATTCCCTGTTATATTTATTAAGGAAAAAATATACCAACTCCGGAATATCCTCCAACCGATCCCGCAGGGGGGGGATGGTGATGGCAAAGGTGTTTAGTCTGAAGTAGAGGTCCTGCCGGAATTTTTGATGTTTTATCCGATCCACAAGCTTAACATTGGTGGCGGTAATCACGGTGCAGTCTATTTTAATGGGTGTCAGACCGCCGATGTGAAGCACTTCCTTATCTTCGATGCATTTTAACAGTTTGGCCTGCATGGGAAGGGTCATCTCTCCAATTTCATCCAGGAACAGGGTCCCCCCCCGGGCCATCTCAAAAAGTCCTATTTTCCCCTTTTCCCCGGCACCGGTAAAGGCGCCTTTTTCATACCCGAAAAGCTCCGCTTCAATGAGAGATTCAGGAAGGGCTGCACAGTTGATCTGTACAAACGGCCCTTTATTTCTACGGGAATGGAAAAATTTAGCCAGCAATCCCTTGCCGGTGCCGGATTCACCCATGATCAGGATATTGGATACTTTCAGGTTGGCAAGTTTTTGGCATGTCAGCAGTATGTGCTGCATCTCCTTGCTTTCCGCCACAATTTCCTGTTCCTTGAGTTCCCTGAGGTTAAGTTGTGTCAGTTCATCTTTTATCTGTCTGCTTTCAAGGCGCACCAGTTTAAGCTCTTCATGGAGATCATTAAGCTGGGTCATATCCCGTTCATTGGTGATGACCATGGAGATGGCGCCATCATCATCAAATACCGGTGTACCGGTGACCAGTAGTCGCTTGTTGACTTTCGCATGTTTCTGGATAATATTGACCTGGCATTTACGATTGATCACTTCCCGGGTGACAGATCTGTCCATCATGCCTTTGTTAACCAGGTCGTCGATTTGTTTGCCGACCACTTCTTCAGGAGATATCCCAAGGAGTTTTTTTGTGGCCTGGTTGATACGAAGTACAACCCCCTGGCCATCACAGATCCAGATACTTTCCGATGATGCATTGAGAATGGTTTCCAATTGTCTGTTGGTTTTTTGAAGATTTTCGGTTTGTTTTTTAAAATTTTCTTCAAGTTCTTTTTCATGGGCCAGGTGTATTATTTGTTCTTTTTTCTTGGCAGAGATGTCCTGTAAAACAGTGACCATGGCAATGACTTGCCTGGCTTCATTTAAAACCGGTGATGAATTCACCAGGGCATGTATTTTTGCGCCACCTGGTTGTTGAACAATGGCCTCAAAATCCTTGGCCACCCCATGGGTTTCGGATTTCAAGTGTGAATAAAACATATGGTCGTAGATGGCTTTTTCATTGGGATAAAAAAATTTTCCACCGGCGTCAAAAAAAAGTTCTTTAAATGAGGCATCTTCCAAAGGGGGGTGTTCCAGGCCCAGAATTCGCGATAATTCACTGTTGATGCACACCACCTGGTTGCCTGGCTGACGGGTGATCAGAACACCCGCCAGCATTTGTTCCATTGCGGTATTAAGAATCTTAAGGGTTTTTATAGAGTTCATGTGTGATGATTTGTCCCCATGGAAGAATGGCAGGTTGTGGAAGCATTTTTACCTCAAAGATATAGTATACATCCCCTTGTTTTGCAAAATATTTAGTTTTGATCATGTTGATAATTTTTTTATAAGTACCCATGTATATGTTTTTCGGTATTTCACAGATATATACCATTGATATTTATGGGTTTTATTTTGAGGAATATATGCTCGGGTACTTAGTGGCCCATCTTATGACCCTTAATGTGTTATCCCTGGGGGAATTGCCGGCAGTATTCATACAACGCCATGTTGGCCGCCGAAGCCGCATTATAACTATGGGGCAGTCCCCATACGGGGATTTCAATGACATCATCCAACTGGTTCAGGATGTCATCTTTGATTCCAAGTCGCTCGTTTCCGACCACAAGGACGGTTCGACGTTCAAATGAAAACTGGTGTATATTGTGGGAGTTGGATGTCTGTTCTATCCCAACGATGCGATAGCCGTTTTGTTTTAATTTTTTAAGCACAGGGGACAAAGATCGGTGGGTGGAGACACAAAGCTCAGACGTTGCATCCCGGGCAATTTTGGAAATCAAGGAGGCGTTTCCGCAGATAATCATTTTTCCCACGGCACAGGCACTGGCCGTGCGGGCGATCTGGGAGATATTGACGTTGCTGCGCATGGGCACGCAGGCAACAATTAACTCCCGGGGCTGGGTTAACCGGGTGGGGAATTTATGCCGTTGGTGGACAAATTCGTTCATGATTAATTTCTGCTCTCCTGGTTTTTTTTGATGGCTGCATCCATGCTGTTTTTATCATAAAACACGGCATCAAGATAAAGCCCCGACGCAGGGGCCGTGCCTGGGGCTGCCTTGCGGTTTTTTGCCTTTATAATACGAGGAATCTCCTTGATTTGTGTTCTTCCCTCTCCCACCTTAACCAGTGCACGAACAATATTTCGGACCATTTTGTATAAAAAACCGTCTGCTATAATTGAAAAACTTAAAACAGCGTCATCTTTTTTGAGATTAAGGGCGTACACCGTTCGTATGGTGGTGGCTCTTTTATAATTGGGAACCTTGGCAAAGGACGCATAATCCATCTTGCCCACGAAAAAAGGACAGGCTTTTTGCATGGCCCGTACATCCAGTTTTTCAGGGATGTACCACACTTTCCCTTCCATTTCAGGGGGTAAATCCAATTGATTCCAGATTTTATAGCGGTAGCACTTGCCCCGGGCAGATTCCCTTGCATGAAAATCATCAGCCACCTTTTGGAAATGGGTAATTTCAATGGGCTTATCAAGGGCATTATTAAGGCCCATCAGGGCTTTTTTTTCATCAATATCCCTTGGCAGATGAATTGTCGCCACCTGGCCCAACGCATGGGTTCCCCGATCGGTACGCCCAGACCCCTCCACATTGCATCGCAACCCAAAGTAGTCTGTCACCGCATTTTCCAATGCCCCCTGAATGGTTGGTTTGTCTTTATGGCGCTGCCATCCGTAGTATTGTTGTCCATCATAACGGACATCCATTCTATAATTGGCAAAGGGTACTTCTTCTGGTGTAGGAATTTGTGAATCTGTCATTAAACGATATCCAAAAATTGAGGCGCTCACGCGCAATCAAATTTATATAATAAAGGTCATTGAAGCCATCATTCAATGCCGGACAAAAGTCTGTCATGCCTTAAGTGGTTAGCTTGTTATTTTTCCAACGGCAATGGTGGCCAGTGCGCATAATTTTTTTTATTTATCTGGATCAAAATAGATTAACTTTACCATAAAACGAGCCTTATTCAAGCATGAAAAATCAAAATATGAATATGTTTTGCAAAGGTAGTCAAAGCATTGTTCAGCGTAATCTGTTTTAGCTTAATTGCCGTTTCTGTGAAGATGGTTCTGTCTCCTTGGTAAAAACAAAGTGTTGTGATCCGTGGATTTATTGTGATATTTCTTTTACATCTATCAGAATGAGAATCAACACCCCTTGAACTAAAGGGCTACCCACTTAAGGCGGGACAGCCTTTAAAATCAAGCGTCTTAGCATCCTTGATTTTAGGGGTTAAAGGCTAATTACCCACATAAAAAGTCTTGAAAATATCCCGCTTTAAGTGGGTAGCCAACTAAAGGATCAGGGAGTTCTTGCTGGTTTTTTATGAACCGCCAGGCAGATAAG
>CAYSSE010000359.1:0-4250 GCA_964433355.1 uncultured Desulfocicer sp.
CCAGAATGCGTTTGTTCTTTCAAGGGATTTTAATAATTTTTTTTTCGAATCGTATAAAGACATGGTTAAAAATCCAATGGTGTCTGTCATATAAATGTTTTTGTCCATTTTACTTGTGACTCGCAAATTCTTATTTTGGATACCCCATGTATGAATCTGTTGATTTAAAGGTGATTTTATTGTAATTTGACCTTATTGTCACAATACATGGCAATCCGCTGAGCCAAAGTACATCACATAGGTAGGAGTGATGCCTGAAATATGAAAATAACGACGTAATCAACAGGCTCATGTATTGTCTTAAAGTTCGGATTTGCCACCCCGTGCAGAGTCGGTCGGAGAACCGATGACTAACGAGCCTTTTAGATGATTTTATATATCGGCATAGGTGGTTATAGTCAATAAATAAAACAATCAGCAATCCCATTTCCGGATCACACTGTTACCTGGATTATTAAATTAAACATATTGACCAGCACACCACCCAGAAGACCAGGCCCACTGGAGATTATACCCCCCCAGCCAACCAGTGACGTCCAGCACTTCGCCTGTGAAGAAAATTCCCTTGACCTGGCGGGCCTCCATGGTTTTGGAGGATACCGCATTGCAGTCCACCCCACCCAGGGTTACCTCTGCCGTGCGGTATCCTTCTGTGCCCCCGGGCTTTAGCTGCCAATTATGAAGATTTTTGGCAATGGTTTTGAATTTCGTGTGGGAAAGGGAATGTAACGCCTGATCTGCCAGGGGTTCATCCACCATGGCTGCTACCAGTCGTTTGGGCAGGAAATCTGCCAGCAGGGATTTAAGCTTTCGTTTGGGAGATGTTGATTGGGCCGCTTTTAATATTTCTTCAAGGTTTATTTCTGGCAACAGGTTGATATTTATCGTTTCCCCTGGCTGCCACATGGATGAGATTTGGAGAATGACGGGTCCACTCAGGCCCCTGTGGGTAAAGAGAATATTTTCCCGAAAACTGTGCTTCCCCACCGTTACTGTGGCATCCACACTGATGCCGGGCAGCTCGGATAATTTTGTTTTGTCAGGCGGTTGTAAGGTAAATGGTACCAGGCCGGGCCGGGTGGGCCACACCTTTATGTTAAACTGTTCGGCAATGCGATACCCCAATGGCGTGGCCCCGGCCCCGGGAATGGAAAGTCCTCCTGTGGCCACCACCAGGGACGAAGCCTGAAAGCTCCTCTGATTAGTTGAAACGGAAAAAGCCCCGGTTTCTTCCTGGGTGACCTTATCAATGGTGGTTTCGAGCCGAACATTTACCTTCACCTTTTTACATTCCTTTAAAAGCATTTCCAGGATCTCTCCACTGCTGTTGTCGCAGAAGAGCTGGCCATGATCCCTTTCATGGTAGGAGATGTTGTGGGTATTTATCATCTCCAGAAAATCCCATTGTGAAAATTGGCTTATGGCTGATTTTACAAAGTGGGGGTTATGGGAGATGAAATTATCTGCTTCCATATTCATGTTGGTGAAGTTGCACCGTCCCCCGCCGGACATGATAATTTTACGTCCTGGCTGTTTGCCATGATCCAGCACCACCACCCGGCGGTGACGCTTGCCTGCTTCAATGGCGCACATCAGGCCCGATGCTCCAGCCCCGATAATGATTACATCTGCGTCTGTCATAAATCCCTTTCCTGAATTTTTAAGGCTCATGTTGTGAACTCGTCAGTCCTAAGTTCTCTGCATATTGTGTATAGAGAATCGCTAACCCCTTGAAATTATAGAACCTGTACCTTAAAGCTTGATTTTGTAGGCAGTAATGATTTCAATGAGTTATGAGAACTTAGGACTCTTGAGTTGTGAATAGGAATGAGTTTTAAATAAATTGCCCATTTGTGCGCTTGGGGACAGATTTTTAAATCTGTCCCGCCTCCGTTGGACTCATTCTTAAGGGGCTTTTGTCAAAATAATCTTGCCCGGTGATAGTAGCATAGAAAGATGCGTTTCAGAACTGGAATTATCTACGGGAACAGGTTATGATTAAGTCTTAAAGACATTGGATCATCACGTAAAAAACAACCAAATCTAACCCATGAGGAAAAAAATGACCGAACTCAAACTTTATATCTCCCCCACCTGTCCTTATTGTAAAAAAGTAGTTGATTTCATGAAACAGCACCAGATTTCCATTCCCCTGGTGGATCGGGATTTTTCCCCGAAAGATCGACAGGCACTTCTGGATGTCGGTGGTAAAACCCAGGTGCCCTGTCTTGTCATTGATGGAAAAGCCCTGTATGAGTCCAATGATATTATTGAATGGCTGAAAGAAAATCAGCAGGATTGACAAAGTTGTTCTTTCCGTGATATTTCACCAAAATCATTGACAAATGCAATGGTAGGCTGGGGGAGCCGATGGAAATCGGCTGAGAGGAGACTGATGTGCGTCTCGACTCCTGGAACCTGATCCAGATAATTCTGGCGAAGGAAAGTCTTTTTTTGTTTTCCTCCCTCCTGTTCCGCCCTTCCTATTATTTTTAAGTAAATATTCAGCCAGCACCCCATCTTCGCCTATTTTGGCCTGCTCACATAGCATTCGTATGCTACGCAGTCCCAAACAAATATGGGGCACTGGCCAAACAGTTACATTACCAACCCGAATATTTACATTTTGGGTCAACAACTATGAATGTGCATGAGTATGCTTGAAATTTCAGGCGCAACAAAAATATATGGCGGCACACCGGTTTTCTCTCAATTTGATCTAAAGGTGGGGCAGGGCCAGTTCAATGTCCTTGTGGGGCCTTCGGGGTGCGGAAAAAGTACCCTGTTTGACGGGCTCACCCATGTGGTCACTCTGGACCGGGGGAACATCTCCTGGAACGGGATCCCTTTGCCCCATCTGGGTAACCATGCGGCTTACATGCAGCAAAAAGATCTTCTTTTGCCTTGGTTCTCCTTACTTGACAATGCCTTGTTGCCGGCAAAGGTCGGAAAACAGACCCTGCCTGAAATGACAACAAAGGCAGAGATCCTATTCGCTCGCATGGGGCTTTCCGGATATGAATCTTACCTGCCCCATGAGGTGTCCGGGGGCATGCGCCAACGTTGTGCCCTTGTTAGAACGCTTATGTTTAATCGGGATCTGATCCTGCTGGATGAACCCCTGTCCGCCCTGGATGCCATTACCCGACGACGTCTACAGTCCCTTCTTTTGCTCCTCCAGACAGAATTTAACAAGACCATTCTCATGATCACCCATGACATTGAAGAGGCTCTGCTTCTGGCCGATGAAGTGTACCTGCTCAGCCCTTCCCCCATGAAGATTATCCAGCGTTTTGTGCTGGATCAGAAAAAACCCCGAAAGTTCACAGATCCCGGACTTATGGCCATTAAAGAACAGGTGCTGGTTCAGCTTGAAGGGGGAGACCTGTGAAGTTACCTGACTTTCTTTCTCTCACCCTGGTGGCGGTGATTCTGGGATTGTGGGAAGGGGCCACCCGGATCATGGAGATACCGGTGTTTATCCTGCCGCCACCTTCTGTCATACTGGTCACGGCGGTGACTCGGACGTCATTGATTCTACCCCATGCCGCCATCACTTTTCTTGAAATTGTCCTGGGAATACTGCTGGCCCTGTGTACGGCGGTTCCCCTTGCCACCCTGATGTTTGCCAAACCGACACTGGAAAAGGCCTTGTCTCCATTTCTGGTGGCATCCCAGGCGATTCCTGTTTTTGCCCTGGCACCGCTTCTGGTGGTGTGGCTGGGATATGGCATTGCCTCCAAGGTGTTCATGGCCTGGATTATTATTTTTTTCCCCATCACCGTCAGTCTGCTGTCGGGGTTGAAGAACTGTGATCCCGAGTACCGGGTGTTGTTCCGGCTCATGGGCGCTTCTTTTTATGACACTTTCATGCTGCTTTACTGGCCCTGGGCATTGCCCCAGTTTTTCGCCGGCCTTCGGGTGGGGGTCTCTGTGGCCACTATTGGTGCTGTCATCGGTGAATGGGTGGGGGCACAACAGGGGTTGGGGTTTCTCATGATTCAGTCCAATGCCCGTCTCCAGGTGGATCTGGTGTTTGCCGCCATTCTATGGTTGTCTGCCATGGGGCTTGGCATGTGGACCCTGGTGGGAGTGCTGGAAAAAAGAGTTGTGAAGTGGAAACCTATATAACCGCCACTGGAGTGCCGGTATTTGGGAATTGGGTTTGTCCACGATTAATGATGAAAATGGCATCATGCCGCCCCCGACGGCTGCCCTGACCGGAACGGGAACGTCGGGGGGTATTTTTG
>CAYSSE010000360.1:0-4240 GCA_964433355.1 uncultured Desulfocicer sp.
CTGCCAGTTCATTGATGGCCACCACCTCAAGGTTTCTGTAATGGTGGGATTCATATAATGCCCGGAGCACTGATCTGCCAATTCGTCCATATCCGTTAATTGCAATTTTATACGCCATAGCTACCGTCCTGAAACATCTATGATAAGACAAGAGTATCTTTCTTTATATATCACTATTTTCACCCCTGCATTCATCATGTCATCGGTTTGGATCTTCATACACCAGGGCCTTAACAACCCGAAACTTCAAAGCTTTGTTTGGCATCCTTACATATGGCCCCAAAAGTAGTTTACAGTCTTTTGGAACAAACGCCTGCAAATATGGAGTGATCAAAAAAAGTGTAAATTATTTTTGAAGGATGCCCTTTGTTTTTACCCGGATGATCCAGAAATCCACAAAAAAGCTGTAAGGTAAACTGAACATAGACTTTTGTCCATGACAATTCCATGGCAGCAGTGCTACTTTGGGTTTAAAATTTGGGAAAGGGTTAAAATATACCCCGCCCCATATCCGAAGAAACCACCACCTGCTCGGCACCCAAGAATTCTTTTAAGGTACTCTTGGCCTTTTCCATGTCAATGTGCTCCCCGCAGCTAAAGATATCCACAGCCGCATATTGATGCTCTGGCCAGACATGCACCGTGAAATGAGATTCTGCAATGATCACCACACCACTTATCCCCTGGGGCTTAAAGGCATGAAAAGAGGAACTGATAACAGTGGCACCACTATTTCTGGCGGCCCTAACAAAAGTCTTTTCCAGGGCATCACAATCACGAAGGGCCTCCCTGCGGCAATTATAATAGTCAATGGTTAGCTGTCTGCCCAGCGTAAGCCCCTTGGCAGGCACCTTTTCTTCCAGTTTTATTTGGTTGTCAGACATTTAAATTTACTCTCCCTCTATAACGTCTATAGCCCAACCGTGGGCGTAATCACAATATTTACAGGGCGAATTTCCATTTTTACGGCATCATTTGCGGAGATTATAGCGCCTTTTAAGATTTTTTTTATTTTTTTTTTGAACAAATTCTTTTTTATGGTGTCAATGACTTACAGAAGAACAAAAAAATGGTGTTTTTGTTCAGAACCATTTATTATGTAAGGAGACAAATCATGAAAAAAACATTGACCATATTCCTCATCGCAGCACTGTTGATACCCTTTACTTTTTCTCCAGCATCGGCAGGCCCCAGGAATAAACATCTGCTTGAAACCGTTATTATCGGCACAGGGGTGGCCATTCTGGGCACGGCATTGATCCATGAAATTCAACACAACAATAGAAAAAATTACTATGCCCATAATACCTATCATTCACAAAAATATCCAAAACATCCTGGATGGCAAAAACCCCAGCCCATTCATCCCCCAAAATATCACGTTTTAAACAGGCACAAGGGCAGAGGAGGCTGGGTCATTGAAAAAATATGGGTTGCTCCCATTTATGAAAACAGATGGGTGCCCGGACATCACAGAAAACATGGTCGGTGGGTTAAAGGACGGTATAGACACGTAATAGTCCAGAAAGGATACTGGGAAAAAAGACGGGTGTGGATCAGGAGTGCTCGATAACTCTCACCAAATGTAAGTACCCGAGTATATATTCCTCAAAATAAAATCCATAAATATCAACGACATATCTCTGTGGAATACCGAAAAACATATGCATGGGTACTTAGTCTGACATCTTTTCCACGGGCACGCACCCGGGAAACCACCATGACCATTTTTCCTGTCGGGGTGTGCCACAGAGGCCACCCCAGCTAAGGTGATAAACATAAATCGTCTGGAAGAAAAAGAATTGATCACAAGGCTTCAGCAGGGACAGGAAGCAGCCTTTCAAATACTGGTACGACAATACCAGTCAAGGCTCATGGGCATTGCCTGGGGCGTCACTCTGGATCACGAAGAAAGCCTTGAAATTGTTCAGGATGCTTTCTTAAGCGTGCACCGCAATATCAATGAGTTCCGTGGAGATGCCGGTTTAATGACCTGGATGAGAAAAATCACCATTAACCTGTGCCTCAACTGGAAACGGCGATGGAAACGACGGTTCAGATGGCACCATGTCCCCCTGGAATCAGAGGAAAACATATTGCCCCGGGGTGGAGAGATACCTCTCCACTCCCCGGAATCACACTATCTGAACCGGGAAATGGAGCAGAACATTATGGAACATGTGGCCAGGCTTCCAGAAAAAATACGAACCGTCTTTATTTTAAAAACAGTGGAAGAGATGTCCTATGAAGCCATTGCCCAATTGTTAAATATAAAACCCGGCACCGTAAGTTCCAGGCTTTACCATGCCCGGAAAAGCCTTACCAGTGCTCTGGAAAGGGAGGCGTCATGAAAAAATGCAATAAGTGGACCCCAGAAATGCTCAGCCAATTTGTGGACAATGCCCTTCCCCCGGAAACCCGGACATCCCTGGAACTGCACCTCTCCACCTGCCCTGCCTGTCAGAACACCGTCAAGAGTTATCAAAACATTGACAACAGAGTTATACAAAATATCCAACGACACAGCCATCTGGTGAATAATACAGCACTGGTGCAGGAGTTAGTGGTAAAACTTAAAAAAGAAAAGGCAACAGAGGCTTCTGATTTTTCTTTTTTTCAGGGCATGATTGAGTTTATAAAAGGAAAGAAAATTTACTTGCAGATGGCCTCTTTTGCTGCAATACTCTTAATTAGCATGGCATTTTTACAGGATCAGAAGGTCGTGCTCCATAGCCCCAGCGCCATTGTCAATTCCATAGATGGGGACATCGCATCGGTTATGATTCTGGAGACCCGGGAACAACATCACACCATCATCTGGTACAAAGAGTCTTAATCTCTCAGGCAGGAATTTATGAAAATAAGATTTAAACACATTTCAACCATGATCATCATACTGGTATATATTGCGATATCCGCACAGGCCTTTGCCGGAAACCGCGTTACAGGCAATGTTCGCATCATCCACGCCTCATCGGGTCCGGTTCACATGGATCGGGCACTAAAGGATCTTGGTCGTGAACTTCAATCGGTGTTTAAATACACCTCATACCGCCTTGTGAGCAGAAAGCCTTTGAACTTGGCACACCATGAAGTGGGCCGCATCATTCTTCCGGGGAACAGAACTCTGGAGATCTCCCCCATGGGGTTTAAAAAAGGACGGATAAAATTTAAAATCAATATTTTAAAACGCAACCAATCTGTATTTACCACTGAAATTTTACTGAGAAACGGCAGCAGCATCACCATTGGGGGGCCAGATTATAAAAAAGGTTATCTTTTGTTTAATATTTCTGCCACAGCAAGGTAATCTGTCTTAACCTTTATCATGGGGTCAGGCTTGGCTTATGGGTGTTATTAATCCAGACATCCAGAATATGTCAATATTGGGGTTGGTAATGTACTCAAGAGTCCTAAGTTCTTCATAAATCATTGGAATTATTAAGACCTATCAAATCAAGTTTTAAGGAACGGGCTCTATAAATTCAGGGGGTTAGCAAATTTACGCACACAACATGCAGAGAACTTAAGACTGACGAGTAATGTAAATGTTTGGCCAGTGCCCCATATTCGTCTATTGGGGACTGCGTAGCATACTAATGTTAGGTGAGCTGGCCAAAATAGGCGAATATGGGGTGCTGGCCAAATATTTACCCCAGAAGCTCCAGGATCACATACCACACAAGGGGCAAAAAAACCGCCGGGATCATGCTACCAATACGAATCTTTGCATCGGCAACAAAATTAAATCCAATGGCCATGATCAATACCCCGCCAACAGCAGACATCTGGGCTACCACATCTGGCATGAGATAGGGTTTGATAAAGACGGCAGCCAGGGTAATACTGCCCTGGTAAATTAACACGGGAAAAGCGGAAAACAGTACTCCCAGCCCCATGGAAGAGCCCAGTATAATAGAAAAAATACCATCCAGTGCTGATTTTGCAAACAATGTCTGATGATCCCCGGCAAGCCCGCTCTCCAGGGCTCCCACAATCCCCATGGATCCCACACAAAAAAGAAGAGTTGCCGTAACAAACCCTTTGTAAAAGCCCTCATCATCCCCGGCAAATCGTTTTTCAAGAAGCTTGCCCAATATTACAAGGCGATCTTCAATCTTGAGCATTTCACCCAAAAGACTTCCCAGGGCCAGGCTGAGAATAATGACAAGCAGGGCATCGGATTTCATGGCCCCCCGGATACCGATGACCAAAACGGCCAGGCTGATGGCATGCACCA
>CAYSSE010000361.1:0-4238 GCA_964433355.1 uncultured Desulfocicer sp.
ACAGCACACCACCGAAAGTATGGCCGCAAATTTAATGGCATGGATTCTTTTGCTTTGTTCCGATTTTTCTGGTTCAGACATTGGGAATCCTCCGGGCCACTGTGATCTTCAGGGTCACATGGTCTATCAATGGAGAAAAAACATTCATAAAAAGAATGGAAAGCATCACCCCTTCCACATAGGCGGGGTTCACCGATCGCAGCAACACCGTAAAAAACCCGATGAGAAAGCCGTATATCCAGCGTCCACTGTCCGTACCCGGGGCCGACACCGGGTCGGTTGCCATAAATGAAATGCCCAGGGCAAATCCCCCGGAAAAAAGGTGATACAAAGGGCCTGCGGAAAACCAGGTGTCTGTGGGGCCCGGCAGTATCCTGAAAATCAATGCGGTGGTGATCACCCCGACAATGCCCCCAAGGATGATGCGGAAACTGGCCACCCGGGTCACCATGAGAAATATGGCACCCAAAAAACATAAAAAGGCCGAGGTTTCACCAATACTTCCCGGATGAAACCCAAAAAACAACCGGTCCAGGGAAAATCCGGCATTAAAAATCATCTCCTGGATCTCTCCCCCGTTTCCCCCCACAGACAAGGCCGTGGCACCACTAATTGCATCCAGCCCCGGGGGGGTCAATCGCCACACGGCATTGCCGGACATGGAAACAGGGTAGGAAAAAAAAACAAAGGCCCGGGCCGTTAGTGCCGGATTTAAAAGATTCCGGCCCGTACCGCCAAACACCTCCTTTCCCATGACCACTCCAAAGGATATCCCCAATGCCACCTGCCACAACGGAATGGTGGGGGGCAGGGTCAATGGAAACAAAAGCCCCGTAATCAGCAAGCCTTCGGTGACCTCATGGCCCCTCACCGTGGCAAAAAGAATCTCCCAGAAAAATCCCACCCCATAGGATACCAGGATAATGGGAAGCACATGGGATGCTCCTGTAATGAACATATCAAGCAGAGTCCCCACGCCCCCGTGGTATTGGTATCCCACATTAAACATGCCAAACAGGGTCACCGGCAGCAGGGTCAGAACGACAAGGCTCATGAATCGTTTGAGATCAATGTGATCCCGGACATGGGGGGCTGTTTTTGTCACCGGAGAGGGCACGAAAAAAAAGGTTCGTGTGGCAGAATAGATCCCCTTGAACCGAGAAAAACGACCTTTTGGTTGAAAATAAGGATCTGTCTTTTTAAAAATGGTTTTTAAAGGGTTCATGCGATCACCCGTTCCCTGTGGTAAGTCTCTTTAGCCAGGGCCATTATGGTGGCCACATCAATTTTTGAGGGGCAGACAAAGGTGCAAAGGCCGCACCCGGTGCAGTCCAGCAGCCCCAGTTCCAGAACCTCGTCCATCTCCTCTGCCCCCATGGCTTTCATGATAAACTGGGGCAGCAAATCCACCGGGCATTTTTTGTCGCACCACCCGCAATTGATGCAGGCCCGCTCCTCTCCATGGAGGGTGGCATCCATATCCAGAGGGGCTGATCCCAGGCTGGACATAAAGGTTCTGGATTCCGAAAGCAAATTTTTACCCAGCCATGCAAATCCGAGAAAAGAATCTTTGTCCGTGGCATTAAGAACAATGGCCGATGAAAGTCCAGTTCCCATGTGGGCATCCACAGGAGTGAGGCCGCTGGTAAAAATACCCCCGGTGAGCACTCCGGTGCCTGGATTGATGTCCCCCACAAGGTGTTTTAACGGACTGCCCATGCGGCTGTGATAATGGGCCGGAAGATTTGCCGGTGTGCCGCCCACTGCATAAAATCGTTTGGTTTGATACTGGCCCGTGGAAAAAAGATGGCCCATGGCAATGAGTTCCTGGGGATCCATGGTACAACTGGCATTGTCAGCCACACTTTTTTTAATCGTATAAAGGATTACCCCGGGGTCTCCGGCAGGATATTCATCCTGGGTGACATGGGTGATGTGCTTGGCCAGGCCCATTAGTTTCAATGGGGAAAGGAATCTTTGGGGGGTTGCCACAATCACCTTTTCCGCAAGCTTTTCAAGAATGGCAAGCCCATGGAGGAACGAAGCCTGCTGATCCTTTAAAAAAACGGATGGATCCGGCGCAAAAGGATCCCCACAATGGAGGGAGATCACGGCCATGGGAAAGGGGGCTTGGGAATCTGGAATGTCCATGAAGGGAAACTGACGGATAAAGGGCCAGATACCACGTTGTTTTAATAGCTGAATCAACTCCATTCTTGGCATGGCATCAAGGATTTCCAGGGGAATGGGGGACATCTCCTTTGCCCCTTGACTCTTTTGATCCAGGCGTATGACGATCTCCTGCACCACCCGTCTGGGGCCTCTTACGATGGCTTCAACGGTTCCAGCACCTGGAGATACAAACACAACCTGGGGATCACGCTTATCTTGTAAAAGGGGCGTCCCCACATTCACTCCATCATTTTCACGCACCAGGAGTTTTAATTTCATAAAAGGAACAGCAACAGGTACCAGAGCCACTGTTTCCGGAGAGGCAAGGCATTTCACCGTTGCTTCTGGCATTCCATTGAATTTCGATTGAAAAGTTTTAATTGTTTTTAGTCGTTTCATGGATCCTTCATCTATTTATGCAAACCCAAGCGTAAAAAACCTGGGAAAAACAGATTCTTAGTACGTTGTCGAATATACATGGCCATTGGCTGAACGAACCACTCTATTATGCCATAAACCGACACTCTGCACTGTTTTTTACAGTGACACGGCAAATATTCAATACAATATACTTTTTTCAAGGATGGGGTCAAACAATTAGTGGATCATCGAGTTTAAGAAATATTATTGGTTGGCCTTTTTTGCCTTGGCAATGAGGTCGTACAAGGTAGAAACTTTATCCTGTGGAGGAGCCAGCATGGCTTTTATCTCCTCGGATGAGTAATTTGACTCCATGAAGGTTTTAATATCAAAACGCTCATACCAGCAGTCAAAAATTTTAAAACAGGGAATGCCCTGACCGGCAATGCGGCAATAGGAAAAATCAACATCATGGCCCAGCCGCCTGCAATAACCTCGTTGTGAATCAAATTTATTCTCATTCATGGTAAATCAACATTTTTTCAGGAGGTTAACATATTCGAAATATTAGGATGGAAAGGCCGTTTATCCGACCTTCCCTCGGTGCAAAAACACCCATAAGCCAAGCCTGATCCCAATTATTAAAGTTTCGGAATGGGGTTGCCCTTGATGCTTCTTTCCAGGGTGGCATCCAACTCCTCCTGGGAGAGTTCAAGGTTGACCAGATCCCCAGCCATGTAGCGGGTGTAGCCGTTGAGATCCATGAGTCCATGGCCACTCAAGTTAAAGATGATGACCTTTTCTTTTCCCTCTTGCTTTGCCTCGTTTGCCTTTCTAATGGTGGCGGCAATGGCGTGGCTGGTTTCCGGGGCCACGATCATCCCTTCTGTTCTGGCAAAAATCATGGCCGCTTCGTAACACTCCAATTGCTTGATGGACATGGGGCTCATCAATCCATGGGCCACGGCCTGGGAGACCAGGGGGGACATGCCATGATATCGCAACCCGCCAGCATGAATGGGGGCCGGAACAAAATCATGTCCCAGGGAGTGCATGGCAAGCATGGGGGTCATTTTGGCTACATCACCGTGATCATAGGCAAAGGGAGCCCGGGTCAGGGTGGGACAAGAGGCCGGTTCCACAGGAATGATTTCAATGTCCTGGCCGTTTATTTTATCCTGGGTAAAGGGAAAGGCAAGACCGGCGAAATTGCTGCCGCCACCGGCACAACCAATCACCGTATCCACCTTTTTAATACCCGCTATTTTTAGCTGTTTCTGCGCCTCAAGGCCAATGATGGTCTGGTGGAGCATCACATGGTTCATGACACTGCCAAGGGCGTAACGGGTCTGGCCCGTGGTATCGGTCACCGCTGCCTCCACCGCTTCACTGATGGCCATACCCAGACTTCCAGGTGTATCAGGTATTCTGGCCAAAATCTCCCGGCCCGCATTGGTTTCCATGGAAGGACTGGCAATGCAGGTGCCCCCCCAGGTCTCCATCATGGCCTTTCTGAAGGGCTTCTGATCAAAACTGATCCTCACCATGAACACCTTGCACTCCATGCCCAACAGTGCACAGGCATGGGAAAGGGCACAGCCCCATTGACCGGCACCGGTTTCAGTGGTGAGTTTTTTAATACCAAATTCCTTGTTATACCAGGCCTGGGCCACGGCGGTGTTGGGTTTATGGCTGCCCGCCGGGGA
>CAYSSE010000362.1:0-4231 GCA_964433355.1 uncultured Desulfocicer sp.
AATAATCAACTGTCCAAAAAAATGACCTAATAAAGACAAAAAACAACGATGTCTGGTTTTACAATAAGCAATTCTTCATCTTTAGCCTATGCTGATGAAACAATAATTTTATCGAAAGGCCAGACAATTTATGTTCCCGCATACTCCCATATTTACAGTGGGGATCGTGAAAAGCCTTTCTTATTGACTGTAACTGTCAGCATTAGAAATATTAATCCGAAGCAACCTATTAAAATTACCACTGTTGATTATTACGAGACACAGGGTAATCTTCTGACAAAATTCATGGAAACACCGGTCACTTTAAAACCATTGGCATCAATACGCTATGTTATTCCAGAACAAGATAAGGCTGGGGGTTCCGGTGCGAATTTTATGGTTGATTGGAAATCTGATAAATTCGTTAATCCACCCATTGTTGAATCAATAATGATTGGGGCAAAATCTGGGCAGGGCATTTCTTTTACCTCTCGCGGTCAAGCTATTAGTACAACCGAGTAAGTCCCCCCCACTTAAGGAGAATGAGTCTGAAATAACTTTTCCATTTCGAGGCGGGGACATACAAGGCGGGGACAGATTTAAAAATCTGTCCCCTAAGCGCATAAACTGCATGAGCTGAGTGCTGCTTTTAATAAAACTTAGCTCCGTCGTTTTCTCCTAATGATTCAAACATATCATGGCCCCGGAATTCCACGGGATTGTTCTTGATATTTTCCAGCGCTTCATAGAGTTCTGACCCCAGGAAGTATCTTTTTGGGGGGGCAATCCTCTTTCCTGCGGCCAGGACGTCCAGTCCAGCTTTGACCTTTTCAGGTTTGGCCGGAAGGTCAAAAATTCGGACACCGCAGGCATTGTAAATGGCATTGATCACGGCGACATGCCCCGAGGACTGAAACGCCTCGGATGCCCCGGAAGAGCCAAAGGGACCATCTTTTCTGGGATTTTCGCAGGGAATCAGGATGATTTCATCTGGGATGTCCTTGATATAGGGAACGCCACTGCTGGCAATGTTGGTGTGCTTTTTCACATCCGAGTAATCTTCGCTCAAGGCAAAGCCGATGCTGTGAGAAATACCACCGTAGGCCTGGCCGCTCACGGCATCAATGTTGCCGATTTTGCCCACATCATAAACACAGACAAAGCGTAAGACAGTGGTTTTGCCCGTGGCCGCATCCACTTCCACCTCGGCCATGTTCAAAACATAGGTAAAGGCCGGGGTGGGATCACCGATCCCCGTGTTGGGATTCAGCCGGGTAATGGTGGGGTCGATGGTGCAGGTATAGGTGGCTTCGTAACGGGTCTCGATTCCCTGGGCCGTCATCTCGGCATGGGTTCTATAAGTTCCGTCGGGTTTTTTCATGGCCTTCATGAGTTTCTCAGCGGCCAGGCGGCTGGCATGGCCGTTCATATAGTGGGACCGAGAGGCAGCGGACATACCTGAGTCTGGGCAGATTTTGGTGTCGTTCTGGCAGAGCCTGATCCTGTCCGGGGTAACCCCCATGGGCTTGAGGGCTTCCAGGGTGACCATGAGAGAACCCACATCCCCGCCCTGGCCCAGATCCTGCCAGGTGTCGTATTTAAGGATCATGTTTTCGGCATCCAGTTCCAAGGTTACAGTACACTGATCTGTCCCCCCTTCGGTGACGTTGAATCCGCCCCAGGAAATCCCCACCCCCCGCCGTTTTTCAGGAGTGTCTGCGCCCTTTGCCTCGGCCAGAGCCTTGTCGTAGTGGGGTTTTAGCTTTTCCATCATCTCTTCCATGGGATAGTCCTTGAACACATGGCTATTGATGTTGGTGTCCCCGGGTCGGGCAATGTTTCGCCATCTGAATTCAAAGGGATCAATCTCCATTTTTTCTGCCAGCATGTCCATGAGGGCTTCGGACATGGTGTAGGCTTGGGGAGACCCGTAACTTCTATACGCCGTGCCAAAGGTGTGGTTGGTGTTGGCCACCCGGCAAAGACCTGCCACATGGGGAACCTTGTAGGGAAAAAAGGAGAATCTCACCGGTTTTTCCATGACATGGTCTCCTCCCCAGGAATAGGCTCCATGATCCAGCCCGACATCAAACTCTGCGGCCGTTATTTTACCGTCTTTGTCACAGGCCACCCGGCCATTGGAGTGGGAGGGACAGCGTTTCCCGCTGAAGTGCTGGTGTTCTTCATAGCTTAAAGACAGGGCCACTGGGCCGTTCACGGCAACGGCGGCAGCACCGGCCAGGCAAAGATCGCCTGCGTTGGTGGACCAGCCAAAACTGGCCCCGTTAAAGTTATCCACGATGCGCAGTTTTTCCCGGGGCACCCCCAGGGAGATTCCGATTCGGCTGATAGAGGTATAAAGCCCCTGGGATTTGCACTGAAAGGTTAAGAAATCATCCTCATCAAAATAGGCCTGAACCGTGCATCCCTCAATGGATAGATGGGGTTCCCTTGTGGTGTAGAAACTGCCCTCCACGGAGCAGGCCGACTCATCCAGAATCTGGGGAATTTTTTGTGCATCTTCCAGGGCATCCCCTTTCAAGACTGGTTGGTAACAGAACAGATTCGGGGTATCCTCATGGATACGAACAGCATCGGGCATGACCGCATCCAGAAAATTCAGGTACTCGGGAAGGGGCTCCACATCCACCTTGACTTTGGCGGCGGCCGTCCGGGCCTGGGCAGGAGTATGGGCAATGGCCAGGGCCACCACATCTCCGTACCTGAATATTGTTTCATCGCATAGGATTTTACGGGAAGGCAGGGTCACGGTGGAGCGCTCGTGGAGGTTGGCTTCGGCCATCTGGTTGGTACCCCCGTTGGCCTTGATTTCTTTATGGGTGAGCACCTTGACCACCCCGGGCATGGCCAGGGCCTCGGCAGTATGAATTTTTAGAATCTTTGCATGATGGGCCACCCGGGGCTGGACTACGGCCACGTGAAGGGTTTCTGGCGGCATTTTCAGGGCCATGTCTTCCCCATAATCAGCAAGACCCGTGACCTTGGCCAGGGCCGCTGGCCGAACCAGGGGCTTGCCATAGCACTCGTTGTCCACCGGGACTTGATAGGTGATGTCTTCAATGGTGGCTTCCCCACGAACCACGGATGCTGCAGCCATGACTGCGTCCACCAGTTGTTTGTACCCGGTGCATCGGCACACGTTGCGGTGCTTCTGAAACCAGTCCCTCACTTCCTGGCGGGTGGGATTGTCGTTTTCCAAAAGAAGGGCATAGGAGGAGACAATAAAGCCCGGGGTGCAGAATCCGCATTGAACCGCTCCGTGGTTCATCCAGGCCACCTGCAAAGGATGTAGGTTATCCGGTGTTCCTATCCCTTCAAGGGTGGTGATTTTGCTGTACTCTTCCACCTTTTTTATCTTTTTGGTACAGGATCGAATCAGTTTGCCATTGAGAATGACGGAACAGGAACCGCATACCCCTGTGTCACAACCCACCTTTACACTTGTCAGACCCAGGCGGCGCAACACTTGGGCAAGGGAATCTTTTTCCGGATCGCAGATGAGCATACGGTTTGCGCCATTGATGTTCAGCCACATTTTTCTTGGTTTCATTGTTTGTTTCCTCCACACATTTAAAGGATAGTCATATTTTCGTAATAAACTGCCACGGGCAGACCGTATTCTGGCCCTGCTCTGCCCATAACGACGCATGAAAATTCGTCAGGTTTGCAGGGACTTTCTTATAAAGTTTTGCACAGTCAACGACCTCTGGCAAAACCGGAGGCTTGTAAGTACCCGAGCATATATTCCTCAAAATAAAACCCATAAATATTAATGATATATGTCTTTAGAATACCGAAAAAACATATGTGTGGGTACTTATTGCGAATCGGTTTATGAAAACTTGATATAATGTCTAACGTTTTGAGGTTTAACACATAACACAAATTATTTTTATATTTATTATAAATTATGTCAAATGGTAAAAAATAATACGTTCCCATGAAATTGATTCATACATATTTTCAATGTAGCAATACAAATAGATCTAATTTTGGTAGCCTTCAAAACTACTTTACACTTTTTTAGAGCATTCCCCGTTTGCAGGATCTTTTTCCCAAAAGACTGTAAAGTACTTTTGAGGTAATATGAAGGATGCCCTAATTTTCTTAATTTCTATACTTGTGCATGATGTCTTCTTGTGGTTAAGAGCTTATTTGAAAGTTATCAGGCTCTTAAACTTGGGGTTCGATCATTTTGAAGACTAAATAAAAGAATACAAAATTCAGCCAA
>CAYSSE010000363.1:0-4231 GCA_964433355.1 uncultured Desulfocicer sp.
GTTCATTCCATAGAATAACCTTCTTATTAACAATATTTGACTGTTATAACCATTCTTTTTTGTTGAAATGATAAAAGTATTTTTATGTTCATTGCTGGGGTGGCGTTGCTCGAACCGGGGTTATCGTCGGATGCTGGCTGTCACGGCATGTTTATCAGGGACATACGGCATTGAATGGGCTTCGGGTACTTTGACAGCAGTGTCCTAAATAATCAAAAAAAACGCACCCGACTATAGAGAGCAAGCCGATTATATTGTAAGGTGAGTTAACGAGTCATCATAATTAAAATGGAACCCATGTTTCATAAGGAGTAACAATGGCGCAATACCGGATATTAATGCATGGAAAAACCCTTCAAACAGCTATAACTTACCTAAAGGATCTTGCCGCTGGAAAAGTCACACCAGGATTATATTTAGAACATAGGTTGCAAGAAACAGATATTTCCCTGATGGATACAACTGAATTTGTTGAACAGCTTGTCAGAACCAAACAGCCTCAAATATTTGCAGAAAGCGCGGTTAATGGGAACGGCAGGGACTGGAACCAAAGAGAGCTCTCAATATTGGGAGACATTGGTATCTCAGTTCCTGTGCAGGTGTTTGACAATGGGATGCATTATCATCCAAGCGTCCATAATGCCCCTTTTGCTGCTACCCTTTTATACATCCCCGGAGCTTTGTTACGCAACGGCCAGGGCAAAAGGCCAGCAGACTGGGAAGAAGTAACCAAGAAGGAGCAAATTGATGTTGATGCATATAATCAATTGTATGAAAGACGGTTGCTGCCGTCACTTTTATATGCGAATGAAGTGGCAGAATTTAACAAGAGGCAAGCGTTGATAACTATTCCCGGTATTGGGTGCGGGCAATTTGCTGGGAAGTTCAGGGGACAATTGGGTGAAAAACTGAAAAATGCGATTGTTGCTTTGCTGACAAAACATGGTGAGGTGCTATCGAACATTAAGGCGGTTTATTATGATCCCCATCAAAGCTGTACCAATGAACGAAAGGAGATACATCACATCTCTTTTCTTGTCCGTCCCCTTGCACAGGGAAATGATGACAAATCACAATTGTGCCTTCCTGAAAAATATGAGGATGAAGGAGATGATTTTTCCGATTGCGATCTGTTCAGTTTTGTGGCCTGGGATCATGTGTCATGGCCGGGTAATGATTTTTATATTGGATCACGGGCCACTGATGATGGGGTAAAGGCGGCTGCCACAGATTCCATGGCAGTGATGACAGGGGTTAAGGGAAGATACAATGACCGGACACATCAATATGATCCACCTGAAGAATATTGTAATTGGAATAATGTTGTTTCAAGGAATCAGCTTCAAATAAATGTAAAAGATAACCTGTATGTATTACCTGATGTTTAGGAGTTCCTAAAACCCAATACAACGTGACCTTCGGCAAGCCTGCGTGATTACACTCTTCATTATTATGAACTCCCTAATGCTGAATTCATCCTGCTGCTAATGCCTCGGAAGGGGGTTCTTTTCTGGAAAAATATCGTGCCAGTAAAAAATCAACCCGATCAATGGTCAATTCCCTGAAAAAAAAATTCTCCCAATAAGGCCGTATTTCTTCTTTTAATGCAAATGTATTGGCGGTTTTATCCAGAATAAAATAGTCCTTATCATAATTACTGAGAAAATGAAGCGGCATTCTTTCTAAATGGGAAATCACCGAATTTAAATTAAAGTTCAATGGATCTTTTGCTTCATACAATGCCTTATAATCCCATCTCTTATCGTTGTTTTCCAGAAAAAAATTTAAAAAGTGTTCCGCTATGGTTTTAACAGACCAGATGGTGCCGGGAAGCTTAAGAATGATTGAAAGAACCACCATCTTGTATGACTTGGTAGGATTTAAACTCGTTTCAATATAATAAAGAAAAGACTCACCTGGGGTGTCTATCAATTCATTTTCATAGGTGGAAAAATTTTCTTCGCAGAATTTCCTGACCCGGAGCCAGCCTTTAAAGTGGCGGATAAACATAAAAGGATCTACATCACAGGTATTTATCATAACATCCAGGATAGACGGATCAGAAATCCCAAGATTATCCTTGATCTCAAGGTAGAGAGATTTCAGACGGGCTTCAGTGGTGGCAGGGGCCATGAGTTGCTTAATTTCCCTGTCCCATATCCGTTGTACTTCAATGTCTGGATTCAAATAGCAATTGTCTGGAAGTTGCTTTAAAATAAAATTCAGTGATGTCTCTTTTGAACTGTTTCGGAACGCTTCCGTTGAATTGTAACCGGCCAGTGCAAGGGGGGCCACATGGACTTTTTTGAAATTGCCCACAAAATCAATCACCACAAGATATTCCTTGTCTGCTGCTCTGCGAAGCCCCCGCCCCAGTTGTTGGAGAAACACGGTGAAAGACTGGGTGGGGCGTAAAAGCAGCACATGGCTCAGCTCCGGGATGTCAATCCCTTCATTGAAAATATCCACAGTACAGATTATCTGTAGATTGTCCTGTTCGTTCTGCAGGCGACGGATGGCAACGGTTCTTTCCTGGTTGGAATGACTGCCAGTTAAGGCAATGGCCGGAATTTGGTGTTTTTCAGACAATTGTCTTGCCGTATAGTCAGCGTGGGCAATGGAGCTACAGAAGGCAATTGCTTTGATTTTTCCCCAGGAGGGTAAATATTTCTGCAAGTTGTGCGCAACTATTTCTATCCGCGCAGCGTTGTTTAATGCAGCTGTTAGCGCGTTTTCATCATATCTGGTACCGGTCCATTTGATTTGCTCATAATCGGTTTTGTCATAAACTGCAAAATATTGAAACGGGGTTAACCAGCCCTTACCCACTGCGTCCAGCAACCGCAATTCATAGGCCACATTGTAATCGCAGAGTTTCAGCACATCCCTGCCGTCCATCCGTTCCGGTGTAGCCGTCAGGCCGAGAAAAAATTTGGGTTTAAAATAATTGAGAACTGCACGATACCCTGCCGCTTGGGCATGGTGGAATTCATCCATGACGATGTAATCAAAGTGATCCGGCACAAACTGCCGATGATGTTCCGGCTTCATCAGTGTCTGAATCATGGCGAAAACGCCCGGGTTGTTCATGTTATCGATCTTCTCAGACCCACTGAGAAGTACACCGAAATGGCTGTTTCCCAGAACAGACCGATAACTTTGCCTGGCCTGCATCAGAATATTTTCCCTGTGAGCAATGAAAAGAAGCCGCCCGCTGCCGGACTGAAGGAAATCAAATGCCGATAAAAACGTTTTCCCAATGCCTGTGGCTGCAATCACCGCAGCTTTTTGAATCCCATGTGATCGCATATCAGAAAGATTTTTGATGGCTTCCTTCTGCGCTCCATTGGCTTCAACATTAGGAGAGACACTGTCATCCACCGAATCATCTGCACCCCAGTCGGTTACTTTGTCAAAAACATGACCTGGTTGAACCCAATTCTTTGGTGGAGATGCTGCCGCATTAAAGCGTTTTCGGTAGCCATTCAGGAATTCGTCTGTTATCTCAACAGATTCTTTCTGCCAATAGTGATCAAACATTTCCAAACCGGATTGAAATGGGCTTGCAGGCAAAAAAGGCAGATTCACTTCTCCAGTGGAATAATAGTTCCATTCAACATTCCGGGTAAAACCGGCTTCGGTGAAGTTGGATGATCCGATGATCATGGAACCCATTTGATTCTGATGTTGAAATAACCATATTTTCGGATGAAAATTGGGAGGTGCCTGATCATATGAAAACCCTTGTGGATGAAATACTTTTACCTCTACACCGGGCACGTTCCTGGAAAGATGAGATAAATATTCCGGCTTTGTTATGTTGCCCATGGTTGATAGCAAAATTTTTAACCGTCCGCCTTTATTAATGAACTGTTCAAAACTTGCGATTAAAATATTGAGAACGCCTGGTGAATAAAATGCGGACGCGATCTTCACACTGTCACTTTTTATGAATTCGCTTCTGATAATGTCCAGAAGCCGGTTCTTTTCAATGGGATTGAAAATCAGTCCGGGTCCCTTTGTCAATGCATCTCGGTTACTTTCAATTTCTCCGCCAACACTTTCAAGAAAAATTCCTTTTTCAAATCCTCCCCGTGAACGTTGTCTCTGCATTCTTTTCTCAAGCAGTTCTTCAAGTCCGATGCCGTATTGCGAAAGGCCTGACAAAACAATTTCAAGAAGGTCTGCGGATTCTTTCAGAATGCCGTCCTTATCTTGTTTTTTCCATTCC
>CAYSSE010000364.1:0-4231 GCA_964433355.1 uncultured Desulfocicer sp.
CAAGAGAGAACTGTTTCGAATATCATCAAGATTTGCCAGAATAATGTGCAACTTTACACAACCCTTAAAACCTACTTTGCTTACCAATACCCGTTTTTCCAGAATTTTTAACCAGTCAATCCTGAAGGAGAAACCCCCATGGCCCTGGTACCTTTGTCCTTAGATACCCATCGAGATAAATTATGGCGACGTCATTCAGATTGGATTTTTGTGCGTCCACGTACAATCATACCCGTCACAGCCATGGAGATGCCACATTTATGCACGGCATTTGCTCTAGCGTGGATTGCAGAAGGTGACAGCCTTAATCCCATTGCACTTATGGGGATAAAAGCAGACTTCAACCTCTACATAGCCCGTGACGGTAAGTGGCTGCCACAGATCATGCCCATGGCCCTGCAATCTGCACCTTTTGTAAGTGCCACGACAGAAAACGGAGACCAGGTACTGTGCTTTGACGATCAGGCCGGGGTGCTAAGTGATTCACAGGACACCGCAGAAGGCAGCCAACCGCTCTTCAGTGACAACGGGGAGCTGGCAGAGCCGGTGAAAAGAATAGCTGAAACCCTACAGCAACAACACATCAACCGTGCCAACACCCAAAAGGCCACAGACTGCCTGCGCAAGCACAACCTCATTGTGCCCTGGAACGCCCAGGTAGAAACCCAATCCCAGGGGAAGGTGCAACTCCAAGGACTGCACTGCCTTGACGAAGCTGCGCTTAATCAGTGTGACGCCACCACCCTCAAAACCTTGCAGGACACTGGAGCATTAGGTATGGCCTACTGCCAGCTCATCTCCATGCAGCACCTGTCGTACCTGGGTAAACTGGCTGATGCCCATGCCAACCTGGATGAACGAGACACTAAACTTGATACCCTTGACCTGAACGCCATCTTTGGCGACGCTGGCAATGACGGCTTTAAATTCTCATGATACGCAGAAAACAACGATAGAACCCATATTACAAGCAACCCATTACAAACAAAGGATAAACCCATGACTGAAAAACAGACCATCACCATTGACGGCACCGAGTACGACTACAACAACCTAAGCGATAAAGCCAAAGCAGACCTGTTGTCCATGCAACTGGTTGACCAGAAGATATCCCAGAACCAGCAGGAGCTATCTATTTTTCAAACCGCTCGCAACGCCTATGCAAACTCCCTCAGTGAACAACTGCCAAAGAAAGAATCTTCTAAAGCCAAGAAAACAGGATCAGGTAAATAATGCATGTCCTGATGTAAAGCCCTATACCTTTCCAGGGTATAGAGCTTATGCTTTCTCCAGCTTTTAGAGTCCCATGCAACGTGGGGTCTGACCCCGTTAACCATGCAACGTGGGGTCTGACCCCGTTAAGTTGCTGATTTCATATATAATATTATCTAAAATATGGGTAAAAAAGGGCTTAGAGTGTACTTTTTGATGCCAAAAAGGGGCTTTTAAGCAAGGCCAGGGGGGGGCTGACCCATTAAATGGTTGTTATTAATGAGTTATGGGTTAAAAAAAGGGTTTTTTGCGCTTAAAGTGTACTTTTGGGGGGTAAAAAGCGGGGTTTAAGGATTTTGAGCCTTGTTCTGGCTGTTGGGTTGTCGACTTTTGGGACTGTGGTCTGGTTTGTTTTTACTGCGGCTGCGCCGCCGTGAATACAAACCCGTGTCAATCAAGCCTGGGGTCAGGTGAAGCTTTGCCTGGATGCCTTCGGGGGGAAAAAGGGGACAGGTAGATAATGCATGTTGAGGTAGATACTGGACGTTATGTGAACTTTTTGTTTTGAACAATTCAATTTCATTTAAAGATTACAGATCAATCATGAAGTTTACTGTTGCACAACAGTAAACAGGCTTGTATAATAATCAAATGATTAAAAGCTTCAAGCATAAAGGTTTAAAACGTTTTTTTACAACAGGAAGCACTGCAGGAATAAACCCCAAACATGCTGCAAAATTAGAAGAACGGTTACAAGCTTTGCACACCGCTATGGCTATTGAAGACATGGATATTCCTGGATGGAAACTGCATATTCTTAAAGGTGATCATGCTGGATTATGGGCAGTAAATATTAGCGGTAATTGGAGAGTTGTTTTTGAATTTAAAGATAGTCATGCATATGTGGTCAATTATGAAGACTATCATTAAAAGGAGAAATAGTAGAATGGCTATACAACAACACAACCCTATGCACCCTGGTGTATTTATTAAACGAGTTTATTTGCAGCCGAATCATATTGGTTCAAATGAACTGGCTCTCAAATTAAAAGTAAGTCCGGGCTTAATAAGCCGATTAATCAATGAAAAAATTGATCTTTCACCTGTAATGGCCTTAAAACTTTCTGTGGTGTTGGGCCGATCACCCGAAAGCTGGTTGCTTATGCAGGATAATTACGATCTTCAGAAAGTGCGCAAAGAAGTTGATTTGAATAATTATAGCACCATTGAATTCGCTGTTTGAAAAGGGAAAAGGACAGGAAAAGGGAATTGATCTTTCACCTGTAATGGCCTTAAAACTTTCTGTGGTGTGAAAGAAGATGGGGTCGGGCCGTTGTCCCTCGCATTTATTCATCCTACCTGAAATCATTGACAATTCTCAAATCCTCTCTGGGGGGGCTCCACGGATACACGGAGAACTTATGAAGCTGGGGATAGATGTGCATGAGAAGAAAAAATGGGGGGGTAAGGATTTTTATGGCGCTCAGCTAAATTGATATAGTTATGCCCGCATGAATTGAGACCCTTCTTTTTGCCTTCCTACTACCCTTTGCAATAGATATAATGCTCTTGCTATGAAAAATGGGAACAGCTACACAATGCTTGATAGACTATAACGACTTACACTCTTCTGGCTTTTTTCCATTTGAAATTGACGATATAATAAATTGATGATAATATTTTTATTATGGAAGCAAAACATAGAGAGATACGACATTATATTACAGAAGAGGGTAAGATTCCATTTCAAGAGTGGGTTGAGTCTTTAACAGATGTTGATGCTCAGAATAGAATAAACGTGCGTCTCAATAGATTACGTTTGGGCTTGTTAGGTGACACAAACCGTATCGGTGAAGGTGTTCATGAACTTAAAATTGATTATGGTCCAGGGTATAGAGTCTATTTTGCTAATGAGGGAATGACCATTGTCATTTTGCTTTGTGGTGGCGATAAAAAAACTCAAAAACAAGATACCAAAACAGCCAAGTTTTATTGGGCAGATTACAAGAAGAGGTGAACATGAAATCAGTTAGTCACGAAGAATGGTTAATTAAAAAATTGAAAGATCCTGAATATTCTTCAATTTACCTGATGGAAGCATTGAAGGATGGAAATCAAGATGTAATCCATCTTGCTCTTCAAGATGTTCTCAAAGCTAATGGCTATATAATAATGAAAGAGAAAGAGGTCGCATGGGGGGTCTGACCCCGTTAAGTGTTTGTTCTCAATCAACTTACCGGCTAAAGCCGGTAGGTTGTTTTTGGCGTAAACGCCTATTAAGACTAAAGTCATATAAATCTTTCGGCTAAAGCCGACTAAAGCTCAGAACCGCCATGGTCAGGATTTTCAGGTTCATCCCAAACTATAAAATTGCCTGGTTCATCGGACTGATTCGCAATATATTCTTGAATTTGTTTTTCTGTTACTGAACCAACTGTACAACAAAAATAACCACGTGCCCAAAAATGGCGGCCCCAATATTTTTTTTGCAATTGAGGAAATTCTCTTTGTAATAGGTAGAATTCGGGGGACACCATACTTAATTATTGACAATGCTCAACGCAACGCATCTGAAAAAAGGGGACAGGTCTATTGTGCGGCCGGGCAAGGAAAAAGGGGACAGATCTATTTTTTGCTTGTTGAAGAATTTACATTATGTAAATTTTGGTGTTTTGTGCCTTCAAGATACCCCTGACTGAAACAGCCGGTCCGGGGTAAAATTTCCCCATGACAGACAAAGAAAATACTATAGGGGTAAATAACCCCCACGATAAGGTATTCAGAGAGAATTACGGTGACCCTGACAATGCTCGTAGTCTTATAACAAATGCCCTGCCGGAGCGGGCACTGAAGCTTATGGATCTTTCCACCCTGGAGATCTGCAAGGATAGCTTTATTGAAGCAGACCTGTCGGATTATTATTCAGATATGCTCTACCGGATCAAGTTCAGGGATGGAAGTGCAGGATCTGTATATGTGCTGTTTGAGCACAAAAGCTATTACGATAAGTATGTCCATC
>CAYSSE010000365.1:0-4204 GCA_964433355.1 uncultured Desulfocicer sp.
TTTGCCACTGCCAGAATTGTTGAATCCCAGGGATATACTGTTTTAAAAGCGAGTAATTTTATGAAAAAACACCCATTAAAATAATCCATCAAGAGAGGTTTAAAGGATTACCCATGGAAAAAAAAGAGTCTGTAGAAAAGGTTGTCCATTATGTGGGGGTCGGCGCATCTGCCGGCGGCCTGGAAGCCATTGAAGAACTTTTCAGTGGCATGCCCGAGGACAGCGGCATGGCTTTCATTGTCATTCAGCACCTTTCCCCTGATTACAAGAGCCTGATGGTGGAAATTTTGTCCAAACGGACCAAAATACCCGTTAACTATACCGTGGATGGTATGGTTGTTCAACCCAATAATATTTATATGATTCCCCCCAGAAAAAACCTCACCATCTTCCACGGCAAATTAATTCTCAAGGAAAAGGATCTTTCCCGAAGCATTAACCTGCCCATTGATATTTTCTTTAAATCCCTGGCCGAAGATAAGGCCGAAAGGGCCATTGCCATCATCCTGTCCGGAACCGGCAGTGATGGAACCCGGGGGGTCCGGGCCGTTAAAGAGCACGGCGGCATGGTCATGGTTCAGGATGAGAGCAGCTGTAAATTCAACGGAATGCCAAGGGCTGCCATCTCAACAGGTATGGCTGATTTTATCCTGCATTCCCAGGACATGTCGGACCAGTTAATGGCGTATGTGGGCCATCCCTATGTTGCCCGCAATAAACCCTCGGGCACCCTGCTCACCGACGAAAACGGGCTTATCCAGATTTTTGCAGAACTCAGGGAAAAGACAAAAGTTGATTTTACCTACTACAAACCCTCCACCATCTCTCGGCGTATCGAACGTCGCATGACGGTGAATCAGATTGATCAGTTAGGTGATTATGTCCGGTATCTGCAAAAATATCCGGTGGAGGTGATCACCCTTTACAAGGAACTGCTCATTGGGGTTACCAGCTTTTTCAGAAATCCCGAAGCCATGGACGTGTTGATGAAAGAGGGGCTCACCGAGCTTATCCATCAGTCAAGCAACCGGGAACTGCGCTTTTGGGTTACGGCCTGCTCCACAGGGGAGGAAGCATACACCATCGCCATCCTTGTCAAGGAGGCGATGGAGAGTCTGGGGGTTTCAAGGGACATAAAAATATTTGCCACGGATCTTGATCGGGACGCCATTGTCCGAGCCGGCAACGGCATTTATCCGGAAAGCATTGCTGCAGACCTGAACCCAACATTGCTGGGAAAATATTTTTACAGAAAAGATGAAAATTATCAAATAGCCCGCCACATAAGAGAGATGGTTGTCTTTGCCCAGCACAATCTGGTGAAGGATCCACCGTTTACCAAAATCGATCTGATCTGCTGTAGAAACCTTCTCATTTACCTACAGCCAGTACTCCAGCAAAAGGTAATGGAATGGTTCAATTTTTCATTGAATCCCAGCGGCATTCTCTTTCTGGGGGGCAGTGAAACCATCGGTGATATGGGTACTTTTTTTGCACCCATTCACCAGAAATACAAAATTTATCGCTGCACCGGCAAGCACCAAGTTTTGCGACAGCCCTTGGATAGCGTAAGGAACGAAAAAAAGAACCAGAGTTCCGGGCATCGACCCTTTGCTTTCCAGGAATCATCCAGGCGGTTCAGCCGCGTTGAAAACAATAATAATATGATGAATCGATACATGAGTGCCCTGGAAAATCATCTACTCCCCCTGTCGGTTATCGTCAACGATAAACTGGATATCATCCATATTTTTGGAGATGCCCGGGATTTCCTCAAAGTGCCGTCGGGCAAGGCTGAATTCAACATCTCCAAAATGGCCACCAAGGAGCTGGCCATTCCTTTATCCACAGGCATTCAACGGGTATTTAGAAAAAAAAAGGAGCTGTTGTACACCAATGTTAAAATTTCTAAAAAGGAGGAACTGAAAAGAATTAATCTCCGGATTATTCCCCTGCCGGAAAAGAAAGGTTTTGAATCACTGGTGACTGTTTTTTTTGAGGAGGTAAAACAAGATCCGTCAGGCTCCCTCCCGGCCATAGAGGTGTATAACATTGAAAAAGATGTACAGCAGAGAATCAAGGACCTTGAACAGGAACTCCAATTTTCCAATGAAAACCTCCAGGCAACCATTGAAGAGCTGGAGACATCCAATGAAGAACTACAGGCCACTAACGAAGAGCTGCTTGCAAGCAACGAAGAGCTTCAGAGTACCAATGAAGAACTGCAGAGTACCAACGAAGAGCTGTTCACGGTGAATGCCGAATACCAAAACAAAATCAATGAACTCACAGAGATGAACAATGATGTGCAAAACCTTTTGAACAGTTCAGGAATAGAGATCCTGATCCTTGATGAAAACAATGAAATCCGCAAGTATTCACCCCGGTTGAACGAGATATTCAACATCCTGGACAAGGATCTTGGCAGGCCCATTGACCACATTTCCCACCACATTTTAGATTTTGATATCCTCAATTACGTTGGAAAGATCCAGAAAGATAATAAGCCTGTTTCCCTGAAGAAAACAACCCGGGACAACACCCACTACATGATCCGCATCCTTCCCTACGACATCGGTCCAAATACCTATTCTGGGACCATTTTAACCTTTGTGGATATTACGGAATCGGAAAATGCTAAACTGGAACTCCAGCACAGCAGACAGGCATCAAAGGATATGATCCACCATATACCCCTGGGAATGTATTTCTTTAAAAAAACGGATCAGGGAACATTGGTTCTTGAAAATATCAATTCGAAAGCCCGGGAATTTTTAGGGGGTGACTTTGAGCAGCTGAGGGGAAAAACAATGGAAGCACTCTGGCCAGAACTGGCGGAGTGTGGTGTATTGAAAAATGTCCACGGGGTGCTTAATACGTGTACGTCTTACCTGTCGGGCACCCAGCGTATAAATGATAGTAACTATCCTGACAAATTTGAGATTATTGCATTTTCCTTGCCTGGAGACATGCTTGCAGTTGTTATTGATACCCCCACATCTCTTCTTGAATGACCATAGCAGGGGTATCAGAATCGCCATCAGCACTTTTTTTACCAGAGGACTAAAAAATGACATTTACTGACACAAAAAAATCCCTTCGGTTAAGAGCCGAAGCCATGCTGCAAGATTTACCGGATAAATTCAACGATTTGACCCGGAAAGATGTGCACACCCTCATCGAAGAGCTGAGCGTGCATCAAATTGAGCTTGAGCTTCAGAATGAAGAACTTTTGAACACCCAGGTGCAACTGGAAGAAAACCGCCATCGATATATCCGCCTGTTTAATGAAGCCCCTGTGGGGTATGTTACCCTGAACAGTTCTGGAACCATTCAACATTTCAACAATACGTTTGCGAAAATGGTTCCCGGTTTTGGTAGCCGTCTTTCAAGAATGGCCTTTGCCGACCTTATGGTCAATGAGGACGGCCAGGCTTTCCGTGCAAGGTATAAAGCCTTTTACAAATCACCCGGGGGTAAACAGATATCGGCAAGGCTTTCACCCATGGCCACGGGAAAAAAAGAAATGCCTGGCGGGTATCATGTTCAGCTGGAGGCAGCACATACCAATGGAGAAACCGGTTTCAAGGTGTCATCTCCCCAGGAGTTTATGTTGACCGTTACGGAAACAAATGAGCTGACCCGAACACAACACAAGCTTGAAGAAGCTTTAAAAGACAAGGAAACCGTGATAACAGAATTACAGATTGCCCTGTCAAACGTAAAAAAATTGAGTGGCCTGCTTCCCATTTGCTCCCACTGCAAAAAGATAAGGGACGACAAGGGGTATTGGAACCAGATTGAGGCATATATTCATTCGCATTCCGAAGCGGAATTCAGCCATAGCATTTGCCAGGAGTGTGCCAAAATTCATTATCCAGATTATGATATTTACCCAGATGACTCCCAATGAACGAATTTAAAAACACTCTGACAATATGCTGGGACAAATCAGATTGAGCATTCTTTTGCAAGTTTAATAAGAAAGTGGCCGTGGTCTGGGGAACAATTCAGGATCATGGTGGATACATTGACATAAAAAGCACACCCAATGCGGGAACTGCTTTTACCATTTATTTTCCCGTCACCAGTCAGGAGGAAAAAAAACAGCAAACACCCCTCTCTTTTGACCATTACCGAGGAGCTGGCGAACATATTTTAGTGGTTGATGATATCAAAGAACAAAGAGAGGTTGCCACAATCA
>CAYSSE010000366.1:0-2747 GCA_964433355.1 uncultured Desulfocicer sp.
ATACATACATCATAAAATCCCAAACGCCGGGGACTCCTCACAAGGGATATATACACCCATGAACAAAAAAAAGATCTTTCTCATTGACGGCAGTGCCTATCTCTACCGGGCGTTCCATGCCATCCGCAATTTGTCAAATTCCAAGGGACTTCCCACCAATGCCACCTTTGGATTCACCCGGATGCTTTTAAAACTGATCAAAGAGGAAAATCCGGAATACATCGCCCTGTTTTTTGATGTTAAAGGTCCCACTTTCCGCCATGAGATGTACGATCAATACAAGGCCAACCGCCCCCCCATGCCAGACGACATGGCCCAGCAAATTCCCTATATCAAGCAGATGATCACCGCCTTTGGTATTCCCATTGTGGAAAAACAAGGATTTGAAGCCGATGATCTTATAGGCACCTGTGCCCGCTTGGCCGAAGAAAAAGGCTTTTTCACCGTCATGGTCACCGGAGATAAAGATTTCATGCAGCTGGTCACCGATCACTGCGTCATCTACGACCCTATGAAGGATAAAACCATTGACAGGGCAAGTATCCAGGCTGACTTCAACCTCACCCCCACCCAGATCATTGATATGTTGGGGTTGGCAGGAGATACCGCAGATAATATCCCCGGAGTTCCCGGAGTGGGGCCCAAAACAGCCATGAAGCTGTTGGAAGCCCATGGCAGTGTCCAGGGAATCTATGATCATTTAGATGAGCTTAAGGGCAAAAAAGCCCTTCATAAAAAACTCTCTGATAACAAGGAACAGGCTTTTTTAAGCCGACGTCTGGTGGCCATTGATCAACACGTGAAAATCCCTTTTGAAATTGAAAAATTTAAAGCCGTTGCTCCGGACAAAGATGCCCTTTCTTCCCTGTTCCAGGCCCTTGAGTTCAGGCAACTTCAAAAGGAGTTCACCCCGGAACCTGAACCCATGGAAAAGACCTATGTCTGTCTCACAGATCTTAAAAAAATCAAACAGCAACTGAACCGCCTCAAAAAGGCTGACATCTTTGCCATTGATACTGAGACCACCTCTAAACACCCCATGCGTGCGGAACTTGTGGGTATCTCTTTTGCCCATGAGCCTCATAAAGCATATTATATCCCCGTGGGGCATGTGGCCTTTGGCAATGAAAAATTTGAACAACCAGATCACCAGGCAGTCCTGGATCTTATCAAACCCATCCTGGAAGACGCAGCCATACCAAAGGTGGGGCAAAACATAAAATATGATTACATTGTGCTTTCCCGGTGTGGCATTGCCATGCAGGGCATGGTCTTTGATACCATGATTGCCTCCCACCTGCTCAACCCCTCCCACCGGGGCCACAGCCTGGATCAGATTGCCCTGGATCTGTTGGGCCATAAAACAATCAAATACGAAGACATTGTGGGCAAGGGAAAAAATAAAATAACCTTTAATGAGGTGGAAATTGAAAAGGCAGTGGACTATGCGGCAGAGGATGCAGACATAACCCTTCTGGCATACCACATTTTGGAAGAACGTATCCGGAAAAACGGGCTTGATGCTCTGATGCAAGAAATTGAGATGCCCCTGGTGCCGGTGCTGGCCCGCATGGAAATGAATGGTATCCGGGTGGATATAGAGAAATTATCCGATCTGTCCAAAAACTTTGAACAGGAGCTGTCCATCATTGAGGAGGAGATATTTTCTCTTGCTGGCGAACGGTTCAATGTCAACTCATCCCAGCAATTGGGCACCATTCTTTTTGAAAAACTCAAACTGCCCACCCAGAAAAAAACCAAAAAAAAGACGGGTTATTCAACGGATATTGACGTATTGACAAAACTTGCCCAATCCCACGAACTTCCTGCCTTGATATTGCGCTATCGTTCCCTTGGCAAGCTCAAATCCACCTATACCGATGCATTACAGCTGCTGGTTCACCCAGAGACCCACCGGATACACACCTCGTTTAACCAGAGCATCACCGCCACAGGACGGCTGAGCAGTTCCGACCCCAATCTCCAGAACATCCCCATCCGCACCCCGGAGGGCAAAGAGATCAGAGCCTCGTTTATTCCAGACGAAGGACATGTACTGGTGGCAGCGGACTACTCCCAGATTGAGTTGCGTATCCTGGCCCATTGCGCCGAAGATGCCATTTTAATTGATGCCTTTACCCATGATGAAGATATCCACACCCGCACGGCAGCAGAGGTGTTCAATACGCTGCCGGGATTTATCACTCCGGAGCTGCGTCGCCAGGCCAAGGCCATTAATTTTGGTATTGTTTACGGTATGGGGGCATTTAAGCTGGGAAAAGAGCTGGAGATCAGCCGAAAAATGGCACAAACATACATTGATAATTACTTTGAGCGCTATGCCGGGGTCAAGACCTACATCGACGCCACCATTGCCATGGCCCGGGAAACCGGAGAAGTGGTAACGCTTCTGGGGAGGAAAAGACGGCTGGACGACATCAATGCAGCCAATGCCAACATGCGGGGATTTGCAGAAAGAATGGCCATCAACACCCCCATCCAGGGCAGTGCCGCAGATCTGATCAAGCTTGCCATGATCAAGATGGAAAAAGCGTTGACAGAAAAAAAGATGGCATCAAGAATGCTTTTATCCGTACACGATGAAATTCTTTTTGAGGTGCCGGAAAAAGAGTTAGAAGCCCTTATGGGCCTTGCACAGGAGGTGATGGAGAACGTGTTTGATCTCAAGGTTCCCCTGAAGGTCAACATTGATGCCGGGAACAACTGGGCCGAGGCCCATTGATCCA
>CAYSSE010000366.1:2847-4198 GCA_964433355.1 uncultured Desulfocicer sp.
CCCATCTCAATGAATTTAACCACAATTTCTTTGGTGGTTCTCAGTATTTGTTCGTCTATTGATTTCATACTTATCTGATACCAGAGAAATCAATGCGGGTCAAACATTTCTACTGATTTCAGTTGTCATGGCTTCAAAAATGGTTATACTCAATGGTCAGGTTTTTTTATAAACAACGTTTTTCATCCCAAGGATATGGATTTTTAATGGAAGCAAATGAGCAGAATAAAGAAAATATGATTGACAGAATTTCCTTTAACGGCAAAAAAATTACCCTCATCGGCACTGCCCATGTCTCCCGGGAAAGCGCCAGGCTTGTCAAGGAGATTATCCATGAAGAAAAGCCGGACACCGTGTGTGTGGAGCTCTGTAATTCCAGACTAAAATCCATCCAGGACAACGACAACTGGCGAAACATGGACATTGTCAATGTGATCAAAGAAAAAAAGGCTATGCTGCTGTTAATGAACCTGATGCTGGCCTCTTTTCAAAAAAAAATTGCAGAAAAATTTGACATCAAACCAGGACAGGAGATGATTAATGCCGTTGAGGCCGCAAAGGAAGAAGGGGCAACCCTTATTCCCGCAGACCGGGAGATCCAGGTGACCCTGACCCGGGTATGGCGAAGCATGGGACTTTGGGAAAAATTAAAGCTGATGTTTCAGCTCATGCTCTCCATGGGCAGTTCCGATGAGATCACCGAGGAGGAGATTGAGCAGATGAAACAAGAAGATCTTCTCCAAACCCTGCTGGCCGACGTGAAAAAATCCCATCCCATCATGGAAAAGGTTCTCATTGCAGAGCGGGATCAATTCCTTGCAGCCAAAATCAGCACTGCCCCAGGGGATCACATTGTTGCCGTGGTGGGGGCCGGACATGTCCCAGGCATAAAGAAACATCTGGCCCTGGCAACCCCCATAGATACAGATTCACTCACCGACATCCCTCCGGCAGGAAAATTAGGCAAAGTTTTAAAATGGTTGATTCCAGGTGCCATTATTGCACTCATGGCCCTGGGGTTTTTCATGAAGGGTGCTGAAGCTGGGACAGACATGATATGGCTGTGGATTGCGGCCAATGGAATTTTTGCTGGCATCGGGGCCATTGTGGCCCTGGCCCATCCTTATACCATTATCTCCGCCATTGTGGCCGCCCCATTAACCTCCCTGAATCCCATGATAGCAGCAGGCTGGGTATCAGGTCTTGTGGAAGCCGTGTCCAGAAAACCCAAGGTAAGGGATCTGGAGTCCATCCCCACTGATATTCTCTCCATAAAAGGATTCTGGCGAAACAATGTAACACGAATCCTGCTTGTGGTGGTGTTCACCAATCTTGGAAGCACCATCGGCAC
>CAYSSE010000367.1:0-4178 GCA_964433355.1 uncultured Desulfocicer sp.
AAACCCGTATACTTTACCCCTCAATAACCACAATAAACGAAGCCTGACCCCAAATTATTCCCCTTTACATACCACTGGCTGAGTCATATAATAGATCAAAAAAAATTAGGAGGAGAGTCATGCAGCAAATCACGATCCGGGGTATCGAGCCTAAAATTGAGCAGGAAATCCGTAGACGTGCAAAAGAAAGTCAAACATCCATCAATCTGATCATTAAAAAAATTATTCATAAAGAGTTCAGGCGGTCGGAGGCGCCAGCTTCCTCTTTGAAACACCTTGCAGGCGGATGGAGCTTGAAACAGGCCGCTGAATTCGAATCTTCCATCCGGTCCTGTGAGCAAATTGATGAGGATATGTGGAAATGAAGCTAATCCTGGACACGAACGCTTATATTTTAAAGGCAATATTCTTTATAAAAACAAAAACTTAGCGGGGTCAGACCCTCACAGTCAGTCATCAATGGCAATGGAGGCCTTGCTTCCCTGAGAACACGCGCAATTACACGGTTTCTAATTTTGCTTACACCGGCTTTAAGATTTTCCATTGTCATACCAAAAGGAAGCATTCCAGGATTCTGCACTTCCATCCGGTCCGCGTAAATGCCTACCAGAATACGCATACCTCATCGGGGTCAGCCCCCCAATATTACGGCGGCGCAGCCGCCGTGAACTATGCCCACAACCCATGTAAACTGTAATTAAGACCAAATTCAACATTAAAATCAGTTACTTTCACCCTTGGCTCTATTTTACCACTCTTCTTTTTCAACTCCACGATTCCATATCTTTCCAGGGTTTTAAGGGTTCGAGACAAATTTGATTTTTTTCTACAGGTCAACCCTTCAAGCTGAGTAAGGGAGCGTGGTTTATGCTGTACAATCGTCTGCAATAATTTTTGATTCTCAGTACTCAAAACTTGAGCCATTGACTGAATTGACTCAAACCATATTTTGGGTTCATCTTGTTTGGGTTTATAGTCACCTTTGGCGATGGCAAGAGTTCTTTTAATATAGTCTTCCCTGGAGATGATACCGACTTTCATGGCCTTAACAGACATTACACACCTCGTGATTCTAAAATAGCATTGACATCGTTCCAAAAATCTTCAAGAAGCTGATACGCACTCTCAAATTCATATGAATATACGGATGATTTTCGATGTTTATGATCCCAAACGTCTCGCCTGCCAGAAAACTTCTTTTTTTGGGGAGGCTTTATCCCATGGGCATTGTGATATCCAATTACCCTTTGATTGTACCTGTCATGCAGCGTCAGGGAGTATTTTATTCCATGGGGAATATGTTTATTCACAGGCGTTTTATGGGCAATAAATTTCACCCAAAATCCGTTATCCATTGGAAACACCTCGCCATCAAGCTCTAAAAGCGTTTCAAGCCCCGCTCCTTTTGGTGCTTCAATCATATTTTCACCATTGATAAACATAATGTTATTATCTGATGATAACTCTTTGATGAAATCAAGTCAATTGGAATGATGAAGTTAAAAACCTGGCCCGAAGGACAAGGTTTTTAACAACCCAAACATAGCCCCCAAAATCCTTTAAATCCGCGTAATCTACGTCCCATTATACTTCGGCAAGTTTGGCCACCACAAAATCATTCAGACTGGCACCTGCCTGTTTTGCTCTTGCTGCCAGTCTGGCGTGCAGGCTTTTAGGAACACAGGTTACGAACCTACCGGATGTGTTACCAAAGCTGGGAGCTGGTATATCTTTATCCCATTCAAGACAAGCTTCCACCCAACAGTCAAATGCGGCTTCTGCTTCCTTGATTGCTTCTTCCATGGTTTCTCCATCAGCTATACAACCATAAAGATCCGGGAAGGTCGCAAGAAAACCGCCTCCATCCTCTTGGGAAAGTGGCGTAATCTCAATGGTGTAATCTCCAAATTTATGCATCTTTTCTTACCCCCTTACCATCGGTTCAACCATTTTTTTATAACAACTTGAATTTATTGATATAAAAAAAATAACAAATAAAAAGTCCAAATAAAATTTTATTTAGATTACAGTATGTTATGATGGCTATCGAACCGAGGGCCCTTATCACTGATTCCACCAATATAATGAATTGCCTTATATATGACCCTGTTGATTTACTACAGATCTTTGGATTATAGATACAATATATTGAATATTAAATCATCCAATATCAAAATGTTGTGTGCTCATTTTGCAAAAAGCGACTTAATCAACAGGCTCATATATACCGGTTTGATCGGTTTATGGGCCGGAACCGTGACGACAAAATTAGACTCATTATGTCCAAAAACCACATGGCTGCCGCCGCTTTTACGAATATTAAGCTCCGAAATCACCAACTTTCGGGTGCCGACCACGTGGTCTGGTTGGGAAGGTAACACGAGCTGTGGCGCTATCCTTGCTTAAAAGCTCCTTTTTGGCATCAAAAAGTACCCGCTAAGCCCTTTTTTGCCCATATTTTTGACAACATTACACATAAAAACAACAGTTTATCGGGGTCAGACCCCCAATATGCTCCCGCTTGCGGCGCACCCGATCCTCCAGCACCAGGAGCTGCCCCCGGCCAATGCCGGATCCATGTTCCATGAGGTGCGGTCAGGCCACTATCGTTCAGGAGGGTAACTCCTGCTCCGGATCAATGCCTGCTTGTTTGAGCAACTTGAGCAATCGATTCTTTTCCTGCCGCTCTTTTTCCTTTTCCTGGTGTTCCTTTGCAGCTTTCAGAAGGGCCAGGTCCTTTTCCTGCCGCTCTTTTTCCTTTTCCTGCCGCTCTTTTTCCTTTTCCTGCCGCTCTTTTTCTATTGCGGATTTCCATGTATCGATTTCAAATTGGGCATCCAGGCGGCTTTGGTAAAGCAGATAATTTGTTTCGTTTTCTGAAAATTCAGTTAATACTGACATGGCTTGCCTCATTTCTCTGGTTTTTAAAAAATCAGGTGGATTTTCAATGTCCAGATGGCCTTTGGATTTAAAAAAATACATCCACCGGTCCTTGTCCGTTATTTGGTTTTCATTCAGCGCATAGCCAGGTGTTTGCAAGATGTGAATTTTTAGATGATCGGTCAATGGCAGTTGATGAACAGTGTCAAAAACGCTGAAGGAAAAATGGTAGGAGTTTTCATGCTTAAACAGCGTATCTCCCACCAGCCAGATGGATATAACCGGATTCAAATCGCTGTAGTTCTGGCCTTTTTGAATCTGGGAACGGTAAATGGCCGCCCATGTGAACAGCATCCGTTCGGACAGCGCCGGGTGGGCATTGAGCTGTACCTCGATTTGAATGTGTTCATCATTGGCCTGACGGGCCTTGACATCCACAACGCTTAATTTATCCGTGATGAAATTCCGCTCATTATAGGGGTTTAACAGGGTTATATCCGTAATCCGTTCTGGCCCGCATAACTCCAGTACCGCGTTCAGGAAATGGATGATCAGGTTCTTGTTCTTTTCACTTCCCAGAATGGCTTTGAACACGCAATCAATCATGGGGTTGATGATGTGTTTCTTCTCAGGCATGGGATTTTCCTTTTGGGTTATCATGGTCTGTTAGGCCTCATCTGTTATAATAACAGATTCTGCTGATATCTCAACTGGAAGTTTTATTGTGGCGGTGTCCAGTCCAACACCCTTTCCAGGCGCGGAGCGCCAGGTCAAGGTGCTGGACGAAGTCAGCACCGCGTTTCATGGTGGCGCAGCCGCCGTACAAAAAGGATACCTTAACCTTACCCCCCCAAAAAACAACAACAATGCCCCCAACCAATCAGTGTATATAGGGGGTCAGTATAGGGGGTCAGGCTTCGCTTATTGTGGTTATTTGATTTTTGATATGCTCCATTCTTTCATGCATTGACTGGCTTTTTGTAATGCGGGTACGTACATCCTTGACCAGCCTGCTCATTGATGGCATATTCCGGTTAAAATAGTGTGTAAAATCTGACAGCGAAAAATCACAATAATCCATACCGATCAATGCGATGATGGCTCTTGCTTCTGCCGGACGTCTTGCGCGACTGGCACTTGTCAGTTCCATAGGTGAAACTTGATATACCTTTGCCACGACATCCACTATCTGCTCAATTGTAATCTCAGTTAAAACCTTTTCTTTGTTTTGTTTGAGTGCACCTTTAATAAAGTCTTCATTGCCGAGTATCCGTCCCTGCTTGGTGCCATGGCGGAGT
>CAYSSE010000368.1:0-4178 GCA_964433355.1 uncultured Desulfocicer sp.
TAAGATCTTCGTCATGTTCCACAATGGCATCCACATCATTGACATGGATAAAGCTTTCGCCCATCACCATGGGCATTTTGCTGTTTACCTGTACGATGACCACATCGGCTGCCAAGGCCGCTGCCAGGGTGACATCCACAGAAACGCCCAGACTCATCCACCCAAAATCATCTGGAGGGCTCACCTGGATCAATGCCACATCAATGGGAATTCTACGGCTTGAAAAAAGTCCGGGGATGGCTGCCATATTCACCGGGGTATAAAAGCGCTTATTTTTTGCCAACGCTTCTGAGTTGGCAGATCCCAGATAAATGGAGCGGATGTTCATGCTTTTATCCAGGGTTTCATCGGCAATGCGGGTAAGAGGGGTAATTTCCCGGGACATAAGCCGGATGATATCCACATCGGTGAGTCGTCGGTGGTCTTCGGCCAAACCTTTTACAAGGGCCTGGGGTTCTCCGCAATAAGACCCAATGAACACCCGATGACCTGATTTGATCAGTCGAATGGCCTCTTTAATATTTTTTTTCTTGGTTACAAAATCATCTGCCCAATAGCTGGAATTTGGCATGACAAGCTCCTTAATGCAGTGGATATAAAAGGATAAAAGGATAATAGAAGATATTTTCAATTTTTAAATTCAACAGTCAAGACTCAACACGGATTAGTAAAAATCAATTAAGATTGAAGGTTATACATTGAAAGTCGTGTTCGTCAATCACAGATAACACCCGCGGGCAGAGCGTATTCTGGCCTCGGCCTGCCACAACGAAGCATGAAAACACGTCAGATTTGCCGGGACTTTCTTATAAAACATACATGGCTGTAAGACCAGCCACAACGAAAAACGAAAGTCCTTTAATTTTAGCATGTTGCTGAGACTTTCATATAAAAAATCACACCAATCCACTAAGATTCATATTTAAATGTGCGCTTAGGGACAAATTCTCAAATCTGTCCCCACTTCCGATGCAGGCTCTAATTTTTCCATCAGCCCATGATGTCCGACAAAAACAGTGCAATGGGAGGGAAAATAGTGACCAGGGTCACCACCACTGCAATGGCCAGAAGAAAGGGAAGTGTCCCTTTAAAAACCACCTCCATGGGCACCTCTGCCACCCCGGAAATAATAAAAATATTTAACCCCAAAGGCGGAGTAATCAACCCGGCCTCCATCATGAGAACAGATATGACCCCAAACCAGATGGGGTTAAATCCAAGCTCCACAATGGTGGGAAAAATCACCGGCAGGGTGAGTACCATCATGGCTGTGGCATCCAGGAAACAGCCAAGCAAAAGATAAATTAGCAAAATAATGGCGAGGATGAAATACCGGGACAAAGAGATCTTGCCAAGCCAAAGGGAAAGCTCCATGGGGATCATAGTCAGGGCCATGAAATAGGTAAAAATATAGGCACCGGAAAGGATCATGAAGATCATCACCGACACCTTTGTGGTGGCGGTCATGGCCATCACAAGGGCCTTCCATGTGAGTTTTCTTCGCACCAGAGTCACCACAAACAAAAAAAAAGCCCCCAGTGCGCCAGCCTCGGTGGGGGTAAACATCCCTAAGTAGATCCCCCCCATCACAAGGAAAAAAACCACAATGAGTTCCCACACCTTTAAAAGTGAGTGTATTTTATCCTTGAATAAAACATCTTGGGAATTTTTGGGTGCGGCCGTTGGGCTTATGGTCACCCAAATGACAATAATGGCCGCATAGGACAGGGCCAGAAGGAAGCCCGGTACAAATCCTGAAATCAAAAGCTTTCCAATGGATTGTTCCGTTAAAATACCATACACCACAAAACCGATACTGGGGGGAATCAAAAACCCAAGGGTGCCCCCGGCGGCCACACTGCCCGTGGCAAGGTGTGTATCGTAATTGTGTTTTTTCATTTCAGGAAGTGCCACCCGCCCCAGGGTGGCTGCTGTGGCTACGGAAGATCCACAAATGGCGGCAAAACCAGAGCAGGCACCAATGGTGGCAATGGCCAGCCCCCCGGGCAGTTTTCGGAGCCATTTGTCTGCCACGTCGTAAATCCCCTGGCTCAGGCCAGACACCGTGGCAAGCTCGCCCATGATGACAAAAAGCGGAATCACTGTGAATGAGTAAGTGGTGAAGGTGCCAAAAAAAGATCTTACCATGGCAGGCAGGGCAACAGATATATCCGTTAAAAAACCAATGCCCCAGAAGCCCACAAATGCCAGGGAAAGTCCAATGGGCATTCCCAGGAGCAGCAATAAAAACAGTACGGCAATTCCGATCAATCCAACGGTGTGAGGATCCATTCCAGCTAAAACTTACCCTTTTGAACATCATTGAAGGTTAAGGCGAAGATACCACCCTTCTTGTCTTTTTATACGTCTTCTGCATTGGATTTTTCCATATGCAGACCCACCAAATCACGGAAAAGCGTGCCTTAAATACGAACAGAAATACTGCACACCCGCTATATTATTATCCGGCAATTGCCTTATTCATGGCTCCCCCTGATGGCACTGACAAGAGAACCCATCATATTCACCAGAATTTCCAGGGCCAGCAAGAAAGCACCCAGACAGAGCAATAGATATAAGGGGTAAATGGGAATGGCCAGGCTATCGGTGGTGGTGCCGCTGTTGAACTCATCCAGAACCATTACCCCGGCATACCATGACAGCATGGAAATGATCTGAAGTCCCAGGAGGTCAGTGAAAGCCTTTATAAAAAGACCCATACGCCGGGGGAGTTTATCCATCAAAAAGGTGACCCGAACATTTGCTCCAACCTCATGGGTGTAGGCAATCCCAAGGATACCAAAGATGGCCAGCATGAACTCGCTGAGTTCAATGGCACCGGGAATGGGACACGAAAAAAAATATCTGCCCGCCACATCCAGGGTGGTCAAAAACATCATGACCAGAACCCACCCCATGCCCAGGCCCAAGGCCCAGCGATTCAGTTGATGGGTCACAGATTTACACCGGAATAAAAAGAAATCCAGGCCGGGTCTAATAGGGACAGGCGTCAAAATGAACATCCACTTTTTCAAGTTCATCTTTAAACATCATCAACGCCTTTTTAGCAGGCAATCCCTTTGTCTCCAGTTCCGATGCCCACATTGACAGCATGCCACTGAGTTTTTCATCCCAGATCTTCTGCTCTGCCGGGGACAGGGGAATAATGTTAATTTTTTCTTTAAATCCAGACATGGTATCCTCATACCAATGCTCATCAAACATACCGGCAATGCGATAGGCATTTCGCCCCACATCCTCAATGACGGGCTTTAAATCATCAGGCACCTTTTTCCAAAATTTTTTATTGACAAAAAGCCCTTCTGACACACATCCAAAGGAGGTGGGAACCCCGAATTTTGCCACTTCATATAGTTTAAATGCTTTGATAAGGGCCGGACAGGTGACAACCCCGTCAATGACGCCGGTCTCCATGGAAAGATACACATCGCCAAGGGGCATGAAAATGGGGGTTGCCCCCAATGCTTCAATGGCTTTGGTCTGTAGTCCCCCCGGGCTTCTGATTTTCATGCCTTTCAAGTCTTCAAGGCAGGTTACTTTCCGGGTAGTCCACAGGTGGGCCATGACACAGTTGTTGATGTGAAGTACCTTTACGTCTTCAAACTCAGTGTGCAACAACTTGTCATACATGGCCATTCCTGCCTCAACACCCTTCCATTTTGCCGGGCACACAATAGGGGATGACAGCACATCTGTGAGGGGAAACCGTCCCGGGGTCCAGCTAAGGGTGGCGTACCCCATATCGGACAGTCCTGTCTTGACAATATCAAAATGCTGGGGACCCTTTCCCAGGGCACCGCCAGCATACATGGTGTAGGTGATGCGACCATTACTTCTTTTTTTGATCTCTTCGAGCATGGGTATCCATAGTTTCTGAACATCTGCACCGGCCGGTACATGCCAGGTGCTGAAACGAATGTTCACCGTTTCATCCCCTGCCCGCCCATCCGGCACCAAAAATAACGCCCCTGTTAACAACACTGCCATGACTATAAAAATAATTTTTCTAATCATTTCCGATTTTTCCTTTTTTTCTTTCTATTTTTTAGGAATGACTCATTTTCTTCGATCATCTCACTGACATCCATTTTTTCAAGGGGTGTTTCAAGCACTGTTTCATACTCCTTGCGGGTGAGATGGAACACCTCAATCTTTTT
>CAYSSE010000369.1:0-4174 GCA_964433355.1 uncultured Desulfocicer sp.
GGGTGCGGCTCTTTTTCAACATCATTAAAAGAATGTCATATCTTTCCACCTTTAATAACTTTCAAATGGCATCCCTTGGATGAAAATTGTGGAGGCTTTGTAGGTGGAACTTCACCGTCAGCATATTGATTTTGGTGGTTTCGTGTGTATTCACAGGCCTCATGGAAATTCCAGTACTCATCAAAATCCTTGCTGCTCCGTAACGCACGCAGACGTAACACAGCTTCAGCACTGGTGAGGCGCCATTTTGCACCAGTTATATCCATACGATCTTTGACAAGATGCCGACATGCGCCTTCAATGACCCCTGTAGCAATGGGAAAACCGTTGGCAAGGTAGAGATCATATTTAAGGTAAGGTGCCTTATTTTTTAAATAAGTGGCACAAGCATCCACAGGTTCTCGTTGCTTATCGGTGAATTTTTTTAATGTGGCACTCCGGCGCATTCCGCCAGCCACCAATCCGGCTTTTCCTAACAAAATTTTTTGAAGTCTGTGTTGTACCCATTCTTGAAGATCTGTTCCAGATTTCGGATAAAAAGCCCGCCCAGCTGTCCACAAATATTCAATGACATGGATGATATCAACGATAACCGTAAGGGCAATGCCTTGTTCTTTTGCCATGCGTTTGAGAATCCGGAGTTGATTATTTTCCCCGTCAACCAGAGCTACCCATTTTTTTTCTTGTTCGGGGTCACGATGTGAGGCTTCAGAAAAAGCAGACTCAATGACCTCTGCTGCGGATTTTTCAAGACTGGCCCAAATACGTTTTTGCTCTGGAGCAGGGCTTTTTTCTTTTTCTTTGTGAGGCTTACTGTCGTCTTTTGGAACCAAATCTTCAGGGGTGCGTACAAATTCATCAATCGTATAGACCGCAGCCACCGTGGCCATGCGTTTTTGGTTTTTCTTTTCCCCTTGGGATAGCCTGGTTTCCATCTGATTTTTACGCTTTTCGGCGGCCTTGCGTGTTGCTTCTCTGAGATCCTGCTGGTGCATCACCACCCCTTTACCATCAGCACTAATTACAACAATAGGGCCAGTGGGTGCTTTATCATCCGGGTTATGCTGACGGGTTTCATAAAATGCATCAAAATCCTGGGCAGCTCGTTGCGCCAATTCCTCCACTTGGCGTTTGGGGATATGGCCGCCTGTGGTTTTATCAATGGTGTCCACTGTTTCATCAAAAGAGTTTTTTGCGGCATTTTCAGCCACGCGACGGCGAAGTTCCAGGGAGTAACGTTCGGGGGGGATATTAAGTTCAGCATCCAATGGGTGCAGGCTGTCCACACCTTTATTACCATAACCGGTACGGTCTGATGAAACGGTACCAAACACGGTTTCGATATACCGTTCATGGGATCTTGCTTTGGGGCGTTCTATATCATCTGAACCACGAACCGGTTGTTCGCAAATGTTGGGGCTGAGTTTGTCCAGGTACTCCTGTAAAAGGATGCGCATCAGTTCTCGACCCTTTTTCTCAAGTTCCCTTTCCAACCCGCTTAATTTCATTGAACGACACTCCTCAGATTTAAGAAAATGTACGATAGTGTTAAAATAATCCTGGCCTTGATCATATTCCTCGATTGAAGAGAGGTGCAGCGCTGTGTTCATAATCTATATTCCCCCTTCTTTAAGCAGACATATGGCATTTTCCACCAGTGGATATACAAAAATGGTCTTTGCAAGGGCTTTATTGGGCGTATTAGTTTTATCTGACCGCCCACGACCCGTTGTTTCTCCCAGTTCTATCCAGTTCGAAGCGCGATAACAGCCCCCATGAAATCGTTGCCGGTTCACCAGTGTCTCCACCAAAAGTGGCTCAATGGCATATTGCCGTTCCCAATCTTTTTTCAGTTGCCGCAGGGTGCAGGAGAGCATCACACTCGCTAAATTTTTGATAGGTGCCAGCACCAAAAACCGGCTGTTGTTAACTATCTGCTGTAATGCTATTTTTCGCCTTTCCTCTGTCCAGCCGATCCATTCATCCCGGGCACGCATCCGCCATGCTGGGCTTGAAAACTGAACGCAACCAACCACCTCTTGATGCGGTTTATTTACATAAACCAGATACTGTAGACGTGCCCCAAAGGGCATGGCGTATCCCAGATAGTGGTGTTTGCCCAAAAGACTCTTGAATAAATTTCTTTGTTCTTTATTCTGGACCTGTTGTACTTCAAGGGGAACGAAGTCTTCCACGCTGCCGTTGAGAACGCTGGGCTGTCTGCAAGGTGTATCAGAAATAATCTTATGAGATATTCTTTGGCTTTTCCTTTTCTCAGGAAGCTTTAGCGCACCCCCGGAATCCAGAAGTTCCAGAAAATCAATGCATTCCCGGGCTTTCAGTTTGCCATTGGGGCGTTTCCATTCCAGTAATTCGCATACGGTATGCGCTAACTCACGTCTGCTGATACCCCCACAGATAGCAATTATGTCCTGGATCAATAAAATGTCTTCGTTGGTAAATTTTCGACCACAAAATGCCTGTTGTTTTATATTTTGCATGCCATATACCTCCCGCTATCCTGTCATAGCGAAAAAATGGCCTAATGTCCAGTCAAAAATTCAGGGTTACCGTTTTAAAAACCATTACGTTGCTCTGCTATAATAAATTTCAAAATTCGATGGGATATTGATCGACAGCTGCATTATCTTGCATTATACTGACTTAAAATTGATGATAGAATGCTTAAGATGCTTTATTTATAATTATTTTGTCTTGTTTGATAAGAGCCGCACCCTTTGTTTATTGGCTCTCAACAACACTCAGGATGATGGTGTAATTAATTTGGGGAATGTTCGTTATTTGCTGAACCACTTGGGCATTGAGACGCAGGAGGTTAAAAATTTTATGTGTATGCATTTAAACGATGTTATGTTTACCGAATACAAGGCGTTTGTGGCTCAAGATCAAAAAGTGATCGCGAATATTCTTTCCACCGCCCGGGCGGCTCTTGACCTTTGGAGTGATTCAGATGTGGTTCGATTTACTTTTAGAAATACCGTCGAAATAGAAAATTTACGCCGAGAACCGACGGTGGTTTATTTAATAGTTCCGGAAGAAAAAGTGCGTTATTTTTCATTAATTATAAATCTTTTTTATTCCGCTTGTTTTGAATACTGTCTCAAAAATTATGGGGCGGGATTTTTGCCGGTATTGTTTTTCATGGAAGAGTTTGGAAATTTGGGAAGGATTAATAATTTTGCGAGCATTGCCACGACTTTAAGAAAGCGGCAATGCTCAATCTCTATTATTTTGCAAGACCTGGCGCAGCTCAAAGCAATTTATGGCCAACACGACGCGGCGAGTATCTTTTCCGGAGGGATGAATAATAAGCTTTTTTTTTCGGGACTGGATTTGGAAACCTGTTCTTATTTGGAGAGGGTGCTGGGAAAGAATACGGTTTATGATGTGGTTTACGGCGATTTTTCAGAGAAAGCCCGAACCGTCGCCAAATCATTATTAAGCGTTGATGAAATCAGGATGTTGCCAAAACACAAAGCGGTTTTGGTGAGTGGCCACCATAAACCAGTCAAAATGAATATGCCCGCCTATTTTGAAAGTGCGGAATTTAATAAAATGGCTCAAAAAAATCCGGTTGAAATTGAAACAAAAGAAGTTAAGGGAGAAATTCGGTGGTTGAGGTTTGATAAATAGACAGCGACAATCTCGCGTGAGCGTGGGGAGACCTTTTTGATATTTTTTAAAATATAGTCTAAAATACAGGAGTTTTTAATAAAAATTCAATGCCTGAAAAGATGAATGATGATCACAGCGAGACAGGGGAGGTAGAAAAAAAAGAGAAGATCATGAGTCTCAATGATCTTTTTCGGCAGACATTCCAGGGGGGGCGAGTTATGATTACCCAGGGGATTCAGGCTTTGGGTGAAGATAAGGTTAACCGTATTCTCTTGGCGGTTCGAAATTTTAGTGAGTTCAAATCTGACAATGATCCCCATGGAGAGCATGACTTTGAAGCGGTCACGGTTGACGGGATAAAATGCTTTTGGAAAATTGATTATTTTGACAATGAGTTAAACCATCATTCACCTGATGCCAGCGATCCAGCGGTGACGACGAGGGTAATGACGATTATGAAGGCGGAGGAATATTGAAATTAAAATGATTTTTAAACGCACTTTATTTACTGTTTATCTTCTTTCTTAATTTTCCAGAG
>CAYSSE010000370.1:0-4172 GCA_964433355.1 uncultured Desulfocicer sp.
GGTTCCTATTACCCATCGGGGGGGGGGCTCTGCTGAGGTTGCCCGGAAGTTTTATGTTCTAATAAATTGCCACGGGCGAACCGTGTATAAATATCAACGGGTTGTCTGGATATGCCACTTGTTTCCATCTGAGACAATGTACAGGGCACCGTCCCGGTCGGTGCGTAAAATGGGAATTTTTCTTTTCTGGTATCTTTGCATCACCCGGGCATGGGGGAATCTGAAGCGGTTGTGCCATCCACAGGAAATAAGGGCCATCTCCGGCTGAACCCGTTCAAGAAATGCCGATGTGCTGGAGGTGCTACTGCCATGGTGGGGCACCATGAGAAGGGTGTTCTTTAAAGTTCCAGCGAGACCAGGAAGCAACGAAAGCACTGCCTCCCGCCGGGTCATGATATCCCCGGCAAAAAGCATGGAAAAGGCCCTGTACCGAACCCCGAGCACCAGTGAGTTATCATTATAACTCTTTTTTTGTTTTTTGTCGGTCATCTCCACGGGAAATCCAGGGAAAAAGCGAAGGGTCACGTCCTGTCCCATGGCCATCACCTCCCCTGTGGGATCAACCTTGTGAATGATGACGTCCCTGGATTTGGCCAATGCCATGAGTCGTTTATATCCCTGGGTTTGGCGATGATCGTCATTTTTATACAACACCTTGACCTTAAAGTTTTCAAGAATGTATAAAAGCCCGTTCATGTGATCCGCCTCCGGGTGGGTGAGAACCACCCCATCCAGGGAGAGTATGTTCTGGCGCCACAGATAGGGAGCCACCAGATATCGGCCCGTATCAAACATGGAATTACTGGAAAATCCACCGCCATCCACCAGAAAACATTTCCCTCCTGGTAAATGAATCAAAGCGCTGTTGCCCTGGCCCACATCCAGCACGGTAATTTTAAGGGTGTGGTTGAAAAAACGCTCACGGACATCCAGACCCCCTTGAAACATAAGAAGCAACAGGGCCACCATTCCCAATAATTTTCCCCATTTTTTTCCCCAGCCCCGGAGTCCCACGTAAATGGCCAGCATGGCAAGATACCAGGCAATCAGGTAAAGCAAATCCGGGGTCACCGTTCTTGACCAGGCACCAGGCACCTGACACACCCAGGTGAGAAAACCAATGCAGGGAGTTGCCATTTCCCCTGCCAGCCCAAGGCATACGCCAGAAAGGGTGGTAGACAGTGGAAACACCACCAAAGACAAAAGCCCCAGGGGAAGTACCCCAAATCCCACCACAGGAATCGTGATTGCATTGGTAAATATTCCGGCAAAACTTGCCATATTAAAATAACGCATGACCAAGGGCTGGGTCCCGGCAATGGCCAGCACAGAGACCAGAAAAAAGAGCACAATTTTATTGAGAATAATATGGCCAAAAGCAGGGAATTTATGCTGGCGGGCCAGATCAAGACCGGAAATAATAAAAAAGACCGCAGCAAAGGAGAGTTGAAAGGAGATGGAAAAAAGTGCCCCGGGTTGAAAAATCAAGATACCAATACCCGCTGCTGCCAAGGAATTGAGTGTTATGTTTTCCCGCTCCATGGTAAGGGAAAACATCACCACCGACACCATGATCAAGGCCCGCTGGGTGGCAGGAGAAAAGCCAGAGATAAGGGCATAGCCAGCCAAGGGTAATAGCGTTATCATGGCTGCCCCTTTACGGACAAGTCCCCGGATCAAAAGTGGCGTAAAAAGGGAAAAAAATTTCTGGAAAAGAAAAAAAAACAGCGTGGCAACGATGGAAAGATGAAGGCCGGAAACGGCCAGCACATGAGAAGCGCCTGATCGAGAAAAGGTATTTTGAAGATCTGTTGTGAGCATCTTTCTTTTTCCCAGCACCAGTGCGTTTAGTAGTGCCGTGCTATTTTGATCTTTCACAGCCGATTGAATATAAAAAGAAAAATTGTTTCGCAGGTGGGAAACTCCACGGATGAAACGGGTAGTCCATGGCGGTGACAACTGCATTTTCTCAAAGGAAAAATCAGATCCCCGGCAGTACAGGGAAGCCGTGATGCCCTTTCGCTTCATGAAGCGGGCATAATCAAACCCACCGGGGTTGGCAAAATTTCGAAAAGGGCGAACGCTTCCTTTTACCCTAACAATGTCCCCATGGGCAAGCAAAAGATCTGCATCCCTGATGGTCACCTTGATGTGCCCTGTGGATGTTAACAGCTCAGAGGGGGTTTTTCCCGCTGATATCGCAGCCAGCACAATGCTCTTTCCCCTCTCAGGAAACAGGGTGACAACCCTGCCCACCACCCACATCTTACCCTGGTTGGTGTAAGACAAAATATGATGCAGAGGAATGGAAGGGGATTCAACCCTGTGGATGAGTACTGCACCCAACAAAAAAAAGAGAACCCCCTTGAGCCAGCCAGGAGATTTTCTCTTAAAAATTTTAAAAAGGATACCAAGGCCCACAGGAATGAGAGCATAAAAAAAGACAAAGGCTTTTGCCCCTAAAAAAGAGCTGATCAGGATGCCAAGGCAAAGCAGACAGCACAGGGGAACAAGCGGAGGCCCATTCCATTTTTTAAATGTCATCCCATGGAAAGCTCCTGTGGTTCATGGTGTTTATAACCTGTGGATGTCAGCCCCCAATGCCGCCAGTTTTTTCTCAATGGATTCATAGCCCCGGTCGATGTGATACACCCGATTGATGGTGGTGGTTCCCCGGGCAGCAAGACCTGCAATAACAAGGGAGGCACTGGCCCTTAAGTCAGATGCCATCACCTGGGCACCAGATAGATTTTTAACGCCTCTCACCATGGCATAATTTCCCCCAGCCAGGGTGATATCCGCCCCCATGCGCTGGAGTTCATTGACATGGATGAAGCGGTTCTCAAAAATGGTTTCATGAACCACACTATTGCCCCGGGCCAGGGACATGAGTACCATGAATTGGGCCTGCATGTCCGTGGGAAATCCTGGATAAGGAAGGGTTTTAATGTCAGCACAGCCTATGTTTTCAATCCCCTGCACCCGAATCCCCCCAGGGTTTACATCCACATGGGTGCCAGTCTGCCTCAATTTGTTAATAATGCCGCCCATGTGCTCTGGATCAGCCCCCTTTACCAGTACATCCCCCCGGGTGGCAGCCGCAGCCACCAAAAACGTGCCCGCCTCAATTCTATCGGGTATGACACATATCTTTGCAGATTTCAGCTGATCCACGCCATTGATCTTGATCACGGCGGTTCCAGCCCCCTGAACATCGGCTCCCATTTTGTTCAGGGCATTGGCCAGGGCAATAATCTCGGGCTCCCTGGCACTGTTTCGCAAAATCGTGGTTCCCCGGGCAAGGGTGGCTGCCATCATGAGATTTTCAGTACCGGTGACCGTGGGAATATCAAAATAAATCTCACTTCCCTTAAGTCTATCTGCCGTGGCAATAATGTCGCCATGGTCTATTTCAATCTTAGCCCCCATGGCCTCCAGCCCCTTTAAATGAAGGTCAACGGGACGTGCACCAATGGCACATCCCCCGGGTAGAGATACCCGAGCCTTGCCAAACCGTGCCGTCAGAGGTCCCAGCACCAGAATGGAAGCCCTCATTTTTCTCACCAGATCATATTCCGCCGCAACCTTGTGAACACCGGAAGCATCAACGGTGACATCATGGCCTTCGCCTTGAACATCGGCACCAAGGTCTTTGAGGAGCAATTTAATACTCTGAATATCCATGAGGTCGGGGATATTGGAAAATTGCACTTTCCCGGCCACCAAAAGGGCTGATGCCAAAAGGGGTAATGCTGCATTTTTAGCACCACTGACGATCACTTCGCCCTGGAGTTTATGTCCGCCATTTATTTCTATTTTTTGCATAAGCTCTCTTTTTGGGGGGGAAAATGCCTGAAACCCGGCATGGGCCAATAAAAAAAAGGATTTCGAAGGTGGTCCGAAATCCTTAAGAATGGTACCTGGGACGAGAATTGAACTCGTACAGAGCTATGCTCCGAGGGATTTTAAGTCCCTTGCGTCTACCTATTCCGCCACCCAGGCAAAAAAACTGTTCCTTCATATAACATGATGCGTTTTTTTGCAACCCCTAATTCACAAAACCATCCTGGATTCAGGTAATTTCAATCCATGGCATAACTGCCACGGGCAGACCGTCTTCTGGCCCCGGCCTGCCCACAACGAATATTGGGTCGTAGACGCGGAGCCAAATG
>CAYSSE010000371.1:0-4170 GCA_964433355.1 uncultured Desulfocicer sp.
ACCATTTCTCCCAGGATGACCACCTGTTTTTTAACACCTATTTTGAAACCGCCGCTGAAAACCGTCCCAAGGGAAACCGCTTTAATGTTCGCTGGGTTCACCACTTTTAATACTCAGCTTAATCTCCCCCATGACCCCATGGGGGAAATTGAAAATAGACCTATCTCTGGGCTGGCCTATTACCATTCATCACGCAATGCCCGCAAGGCACTGAATTTTTCAAGGGTTCGGGCCTGGAGAAAGGGATTGATCTTTCGTTCAAGACCCATGGTGGTGTTTTTACCGGCCCAATCCTCAAATTGAGACATGAACTCACTTGCCTTTTCAACCCCATTGGCCATGGCAAATCCCAGGTTGGTCTCCATATAATCATGGCCGGGATAAAGGGTACAGTCATCGGGAAGAAGCTCATTTAAGGTCTGGATGGTCTGGAACAGCATTGCCACATCACCGCCGTTTTTGCAGTTTCCCACCCCAAAGTTAAACAGCACATCTCCCGAGATAATACCGGTGAGAACTCCCCTTTCCCACAGCAAGAACGAAAGATGATCCATGGTGTGGCCATTGGTGCCCTTCACCTCAATGGTGGTGTGGACATCCAGGGGAATAAGCGTTTGCCCCAGAAGGGCCTCATGGGACAGAATGGGCGCACCTGAAAGCCTTGCCAATTCCTCATTGCCCCGGGTGTGATCCGGGTGCGAATGGGTATTAATAATTCCCTCAATGATGATGGACTGTCCATCCAGGTGAGCAAAAATTTCTTCCCCATCCCAGGGATCAACACACCAGGCTTTCTGGTTTTGTCCCACCACCGCATAGGAATAATTGAACCAGCCATCACGGGACAGCATCTGAATGACCTTCATTCTCTCCTCCTCATATTGATACCATCGTCCCAGAATATTCTTAGGGTTTGATCACAAGACCAACCACTCTGGGGGTATGATTCTTTCAAAACAAGGTTGATTTTTACACAAAAAACAGCATAATGCAAATTTGATTCCCATGGTCAATAATTCTAAAATACCGACAGCAGAGCTCTCCGACGGTGGCATTATGTCCTTGTATTATTCGTTATCTCATCGACCGATGGGTTGCCCAGGCTAACTACAATAAGAACATCGGATTATCGAGTCATTGAAAAAGTTTCTAACAATCACATGTTTTATGCTGTTCTTTCTGATGCCATGCAGTTGTCTGGCCAATGCAGGGGATGCCCCGGCAGAAAACACCCCACAGCACACAAGCCAGATCACCCCTGCCCGCCCCGTCCTGCGCATGGGAATCCATGTGTCAAAATTTAATACCTTGGATCCCCACAAGGCAGCTTCCACCAGTGACCGGATTTTGGCGGACATGGTGTACAATGGGCTCATTCGTTTTAAGCCCGGCAACTCCCGACAGATGGAACCGGATCTGGCCGTTGAAATTCCAGAACCCGTCATGGTAAGGGGCAAACAGACCTGGACCTTCAAATTAAAGAAAGACATTCTTTTCCAAAAATATCCCGGAGAAACAGACGATGAGCTAACCGCCCTGGATGTGTGTAAATCCTTTATCAAAGCCGCAGATCCCCAACGGTCTGCCTACGCCGGAGGATATAAAGGTATTTCCGTGGTGGTCACCGGCCCCTATACCCTTCGGTTCACCGTGGACCCGCCCCAGTCTCCCCTGCTCTTTCTTCCCAAGGTGGCCAATTATGCCGGGGGGTTCATTGTCAAGGAAACCGTTGATGAAAGGGGCATGCTGCGCCTCAAGGGTACCGGTCCCTTCTATTTTACAACTCCCCCCGATGACCACCATCTTTTGCTTCATGCCCATGATGACTATTTCCGGGGAAAACCCCTTCTGGAAGGCGTGAACATTCATTTTTTACCCAATGCAGATCAGCGTTTGTCAGCCATTGCCGACAACCGAATGGATGTTATTGTGGGAGAGCCCAATGCCAGATGGCTGCAACGGATCAAAGATAAAAAGGATCTCAGGCTGGACAGTTTCGGGGTGTCGGAAACCGTCAACCTCTACTTTAACACCTCAATCGCCCCTTTTTTTGACATCCGGGTGAGAAAGGCGGTGGCCTATGCCGTGGATCGTAACCAGTTTTTGACCCCTTTTGGCCCGGGACTGGTTTGTTCTGTCTTTTCCCCAGTTCCCCCTTATATGCCCGGTGGATTAAGGGAAGAAGAAATAAAAACCTTGGGGCTGGACTATGCCAAAAACCTCAACAAGGCAAAACAATTGATGGCCGAAGCAGGGTTAAAAGATGGATTTAAAATAGATGTGGTGGTATCCGAGGTGGGCTCTTTTTCCAATAACTATCGAACCCTCCAGGCCCAGTTATCAACCATCAATATCACCATGACCCTGCACCTGGTGGATCATGCCACCATGCACCGCCTCATCCGCCAGGATTTTAATCCCATTGTGATTTACGAAGCATTTCGGCCCACCACCGACGAATTTTTAAGCCATTTTTTCCACTCCAGTGCCACCATCTTATCGGGAAAAAGCCCGGCCACCAACTTCAGTCATTACAAAGGCATTGATAAGCTCATTGAAACGGCCCGGTTGGAGAGGTTCACCTCCCGGCAGATCAAGCTGTGGGAATATGCCCAGATAAAACTTCTGGAAGAGATGGTGGTATACCCCCTTCACCACAAAAATCAGATTTATGTCCGCAGGCACACCGTAGATTATGGCCACCCCATAATTTCCACCATGGCCCTTTACCCCCAGTTTACCGAAAAAACAACCATTCAAGATCACCGGAATAGCCTGCAATGAAAATCCATCATAAACTACTGGGGGTCACCCTTCCCATTGCCCTCATCGCTCTTCTCATGGGATCTTATGTCACTTTCCATCTTTCCCGGCAGGCATTACACCACATTGCCCAGCGCTGGTTGGAAACCCGCCTGGATGAGGCCATTAACGTTGTTCATCAGCAGGAAACCTTCCTGAGAATGTACGGCATCACTAACATCCATGCAGGAACCCACAAGGCACAATACGATGCCATGCAGGGGCTTGCCGCCATTCAAATAGAAGAACGTGGTTACGTTTATATCCTTGATGTAAAGGGAAATATATTGTTCCATCCCAAATCGGAACTCATTGGCACCCCCATGGGTCAAACGCCATGGTTTTCCCTTGTTCAACAACAAAAAAAAGGGGAATTAAACTATACCTGGCAGGGGGAGAAACATCTGGGAAGATTTGATTATTTTGAACCCTGGGGATGGTTTATCGTGGCAACGGATCCCTACAACGAAATCTATGGGTCTCTTAATAAAACAAGGGATTATCTCCTGGGTATGGCCCTGTGGGGCTCCATACTCATCTCCTTTTTCATCATTGTGATGACCCGGCATATTTTTAATCCCCTGCAACTCCTTGTAAAGGGGGCAGAAATGGTAAAACAAGGAAAACTGGACATTCAAATTCCCATTAAAAGCAACGATGAGATGGGAAATCTCTCCCGGGTGTTCAATGCCATGGCCCAGGAGCTGAAAAAAAATCTGGAAACCCTTCAAACATCGGAACAGCAGCTTCATTACCTGAATTCACAACTGTTGACGGCCCAGGAGGATGAACGAAAAAGAATCTCCACAGAACTCCACGACGAGGTGGGCCAATCCCTAACCGTTATGAAACTTAAAATAATTATGATGGAAGAGGGGTTGCCCACAAAAGAGCACACCACAAAAAAAGAGTGTGAGGAGATGGTGCAGTACATTGACATGACCATTGAAAATGTCCGGCGTCTATGCCGGGATCTGACTCCCACGGTGATCACTGATCTGGGGCTGGCGGCGGCCCTGATGTGGCTCATTGAAAATATGGAGCATCATTTTGACATTGCAGCAGACATTGACCTTAACAATGTGGATGAAATATTATCCCAGGAAAGACAGCTCTTGGTGTATCGTATTTTCCAGGAAGCCCTGTCCAATGCGGTGAAACATGGCAGGGCCACCCGGTTGGAACTCACTGCTAACCAGATCCAGCACAAACTTATTTTTTCAATTAAAGACAACGGACAAGGGTTTGACATGGGCCATGTTCGATGCAGAAGCTTTGAAGAGCGGGGCTTGGGCCTTGCCACCATGCAGGAACGGGCACGCATGCTGGGGGGAAACATAGACATAAAAACCAGCCCCGGATGCGGAA
>CAYSSE010000372.1:0-4163 GCA_964433355.1 uncultured Desulfocicer sp.
CCTTGATTGTCTCCCAGGGAAATCCCATTGCTGTGGATGCCTCAATTATCCAAGCCCGACCCAGTTTGCCGGAAATCAGCTCCATATAACGGGCATGTCCTGCTGGACACAACGAACATTGAAAATGGCATTATGCCGCCCCCCCCCCCGACGGGCAATGGGCCCGGCCGGAACCGTAGACGGCACAATTGGCCGGTTCCTATTACCCATCGGGGGGGGGCTCTGCTGAGGGTACTTGGACACTTCATTTTCATATAAACTGCCACGGGCAGACCGTATTCTGGCCTCGGCCTGCCCACAACGAAACATAAAAGAATATTAGAAGTGTCTACTCTTTCATATAAAAACGGGCATGACAGGCCCGCCTGTTACAACAAAAATAGAAAATTGTATTATGCCACACCGGACAAACAATGAAAATACGCCGCTGGATGATCCCGTTTGCAGGACGAACCAATTTGATGCAAACGGGATCTTCAAATATGAGCCAAAGGGGTCAGACCTGCGTTGTTGTCGCTTTTAATAACAGTCTGAACATACGGTAAACTTCAACAAAAACGACACCAACGCAGGCTTAAAGCCCATCATCATGCTCAAATATCAAAATACCATCAACTCAAAGGATGTATCCACAACTTCAGCAAGGCCCATGGCCTCAACCTTGTTGAAAATTTTATCCATCATAGCATTGATGATGCGTTGATCCGAACCCGTGAGTGAGAAACCTATTTCAGCCCGATCATGGACATCATTGGCTCCAATCTCCGCCACCGAGGCATTAAAACTATTTTGAATACGGCCAATAACGGCTTTGACAATCTTCCGCTTCTCTTTAAGGGAATGAACACCGTGAAGCCGCAGCACAACTCTTCCTGCACCAATAACCATGAATTTCCCTCCATCATGGACAACTAAAAATATTCAACCAGATGAGCTTCAAGCCCCCCACGCACATCATTGGGCAGGGGGGTGGATTTTTTATGGGTGTAATCAAAGTAAACCATGGTCACCCGGGAAACAGCGGCTGTTTTTTCATGTTGAGTTAGTTTCTGGGTCAAGGTAAAGGAAGATGTTCCCATGCGTCCCACGCCCGTTTCAATGCTCACCACCCCCTCCCCGTCCACCTCTGCCATATAATTGACTTCAAGGCTTGCAACAATAGCTGAGCCCTGCTTAACATCCTCCTGGGGATTAAGTATTTGATAAATACCCTCAAATCCCTGCTCAAACCATGCAGGTAAAACGGAGAAACCCACATGTCCAGCCTTGTTGACATCAACGGAGGTGGGATGAATCTTGGTGTAAAACATATATAATTTATCCTTTAGCTGAAAAATAAAAATCACTTTCCAAAATAAATATCTGTCCTGGCCATGGCCCCTTTGGAGATCACCTCTCTTTGCATCTACTTGACATCCCGTCACGGCAACGGTACAAAAAGCATGATATTCAATGATCAAGTCTTGTTGCCCGATTTTACAAAACGGAATCAAAAAATTTCAAGCTGTGCGGGTAGCATTTTGCTGACACTGTTTGAAGCAGCATTCCCGTGCTATTTGTAATCTAACAATACAAATTGACGGCTAAATTTGATCTATTTGCCTTGCCAAACACTACAAATAATTGATACCCGCACAGGTCGAAATAATTATAGATTTGCCCCACGACGGGTGAGATGAATCCCGGCCAACATGCATCGCACCGATCCCCCGGCAAGCTCAATGGTGGGGACCTCCAGCGGAACAATCCGGGCCAGGGGTTCTATGATTTTTATCTGATCCGGGGTAAGGACGTCAAAGGCCTTTTGTGACAACACCAGAATGCGACCCTCTTTTCCCGTGAGTTCCAGGGCATTTCCGGCAAAACCTTCGATCTGGGAGAAATCCAGATCAATGACCACCCGGCCTGTGCCTTCAAGTCGCTGAATCACCTCTTTTCTCCGGGCTTCATCGGCAATCATCCGGGACCCCACAAGGGCAAAGTCAGTGCCGATGGTCATCAACACATTGGTATGATACACGGGATTCCCCTGGCGATCAAAGGCATCAAAGGCCATGGGTTCAAAATGGAAATGGGAGCAAAAACGCTCCAGCACAATGGGGTTGGCCCGCAAAGAATTGGCAGTGTACGCCACCCGTTCAAAATGATCCAGCACCATGGCACCGGTTCCCTCCAGGAACAGCTCATCCCACTCCAGACCGGATAAATCGATGATATCCTGGACCCGGTATTCTGATTTAAGCATATTCATCACATCACTTCGCCGCTCCCTGCGTCGGCTGGGGGAATACATGGGGTAGATGGCAATATGCCCCCCGGGGTGGGTGGAAAACCAGTTGTTGGGGAAAACAGAATCCGGGGTTTCATGCTCCCCATAATCATCAAACACATGGACTTTAACGCCATGGGATTGAAGGGTTTCCACCATGCGATCAAATTCTGCCCTTGCCTGGCTTGCCACGGCCATATCCGGGTGGGGGGTTTCTCTTTGAAATGCATTGTCCCCGGCTGTTTCCGGATTGGGATGAAACCGCCAGGGTCGAATCATGATAACTGCTTTGGGTGCCTGGAGTGAAGACATAGGGATTCTCCTCATATCATTATTTATTGTGGGCAAACCCTGGTGCAAAATCAAATTTGCCCGTGACAGCTTTTATGTGAAAGAATAGATATGTCTAACATTTTTTCATATTTCGTTGTGGGTAGGCCGAGGCCAGAATACGGTCTGCCCGTGGCAATTTTATATGAAATAGTAGGCATGTCTAACATTATTTCATGCTTCGTTGTGGGCAGGCCGAAGCCAGAATACGGTCTGCCCGTGGCAGTTATATTAACATATGTTCGGAAGGGAGCAGCCCTGGAAACTGGCTCATGACATACCAGGGTGGCCAGCTTTGGAACCACCCCACACATATTAATTAAACAGAGTAAAAAATGCACCCAATTTTTTCAAAAATTAAAAACACAACCTGGAAAAAATAATTATGATATCAAAGATTCCCACAATCATCGGATCTGCTTCTCCTTGCATACAGGGGTATTTGGGGGCAATATTATTACTTCTTTTCATCATGGCAGCCATGCCGGAGCCCCTGAAAGCCCAGACCACCATTGTATTTCTGGGGGATTCTCTCACCGCAGGATACGGGGTTGAATCCCAGGAGGCCTTTCCGGCCCTGCTCACCCCCCTTCTCTCTGCCAGGGGATACACGGATGTCAAGCTCATCAACGCTGGCATCAGCGGGTCCACCACAGCCAGCGCCCTGTCTCGACTGAAATGGTACCAACGGGCCAAACCCGATATCCTCTTCCTGGCCCTGGGTGCCAATGACGGCCTGCGGGGACTCTCCCTCAGTGCCATGGAGGCCCATCTGGACGACACCATTAAGACAGCACTTTCCTCGGGCATGACAATTATCCTTGCCGGTATGGAGATCCCCCCCAATTACGGACCTGCATACACCCAAAATTTCAAGGAAGTATTTCCGGCCCTTGCAGCAAAATATTCCATTGCATTTATGCCCTTTCTGCTCCAGGATGTGGCAGGACTCAGTGAATACAACCAGATGGACGGCATCCATCCCAACAAAGCAGGTCATGTCGTTGTGGCTGCCAATGTCCTTCCTTATATTATTAATACATTAAAAAAGAAACCAGAGCCCACCCATGACTAATACAGCGATTTTGAATGTATCCCAGCTGGGAAAATCCTATCCCCAGGCAGGCGCTCCCCCTCTAAGGGTGATTTCCAACACCGATTTTAAAATTTTTCCCGGGGAGACCGTTGCCATCACGGGTCAGTCCGGCAGCGGTAAAAGCACCCTCATGGCATTGCTGGCGGGTCTTGACACCCCGGACACCGGCGCCATTGAACTCAAAGGTCAGACCCTCAACCGGATGAACCAGGACGAGCTGGCCCGGTTCCGGGCAAAACACATTGGGGTGATTTTCCAACAATTTCATCTCATGCCCCACCTCACGGCAACGGAAAACATCATGCTCCCCCTGGAAATTCTTAAAACCCCCCAAAAAGAAATTCACAAACGGACCCGACAGGTTTTGGAACAGGTGGGACTGACCCAACGGAAACATCATTTGCCAGCCCAGTTGAGTGGGGGAGAATGCCAGCGGGTGGCCATTGCCCGGGCACTGGTGGTGCAACC
>CAYSSE010000373.1:0-4162 GCA_964433355.1 uncultured Desulfocicer sp.
TGCTCTTTCCATGCTTTTACTACAAGTTCGGGTAATGCTGACATTTTTCCTCCTGAAATAATTATGGGTTTAAATTGGCATATGCCAATAAATCAAATACTCCTTGACGATCAGAGTGTCAACAAAAAAGCTGGAGTCGTGAACTACCCCCCTCTCTAAGTTAAAACTATAGAGGGGGCCTGCTCACATAGCAATAGTATGCTACGCAGTCCCAACTAAGCGAATATGGGGCACTGGCCAAACATTTACAGAACCAACCCGAATATTTACTTCATACTGAAGCCACCTATTCTTTGCAGAATCGACAACAATATATAATAATATCAAGCAATTTAAAAAAATTGATAGTTGAGTGTAAAAAAGAGTTGTGCGGAACGGCAAGTAATACTATAATGGTATTACTTTAAAAGGGAGGTCTGATATGCGTGTAACTACAAAAGGGCAAGTGACAATTCCTAAAGATGTTAGAGAAGCTTTGGGAATTGTTCCTGAAACAAATATTAAGTTTCAAGAAGACAATGGCAGGTTTTATATTGTTAAGGTAGCAAGAGATAAACCAACTTCCAAATTCACCAAGTTACGAGGAATTGCTACTGCTAAAATGTCGACAGACGAAATCATGAATCTAACAAGAGAGAAAAAATGAATGGTGTCTTTGTAGATTCATGTGTTTTACTTGACCTGTTTACTGATGATCCCAAATGGGCTGACTGGTCTGAAAAAATATTAGGTATATATAGTCAGACTAATACCTTATACATAAATTCAATTGTATACACTGAAGTGTCAATCGGTTTCAATCGAATCGAAGAAGTTGAACATGCAATTAACCAGGTGGGTGTGACCGTTCTGGAAATACCTCGTGAAGCTCTTTTTCTGGCTGGAAAGATATTCCTTAATTATCGAAAAAATAAAGGCACAAAGAGTTCAACATTGCCAGATTTCTTTATAGGTGCACATGCATCCGTATCTTCATTTGATTTAATCACAAGAGATACTGCAAAATACAAGACATATTTTCCAAATATTAAACTTATTTGTCCATAATTACATGTACTTAAAGTGAAAACTTCAGCGAACAAGTCGCTCAGCCCGACCGCGAGAACGTTTGCCGATTTCCGCAAAGGCTGTTGGGAGGGGCTTTGCGGGTATGTCCAGAGCAATCTTGCCAAAGAGTACCTGGCCCAGCCTGAAGACCCCTCAGAAATCGAGTTTTACTTGTGCGGTCCCCCGGATATGATGGATTCCATTGTGGAGACCTTGGACAGTTTTGACGTGGATGAAGATATGATTTTTTATGATAAGTTTTGGTTTTTTTCATATTCTCAAGAATAATATAGTTGGACTCAGGCTCAATAGCCACAAGACAGGTTTGGGGATGAAAGGTCTGATCTTCACACAGAGTGATTCGTTTTTCAGGCATCCGCATGGAAAAAAAGGGGGGGCTGGAATAGCCCCCCCATGCGAGGTGTAGCAAATTTATTCAATGAGTTGCTCAACGGTGATGTCCATGGCATCTGTAAGTTTTTTCAAGGTAGTGGTTCTTGGTTTGGCATCAGGTTTCTCCAGACGGGCCAAGGCAGGTTGTTTGATTCCTGTCTTGGTTGCCAAATCGTCCTGGGTCATGCCCCGGTATTCTCTCCAAGCTTTGATAAGGTTGTCTCCTCGGATGTTTGCCCCCACCACTTCATGGGGGAACCAGACATCTGACTCATCTGGTTCAACCTGATTTTTAACGAGTCGCCGGTATTCATCCCAGGGGATTACAGCAAAGGCTGGGGCTCCATTTTGTTGGATAATTTGGGGATTAATAAGTTCGGCCATCTCTTTTTTTCACCTCCCGGATTTCTATGATCTGGATTTGTTCATCGTCGTTGAAAAGAACTCGGTATCTGCCTATTCGTATTCGATAATCATATGTGTGGTTTGTCAAAGGAAGAATATCAAGGCTTTCGAGGTCGGGGAAAGACTCCAGCATACCGATATGGCTGTATATTGCGTTTTGGTATGGATTCGGAATCTTTTTTATGAGTTGATTTTCAGTTTTTTTTAAATATCCGCTATAGGGTAATGGTAAATGAAATTTTTTACCGATTCCTGCGGCATAGCGTATATTGTATAAAAGGAAACGCATAGATCAATCCCTATGTTTGAATTTATTGAACACCATACCCCTTTTATGGATCAATTTCCATCAGGAATTTCTGAAGATCTGAAATTTGATCTTTCTGCTCTTTGATTTTAATCATAACTTCCTGCATTTCCATTTTGTTATCCGATGGAATTGAAAACAGGATCTGTTTCTACAGGTTCATGTCAGCTTTGACAAGGGTTGTTTTTTGAAGAACCCCCTGTGTTGCCTAATTGTCGTGTCGGAGTGCGAAAGACGGCCACGATGCAACAGTGGTCCCTCCCTCTGTTTTTTTTATTAGAAAATAAAATTTCCAAGCATCCTCAGCAGCTCCCCCCCGATGGGTAATAGGAACCGGCCAATTGAGCCGTCTACGGTTCCGGGCCGGGCCCATTGCCCGTCGGGGGGGGGCGGCATGATATCATTTCCAAATCTTTTGGTAGGCATCAAAGGCTTTCCAGATTTTGACAATACATATACTTGATACATTTTAAGTAATTCCTAACAAGTTAGGTTGGTTTCTCTGAACTCCTTACAGGATTAACAGTGTTTAAGCTGAGAAAACTTAATTACCAAGTGATACCTGTAAGTAGGTCCTGTGATTTAATCTTTAGGGGTTGATCACAACATGGGCCGCTTTGAACCAATTTATTTTGATCAAAAATTAAAGTCAATAATTACAGATAATTGAAGGTGGCATATATTCCGTATCCGTATAGTGGCCCATCTTATGACCAACCCCAACCTTTACTTAGAATAATATTTAATAAAAATAATGAATATATTTTAATATTATTCAATAAAAATTAGACCTTATATCACCTTGAGTATGAGTCTGACAATCGTTTCAACCGAAGTTTTATCTGTTTCCAGCAGCACCTGGAGGATGAATCCATCCACCACTGCCACAATGAATCTGGATTTTTCCGACACATCAATGTGAGGCCCCGGCATGTGGGAATGGGCCTGGTCAACCATGGAAAACCATTGGGCATAGGTTTTTTGAAATCTTTCCTTTAATGACGTATTGCCGGATACGGCCTCTCGCATCAAATACAGATGAAGGCGACTTCTGGCTTCAGAGGTGAGCAGAATTTCAAAAAATGCGGTGAGCAGACTTTCCCAGGAAGGAGATGCCTCATTTTCAATCATGGTAAACAGCTCCGTGGAAATCCGATCCATGTGAAAATCTGCAATATCAAAAATCAGGTCATTTTTACTGGCATAATAATAATACAAGGTGCCCTTACTCAGTCCTGAGGCCTTTGCAATCTGGGCAAGAGTGATCTTATCCACACCTTGCTCTCCAATAATATTCATGGCCGCATCCATAATTTTCTGGCGGTTGTCCAGGCCGGACCCCTTTGCGGTTTTTGCCATCAAGCCTCCTGTGGTGCGGCGTTCTGTTTTTTCCTGGCTGTCATGGTGATGGCTGATACCGGACAATCGTTGGCACAGAACCCGCATCCCATGCAAATGGAGATATCCGTCAATATCGGGAACGCATGGGGATTGTTTTTTTGCTGTAATGCATTTTCCAGAGCCCCTGCCGGGCAGGTGTCAATGCAGATACCGCAAGACATGCAGATATCCATATCAACCACCGGTTGTTCCCAATCCTTTTTTTTGATCCGAAGGGCTGTTACACCAAAACTATCTTTTATTGCTCCCACCGGGCAGACCCTTCCACAGGCACCGCATTCAATGCAGATATCTGAATTAATGATATGCATTTCTTTTTTCTCACCGATGATGGCAGTGGACGGACAAATTTTACTGCACGCCTGACATCCAATACATTCGGGGGTAATTGTATATGCCATTATATTTCTCCTTTTGTTCGATCACAGCCCCATTTTACCGGTTGACGTTTTAAGCCTTTGATTTATAAAGATATAAATTGTGAGCCAATTTGGTATCAGTTTTATAAATCAATGCGTTATATGATGATGCCGGGAAAATGGGAATGTGGTTCCTTTGGTTCTTACCTGAAAGTTGCACTCATGGCTTTTCAGTCCCTATGAAATGGAA
>CAYSSE010000374.1:0-4161 GCA_964433355.1 uncultured Desulfocicer sp.
ATATATACAAGTACAATTGTACTTATGAAAATAATAGCAGACACAAATACTTTTTTGGCAGTTACTCTTCATGAACCGGAAAGAGATAAGATTATCAGGCTTACTTTAGGCCACGATTTAATTGCCCCGGATATTTTACCCTTTGAAATTGGAAATGCCTTATCAGCAATGCTTAAAAGACGTAGACTTGAGCCTGAAGATCTGCTGTCTGTTTGGGATGCTACACAGCAAATACCCGTTGATTTGCGCAACGTTAATATCCGTGATGCACTGAAAGTTGCATCTCAATTTAATATTTACGCATATGACGCCTATTTTTTAGTATGTGCTATTTCTTTACGCTGCCCATTAATTACTCTTGATCGACGTATGATTGAAGTCGCTCAAAGTTTAGGGGTTCAAATTATGGAGGTGATTTGATGAAAGTCTATACATATTCAGAGGCTCGTCAGAAATTTTCTGCGGTTCTTGATTTTGCAAAATTAGAAGATGTTATTATTAAACGTCGGGGTGGTGAAACTTTTAAAATTGTATTTACCAACTCTCCTAAATCCCCTTTTGACGTTGCAGGAATAAAAACAAAAGCAACAACCAAGGATATTCTTAATGCAATAAAAGAATCTCGGGCAGGAAATGCCGAACAAGCGAGGCAAGACTGACCCAAAAAGCAGCGTCCGTTTTCGTTTTTTGTAAATGTGTCGTATTTGAATTTTTTTAAATATCAACCTATGCTATGGCTTTTTTGATGACTCAATTTTCAGGTGTCCTGCCACATAATTTTGACAGCAAGTACCCTGCCCGGCCTGGCTTTCAATGATCAAATACCAGCCAAAACGTTTACAAAGACGCGAAACGATGCTCAGCCCCAGACCAAAGCCCTGACTCGTTTCCCCCCACCCGGATCACCATTGTTTAAAAAAATGGCGAACCGGATAAAATAATCAACGCAATGGTCTTTGAATTATTGGAACCCAGGTACCAAGTTCTTTATCTTGACAAAAAAATCTCAATTGATTATTGAGTATAAAAAAATGTCCCTCAAGAAGAGGGCAATTTAAAGAACAAAAAGACGAAGGGGATAGAAAAACACCTCGTCTGGAATAAAATAGAAGCAACATTAAGCCACGAAGGCAAATAGCAGAGAAATATCTGCTGTGCCTTTGTGGCTTTTTTTTTGGGTAAAGGGAGATAAACAGCGGATGGAAGATGAGATCAGCCCGGACAACACCGTGGATACAGGCAGGCTCTGGCAATCGCAGATTCAGGCCTGGGAAAAAACACCGGGCCAAAGTTGCAGAAAAAATGCTTCTGAAAAAAAAACAACACCGGGATATGCTGAAAAAAACAGTGCCCGACATGCCGAGAGAATCCAGGCGATGATCAGTAAACTTCATATTAAACCCCATTACCAGATACTGGATATTGGTGCCGGAGCGGGCACCCTTGCCATCCCCATGGCCTCAAAAAGTCGACAGGTGACCGCGGTGGAACCGTCAATGGCCATGAATTCGGCTTTGATGGACTACGTGGCGGGGCAAAAGGTCACAAATATCTTCTGCGTCCAAAGGGCATGGGAAGATCCTAACATTCTGGATCACCTTGAACCCCCCTATCATCTGGTGGTGGCCTCCCTGTCTCTGGGAATGCCAGACATAAAGGCGGCCATAAAAAAAATGGAAACGGTGGCATGCGGTGATATTATCCTTTACTGGCATGCCGGAACTCCGGGCTGGGAAAAGATGCCCCGGACGCTGTGGCCCACCCTTTTTAAAACCCGTTACCATGGGGGACCCAAAAGTGACCTCCTTTTCCGGGTTCTTTACGAAATGGGTATTTATCCCCGTGTGGATGTCCTGGAGTGTCAGTTTGAAGAACAGTTTCCTTCAATGGATGCGGCGGTGGACAGCTATGCAGAAAAGTTTCGTGTAACGGACAGCGCATTATTTCCGGTGATTGAAACATATTTGAAAAAAAAGCTGCTCCATAAAGGAGATGAATGGGTATACCCCATTGACCATGTCGTCATGAAATTCCAATGGGAGGCAGGCAGACGTTGTGGCAATAACTTGATAGTATAGGAATTTCCATTTTATGAGTTGTTAAATCAACGGCTTGTAAAAAGCCCGCCCAAAGGGCGCTAAGTTCTAATCAAACCCAAAAAGGAGGAAACATCCATAGAACTTATGGGTGACGGAGAAAGATAAAAAGAAAAGGAGAAGGACAGCCCTTCCCGGCCAAGGTCATGGCTGCCCTTCCCAGTGACGGCAGATGTTTCCACCGAAATTTTACTTTATCAGGGATAAAGTTTGAAATCAAGCGGTGGGAAAATCAGCAATTCTAACTTTGGCTCAAAATATGAGCGGGGTACCACCCTGAATCCCCAAAATCTGAATTGATGGTGAAACATCTGCCTTTCAACAGAGAAAAGCAAAAGGAGAAAAGATGAACGTGTTGAAAGGATTAATGTTGAGTATCATTGCAGTATTCATGATGGCTTTTTGGTGCAGTGCCCAGGAGCTACCGGCGGTTCTGGATACCCTGGTGGTCACCGCCACCAAATACGAAACCCCGCTAAAAGAAATCCCCGCATCGGTGACGGTGATCCGTGCGGATGATATTGCCCGGCAGCATCTTCCCAATGGAGATGTGGGGGATGTGTTACGATCCGTTGTCGGGATTACCAGCCGAAGGGCCTATGCCCCCTTTCCCACCTACCCCAACATCCGGGGCATGGGCAGCGATGCCACGGTGACCCTGGTCAACGGAATCCCCACCAACTGGGAGATTACCCAGGCCATCCCCACGGAGAATATTGAGCGCATTGAGATCCTTCGGGGGCCAGCCTCGGCCCTGTACGGTGCCAATGCCACCGGGGGCGTGATCAATATCATTCTTAAAAAAGGCCAAAAGGCCCAGGAATCGAACCTGGGCGCCTCCTATGGACGATTTAACACCTTTGGGTTCCATGGAGAAACCCGGGGAGCAGGGGAAAAATTCAACTATGCCCTGGCAGCCTCCCATGAAAAATCCGATGGTGCCAATGTGGTGAAAAACAACCTCAACCCCAGCATCACCATGATCGACACCTGCGATTACACCAAAGAAAAATTTTCCATTAACACCGGGTATGATCTCACAGAGAAGAGTGACATTTCTTTTTTCTATAATTTTCTCCATGATGAATATACCCGGGGCCGTCCCCATGTGGGAGGAGACTGGGACAGGCATTTTGCCGGGTTGAACTTTTCACAAGACCTGGGAGATCGTTTTTTATTTACGGCCTATGCAGGGTTCCGATACGATGATCTTCTTCATCTCTATGACAAGGGAGGTTCCAATTATGATCCCAATAAAAAACGCTACACCGATTATTATGAAACCCCCGCAGAAATAAGAATCACCGCTGATGCAGGCGGCAACCATGTGTTGACCACCGGATTCTCATTTAATGAAACCAGTACCGATCAGGAATATAAGGATTGGTTCACAACTGATGTGATCCAGACGAATGAATATAAGGTAAGAACCCTGGCCGGATATGTTCAGGATGTGTGGAAGCCCATTGCCCCTCTGACCATCCATGCCGGTGTGCGCTATGATCACTGGAAAAACTTTAACAATGTTTTCAGCAATTATATTAATCCCACTCTGGAAGATCGAACGGACAGCCAATGGAGTCCCAAGGTGGGCCTGCGGTATCAATTCACCGACCAGATGTCCGGGTGGGCCAACTATGGCACAGGCTTTACTCCCCCCACATCTGCCCAACTCTACGATGACAGAACCTCCGGTGGGAACCCCAGAGAACCCAACCCAGATCTGGAACCTGAAACAACCCAATCCTGGGAAATCGGACTGGAAAAATGGATGGGAAAGGCCGTGCAGGCAAGTGTCACAGGATATTATAATATCACCGATGATAAAATTTTATCCTGGTTCAATGACAGCAATGTGTGGGTAAATAAAAACATTGGAAAAACCCAATCCTATGGTACAGAACTGGCGCTTGCCCTTTACCTGTCAGACAATTGGACGGTTAACGCCAATTACACCTATACCCACGCCACCATCAAGGAAAATCCCTCAGCGCCTGAAAAAGAGGATAATTACCTGCCCTTCACCCCCAGAAACAAGGCCAATATCGGCATTACCTATGCACAA
>CAYSSE010000375.1:0-4157 GCA_964433355.1 uncultured Desulfocicer sp.
CCCAATTGGCCGGTTCCTATTACCCATCGGGGGGGGCTCTGCTGAGGGTACTTGGACACTTCCTTTTCATATAAAACTGCCACGGGCAGACCGTATTCTGGCCTCGGCCTACCCACAACGAAGCATGAAAGAATGTTAGACGTGCCAACTCTTTCATATAAAAAAAACCAAATCAAACAATCAGGAAACATAGAGATGGCAGACAAACTGGATCAATTTCTGGATGACCTCCAGGAAAAAATATTTGATGAAGCAAGGGACGTGTTGGGTGACAAGGGATTTCATCGATGGCAAAATCCCAGATTCAGAGGAAAACTCACCCACTGTGATGTCCATGCCCACACCGTTGGAGCCTGCGGGGATTCCATGGACATCTATCTTAAATTCGACAACGAAATAGTGTCAGAAGCCTCCTACATAACTGATGGGTGTGGTTCCAGCAATGTGTGCGGCTCCTTTGCCGCAGAGTTGAGCCTGGGAAAACGGGCAGAGGAACTTGCCGACATCACCGGGGAACTCATTCTCTCAAAACTTGGAGAGGTTCCCGAAGATGATCAGCATTGTGCATTTCTGGCGGCTGGTACCGTGCAAGAGGCATTGAAAAGATACTATACTGCCGACAATAGAAAAAAAAAGAAAACAACCCAATGAACGACGACCAGGAGATGATAACAGTTCAGGTCAATCTGAACATCACAGTTGAGGCATTGCAAACCGTTGTGGCCAATGCCAAAGAAGCTGCAGGAAAAGATGAGCGGGGAATTTACCGTGTGGATACGGCTGACTGTCTGGGAAAAATGATTTCACAATTTCTGCATGATCGTGATTTTAATGCGTTTGCCCAGGACATGAAGAACTACACTTGATCTTCAAAAGTATGGAGCCTGATAAAAAAAATCAGGCTCCAAAATAAAAGGCTACTACACCAAATCTTAAATCTATCGGGGGATAACCGAAACTGAAACCACCTGATATTCAAAGGGTTTTTTCATGAATAATCCCGAGAAATTTATGATTCAGTGTACTACCCGCCTAAAGCGGGACAATTTTCAGCCTTGTTGATTATGCATATCAAGGCTATTCAGGCCATTGATTTGACACCTTGTCCCGGCTTAGGTGGGTAGCCTGGAGCATGGAAAATCCCTTGAAAAAAATACGGTAATCTTCGGCTGCAAAAATTTGTGGGGGCTCCCTTGGGGTTTGAAAAGGTCTGTTTCAGGAGAATCGATGACCCTGTTGACTTAGTACAAATTACTGGACTATAGACACAATATGTTGAATGTTAAATCACCCGACGTCAAGATGCTGTATTTTTATTTTGCAAAAAGCGACTTAATCAACAGGCTCATCAATTGATTTCAGCAGGAAATATCCTGGTTCAAGTCAAAAACCTTAAAACCAATATTTCCCACACAGTAGATAACATACCTTGAAATCTTTGCCTCTGAATATTCCTGCATAAGCCCCTCAATATATCCGTTTATCTGCTCTGTATCCCCTTCCTGCAACTGAAAATCCCCAAGGGAGCACTTAAACTTTAAAAATTGTGTGTTGGAGTAGTATTTAAACTCGATCACCATCCTTATACCGGCATAGGATTCATGATATTTACCCATAAATTCAAGATCAGATCTGCCCTTTGGGTATGACCGCTCCACATTGAATGTAAACCAGTTTGAAAGATACCTGCTGCAAATCTCGTAAAAGGTTGTGCGGTAAAAATTTTCATTCAACTGCTGGAATATGGCTTCTGGAAGTTGCGAAATATAAAGTTCCCAGTATCCTGCAAAAAGATTTTTCATGTCTAAATCTTTGAGAAACTGTTTCATTATTTTCTGATATTTTGTTGATACATCTATGTGATGCAATTCATTGAAATACTCCACAAATATCTGGCGCATGTTTAGGTTTGGAAGCTTCAGAGTAAAAGGATCTTTCCTTGTGAGCATTCCAAGGTAATAAAAGGAGATGGCAAAAAAGCCCTTCTTGAAGAACTGACTGACATTAAATCTTGATGTGAGCAGGACATCATCATATTCAACGGTATTATGCAGTGTCAGTTGCGTGACAAAAGTCTTTGCATTGTCAGGATTTGCCCCGCACAGTCGCTTTACCCATGAAATGTCTGTCTTTAGATTCAGATCTGTAAGATGTCGGGGTATGGTTTTATACTCACAAAACCAGTTCAGAAAATAGAGAAGCATAGTTGAATTGTAGAGGGATTCACTGCTTTCCTGAGTGAAACGGTAGCCGTCATATTGATTTTTGATAAGATGGTTTACTATCGATCTTGTGGATGAATCAATTTTATAATCAAGATATATTTCATCAAGCAGTGCATCCACTTCAGCTTGGGTAAAGCCAAGCATACTTTCAAATTTAGGGGCCAATGTGATAAAGGTTCCGATGTTGTAAGCTGATGCCAGTTCATCAATGGTGATGGGCAAAACCCCTGTTATAAAAACATTTTTTATTGCACGCTTCTGGCGACCCTCTTTCAGTATTTTGAAAAAAGTTTTCAAAAAACCGCCATCTTCGGTTACTTTATGGTAGACAAGATCGTTATGGGTCATGATAAGCTGGTTTGCAAAATTATCGTATTCATCTATAATGACAAAAAGAGGTGGCATATTTTCCATTATAATACAATCCAGTATTGACTGAAGATTGCTTGCCGCACTTTCCCCTTCGTTTACAGAAACCTGATCTTTAAAATATGCCCTGGCAGTTCTCACAAGGGTTTTTAGGCGCAGGTTGCAGACATGATTAAAGCTTTTTTGTATCTCAATCAGCCCCCCAGTCTCCACAATGGAAAAATCAAGGTGTAAAACAAGGCAGGAATTCCTAAATGGTGTTGGATTGCTGCCAATAAAGGTGTTATCAAAAAGTTCATCAAACTGATTTTTTTGCCTGATACTGTAATAATGCTCCAGCATACTACAGAACAAGGATTTTCCAAAGCGTCGGGGACGTAGAAAGATGGGATTTTTTACATTTTCAAGCCTGGCAATATATTCTGTTTTATCAACAAGGTATCCATTTTCTTTTATGATGCTTTCATAGTTTGCCTCAGCATATAAAATCCTTTTAATCGTCTTTGGCATTTGCTATCTCCTCGATCTTGAATTCCCCATCTATTTTCAATTCCGTCCTGAAAAATATATGATAATCTAAAATTATCTTTCCTTTTCTTCCTGTTTCGTCGAGGTAATTTCACTGAAAAGGATCTTTCAGCCAGCGCTACGTTCTCCACAGGCTTAAAATTCCGTGGGACTCACGGTATATATTGTTATGGCATTACAGCATTGTCTCTGATATTTTGTTCAGCATTTATGTCACGATCTGCCTTGTGCCCACAGGCGGGGCAGACAACAATGGATCATCGCGGATTTGTGTGAAAATTCATAGTTTCCAATGTGTAAACACTGAGCATTGTGTACTACAATCTATCCAAATCACACGAATCCGCAAAGATCCGATTATTTGGCATCCTTCATATGACCATAGAAATACTTTACAGTCTTTTGGGGAAAAACTCCCTGCAAATGGGGACTGCCCTGAAAAAGTGTAAAGTCATTTTGAAGGATGCCGATTATTTTACTTACGGGCCTTTTGAAGGGCCTGTTCTGCGGCAATGGTAATGGGTTCCTTGCTTGGTTCTGATGCGCAATCAGGATTTCCTGCACACATCAGCATCACCAGATCGGCAATCTTCTTTTCTCCCAGTATCAGGGCATTGATGGTATCAATCTCCTTTAGCGGTCCTTCAGCGTCACTGATGATCTGTCCCCCCAGTAATTTCTGGGACTCCTTGTCAAACACCAGTTTAAGTGTCCAGGGAAGAACCCCGGGGATCATGCTGTGCTTGCTCACAGAATCCACTGTGGCACACACCGGGGTAAACCCATTGAGTTTTGCCTGTTCCTCGGTGAAGCCTGTGGCAGAAATATTTTTCTCAAATAATTTCACCGCACTGTTGCCCAGAAGTCCTGGAAAGGGAAGATCAAATCCGGCCAGGCGTTTGGCAATGAGACGTCCTTGGATCACGGCAGGCCCCCTAAGCTGAATGGGGGTGGACTCTTTGGTGATAAAATGGAAATTATCAATGCAGTCTCCCCCGGCAAACACGTCGGGGTCTGATGTTTCCATGAATTCAT
>CAYSSE010000376.1:0-4143 GCA_964433355.1 uncultured Desulfocicer sp.
CAGTCCCAGTCCCGTGCCTTCTCCGGGCCCTTTGTTGGTGTAATAGGGATCAAATATCGCCCCAATAACATCTGGCGATATACCGGTACCTGTGTCCGATATGCGCAATTTTATATAATCCCCTGGTTTTATTTGCTGTCCCTGAATGGTTTCATGTTTTTCAAATCTAACATCTTCCAGATCGACTCTCAGTAAACCGCCGCTTTCTTCCATCGCATGCGCGGCATTTGTACACAGGTTCATGATGATTTGGTGTAACTGGGTTGGATTTCCCATGATCAATGATTCGCTTGTTATATTTTGTTGTATTTCTATTGTCGTCGGGATGGATGATCTTAAAAAATTCAGCGCCTCTTTGATAATGGGTTTTACAGGTATCGGTTTTATTTCTTCATCCGATTTTCTTGCAATCGTCAAAATTTGTTTGACTAAATCTTTGGCCCTTTGTCCGGCCTTGTATACTTCCTGTAGGTTTTCTTCCAGTTTCGAGCCTTTTACAACATAATCCAAAGAAAGTTCTGTGTATCCTATGATTGCTGAGAGAATATTGTTAAAGTCGTGGGCGATTCCGCCTGCAAGCGTCCCGATTGATTCTATTTTTTGAGCTTGAAAAAGTTGATTCTGCATATCTTTTCTTTCAGCTTCAGCCACCTCTCTACTCTGAATCTCCGAAAGAAGTTGGCGGTTGGTTTTTTCAACCTCACCGGTTCGTTTGTCTATTTCTTTTTTCAGTCGATAGTTCCAGAACAAAAAAAGACCCATAACTACGAAAATAAAAGCAAGGCCTTGAAGAAAGTAACGAAATATCCTGCCAGGATCGAGACCAGGCTCATATTCGACATTGACCCACTTTTCCCGTATATTTTTTTGTTGCAATGACGTCAATGAGGCAAGTCCTTTTTCTACGATTCCGACTAATTCCGGTAAATTTTTGTGAACAGCAAAGTGAAGCTCCTCTGAAGCATAACTCACCGGCCCGGCAATCTTTAAATTGGTAAAATTTTCCTTTCTTATCCAAAAAATGGAGGAAGAGAGATTGCCGACCATGGCATCTGCGCTTCCCTCTGAAACAGCCTTTAATGTCTCCTGAAGCGTCGAATACAGGGTGGGTTGAACCTCCGTATTGTCCCTTAGATAGCCTTCGTGAGAAGTTTCTTTCTGCACAGCGACTTTCATGCGCTTAATGTCGTCAAGGGAAGATATAAACGGGGTGCCCGTCCTGGTGATGATCACCCGCTGATAATACATATACGGCTTGGAAAACAGGAGAAACTTCTGTCGTTCCGATGTTTTTCCGACACAGGGCAGCATATCAATGTCACCCTGCCTGACCTGTTCCACAGCCTCTTTCCAGGATAATCCGGGCGCCACCTTGAAGTTCAACCCGATCCGTTTTTCCAAAATATGGAGATACTCAGGAACAATAACCTTATATTGCCCCGTCTCATCGATAAACTCGAACGGAGCAAATTCAGGATCAACGCCCAGCAAGATCTCTCTGTGTTCTTTGACCCAGGCGGTCTCTTCGGCGGTGAGGGCATTCTTCTGCTGAAGCAGAGCCGGGCCCTCCAGCGAGGCAAGAGTCGAAATCCATGACTGGTGGAGTTCGAGCCGCTTTTTTTCAGTGATCGCACCCAATGCTTTATCCAGAATATTTGCAAGTTCAGGCCAGTCTTTCCGGGTGGCAATCCTCTCACCATACATCAGCATGTCATAGCGGGCGGCAATCTTGAGATTGGTAATCCCATTTACTCTGGATATATAGTCACATACACCAATGACGCCGATGTAGCAGTCAGCCATGCCTGTAGAGACTGCGGTTAATCCATCAAGCGGCGTTTGGATCATTACCGGGATAATATCCGGATGGTCCTGCAAGGTTATTTCGGCAGAATAATATCCATTCACCAGGGCCACCTTTTTACCTGTAAGACCCTCCGGACCCTGGATCTCCTGATTGTCCTACTTGGTCATTATCACCAGTGGCGTTGGTAAATACATATGGGTAAAGTTGAGAAACTCTCGCCTTTCCGGTGTCTCCACAGCGGTAAGAATTGCATCAAGCTTTCTCTGGCCGGCGTAATCAATGATTTGAGGCCAGTCCAACCCCTCGACGATATCGATCTTGACATCCAGATACTGAGCGACGAGATGAATGGTGTCGACAGCGATTCCTTGATAGTCACCCACCTCATTCCTGAAACTGTAAGGGGCATATCCCTATGATATCTAAGTCATTGCTTTCCAACCGCTCCAGGCACTCGTTCCAGGGGTATGATACAAATTCCAGTTCCCATTTTTCCCGATCCGCTATGATCTTGAGTATTTCCGGAAAGATGCCGGCTGCTTCCCCTGAATGGTTGGTATAGACCTTTGGAGGATTATCATATACCCCCACTCTGAACTTCTGCAAAGATTGGGATGCTCCCGCATTATCTTGAGCCGCGGGGAAGACTAAAATCAGCAAAGCAAACAACAACCATTGAAAACGGGTTATGAAAATAGTCATAAAATTTTCCTCTATATCGGGTACTCTTTTTTTGATTCAATCGGCATAAAATTTCACAATAAAATCAATCACACGGCATAAATTAGTCATAAGTCGTTCTCATCATAAATGGCCAAATCCGGATAATGTTTTTTTGCACATTCCTGGCAGATACCATGGCTGAATTTTGCTTCCGAATGTTCATAAATATAGGACTCTATTTGATTCCAATATCCTTTATCATCCCTAAATTTTTGGTAACGTAGAAAAAAAGAGATCTTCGGTTTAGGAGAGATGCTCCTTAAAAAATGAAACAGTACGTTGCCAAGCAATTTTTGCCTGTGCCTCGTTGTAGCGTGGTGTTGAGTTATTATGGAACCCGTGGCGGGTGCCTTCATACGTATACATGGCGAAGTTCTTATTATTTGCTTTCAACGCTTCTCGATAGCCTTCCTGAGAAGCATTCACCCTTGGATCATCTTCGGCATAATTTATCATTAGAGGCGTTTGGATTTCGGATACGTTTTCAAGGGTTGGCGCTACACCATAAAACGGAACCCCGGCATTCAAATCTGCACCCATAGTGACGGCAAGCTTATTGACAACACCACCGCCATAGCAGAAGCCAGTTGCACCCAATTTTCCATTGGATCCTTCATGATTCTTTAGAAACTTGGCACTGTTCAGCATATCCGTGAAAAGTTTTTCTTTGTCCAGGGATTTTTGCATGACCTTACCATCATCATCGTTACCGGGATAGCCCCCAATCGGCGCTAATCCGTCCGGTGCAAGCGATAAAAAACCCTCCACTGCAAATCTGCGGGCCACATCTTCTATATATGGGTTCAAACCTCTATTTTCATGAATAACCAAGACAACCGGAAAAGGACCTTTTCCAGCAGGCTTCACAAAATAACCACGCATCTTACCCGATGAGCCTCCCGGAGAGTCATAGTCAACGTATCTGGGTTTAATACGCTCATCAGTAAAAGAGATAGTTTGAGCTTGTGTATAGCTTGGTATCAGGGTTTCAGCCATCACAAGTCCAGACCCTGCAACAACAAGCACTGAAGCGTTTTTGAAGAAATCTCGCCGGGTCATCTGAGTGTGACAGTATTCATCGTATAAATCATACACCTTGGGATCAATCAATTCTTTTGTCATAACGTTTCTTCCTCCTGTTAATATCAGTTTTTCAATATGCCCTGAAAGCTGTCCCCCGACCCCCACTTCAGATTCATTTTAGTATGGTTTCCTTTTTAAGTTCATGATTGACGTCGATACACCCGATCACACTCTGGGTTGCCGGTCATATATATATAGTTATTAAAACATTTTGGCTCATCGCGGACAAGTATGAAAAATTTAACCAAGGCCAAATTTTTTCTTAAGAATACGATAAAGCAACCAGGTGGGCAACCATTTTTTCATCAGGGGCATGAGGGTGCTGACATTTCCAATACGAATGATCTCAGGTGGCCTATCAGCCATAAGGTTCTTTACCAGTTTACCTGAAATCGGGGGACACCTTGAAATCGGGGGAAAATCGGGGGACATAAAATCGGGGGACACCTTACTTATCTTTTCTTTTCTTTTCTTTTCTTTTCTTTTGGAGCCCGGTTTCTGAGGCCTAAGTTTCCGGTCCAAGGTATGCT
>CAYSSE010000377.1:0-4138 GCA_964433355.1 uncultured Desulfocicer sp.
GGTGTCTTCTTGGGTGCCTGCCCCCGCCGTTGGGATCATGGATACCAGGAGGGTTATGACTGTAATAAAACCAATGATAATTCTGGAATAGGTGTTAATGATCTGTTTCATGGGATGTCTCCTTTTTATGGGTGAATCATTTGCTCAACCATCGAGTTAAACTCACCTTACCTCCATTGATTAAACCATGTGTCATGGAGTTGTAAACAGGTTGTAAAAAATATGTAAATTCCACTTCATTTATTTTAATATGCCGTGAAATATTTGATGCTTCTATTTGTGTTTTTTCAATTGATTGATAATCGACTCCCTTGACAGGAAAAAAAAGCCTTTCTTCATAATCATTAAGCCACTTTCTTTCACATCATCAATTGGTTGATTGACATACTATATATGGTATAATATGTTCTTGACATGTGAGATATCAATGAGTTTGCAGCAGCCTGATAAAATCAAAAAAATGGAGTGATTATCCAGCAATTAAGGAGCAGCTTAACGTAATGAAATACGGAAAAGTTTCCATCAAGTTGGTTGTCATCAGATGAGGAGTACCTGCTTGGTCCAGGGCGTGTAGCATGTAGTCCAAAAGTTCCTCCTGGGGACGAGATCGGGGGACACCTTACTTATCTTTTTACGAGATCGGGGGACACCTTACTTATCTTTTTTAGACCCCAGTTTCTGTTTTCCCTCCTTTTTTAAAAAAAAGAAAGCACCGCCGTATTACTCTTTTAGAGCCTGTTTAAAAATTATCAGGCTCTAAGAAGGGATTGAAAATTAACTTTTTAATTTAAGGGGCACGATCCGATCCCCGATCCCATCTGGCTTTAATGAAAAGATCCCAAACCACGACGACCATTTCATCTTATTTGAATTTTCCAAAACTTTTTTCTTTTTTTTTGAATATCTGTGCCTTAATTCCGTATAGTTAAATAAGAGACAAATGGAATAGAAGGGTTGTTAGGTTTCGGCCCGAACGGCAAGGTTAACGTCGAGAATTGGGCAGACGGGGAAAATGACGATTCAACTAACAACAAGGGGGGGATAAGATGGCTGCAAAAAGGGATAAGAAATTGGAAAAGAAAAAATCGGATAAATGGAGCTGGTTCTTCACCATTTTGGTTATATCCCTGGCTGCTTTTGCATTCTTTCATATAGAACAGATCTCAGATTTTCAGACATCATTTAGGCCGATGTATGACAAAGATGGCGATCATATCGGGGAAAAGCTTGAACGGGAAATCAACGTCATCCTGAAGCAAACCGATACAAAAAACAGAGAGGCTTATGAGACCGCCATAGATGAACTGAACGGGATAAGCAGGTTCTTTGACCGCGCTGAAGAAGGTATTGAACCGGCCGTTGATGATCTGGCTTCTTTCAAAGGATGCGCCATTCTTTGTTACCACATGGCAAAAGATATATTTTTTGAGACATACGAAACAGAAGAGCGGATAAAGTCTGTGATGGATGTCCACATCGGGCAAAGTGTTTTGTATGCCGGCCAACAGATGGAAAATCTTCTGGCCCATCTTAATGATGCATTGGCCAGAAATACAACCGATATGCAGGTGCGTTTGGCTTCAATCGCGGAAACCGTACTCGGTTCGGAAGATGAGGCAGCCCAAAAGGCATTCAAAGAGTATGTTACACGCATGAGCAATGTATCGGAAAAATTTAGCAATATGGCTCTGGGTACGACGATATCGGGCGCCGGGCTGGCCATTTCGGCGTTCCTGGTAAAAACGACCCTGAGACAGGCAAAAAATGTATTGGAGCATATCGCCCGGCGAATGGAAACTACCACCTCTCATGCAATCGCTACGGCAGCGGCAGATGGCCCTTTTCCCATAGGTGATGCCATCGCACTGGTCCTTGAGGTGGGAGGAGCTGCATGGTGCGCCTATGACCTCTACAATGCTCAGTTCCTTTTGAAGGAGCAGGTGACGGTGGAATTGACAAACGCTCTGGTTCAATACCGGGGAGAGGTCCTTATTCAGGGGAAAAAAAGCGCCGGTGAGTTGCTGAAGACCTATCATGAAAAGAACCTCAACATCGCGAAAAATCTTGCAACCAATTTATTCTAAGGAGGTAAAGATGACGAATACCACATTAAAAAAAACTAAGGTTCGGATTGCCGTACTCATGTGCGCATGGATGGTTCTGTCAGCGGTCACTACCCAGGCATTTGTTGCTCCAGCTATCAAAATGAGCGCAAAACACTTGGAGGTAGTTCTGGAATTAGCGGCAAAAGTCAGTGGGAAAACCCTGAGCCCTGCCGCGCGAAAGCTGGCGCTGACCCAACTTCGGAATGCGGTTGTCAAGCATGGGGATGAGGCCATCCTGGCTGCTCGAAAGGGTGGGCTTGAGCTGATTGCGGCTGCCGGAAAACACGGAGATGATGTGTGGAAGTTTGCCTCCAGCGTTCCCGCAGGGGCACGGGCTCTTGCCATGCACCCCCAGGAACTGCTTCCGCTTACCCGACGTATTGGGACGGAAGTGCTCCAGATAGAAGCAAAAGCGCCGGGACTTGCGAAACAGGTCGTGCAAAAATTCGGGGATGACGGGGTTCGGTATTTCGGAAAGCATGTGCCCGCCGGAGATGCCACCCGACTTGTGGGCTATGCAGAAAAAGCCGACAGCCCGGCCACCCAACAGATGCTCCTGGAGGCGTATAAGAAAGGCGGAACCCATTTCCTGGATAAGCTAAATTGGAAGCACATTATGTCCGGGGGCCTGAGTGTCGCAATGATCACAGCCGCCTATCAAATCAGCGATGGGGTTCAAGAAGGGCTCACAACCGTAGCGGAGAACAGCCCGGAGACATTCCACAAAACCGCCTCCCATACCATAGACCGAATTACCCAGCCTTTTGTAATTCCTGCAACGTTTTTGGGCATCGGCTTGGCCGCTATCTGGCTTTTTCGATACTATCGCAGGGCTAAAAAAAAAGCTGTTGATAATTGATGAGGCATGTTTGCAAACAGGATTTTTTTTATAATTTTCTGCCCCCTTAGCATGATGGATAAATGAAGGAAACAAAGTATATGCAAAATGAGAACACACGATTCACAAGAAAGTCAAAATTTTTTATTGTATTCATTCTTATTTGCTCTTTGTGGGTGAGTAATAATTGTTTGGGTGATGAACACTCTATTTATTATGAGAAATGTAATTTTTATCTAAATCATGGGGAGACACAAAATTTCATAGAGATACTTGAATGGGATGACAACACGGAGCAAATTGTTTCCTTTTTAAGGATGATAAACAAAAAGACATCAACACCGTGCTTTTCTTCAACACCGTGCCTTTCTATAGATAAAGTCGCGACCTCAATTCAAATACCTTGGTTTATATACAAAAAGCAGCTTTCTTTGGCTGATAAAGGTAACGGAGTTATTATTCATTATAATCCATTATTATGTCCTATGTGTGCCTGTATAGCATTGGCAGTGATGCCAGCTATACAGATCGAGTCAAAGTAAGTCATAAAATCAACCACACCAGCTTGCCCCATTATAAAGGATCAACTTTCCGGGGGGTGCTGGGCCATGCCCTGAAACGGGTAGTTTGTGCCCTGGCCCACCAGCCCTGTGATACCTGTATGCTTCGTTCCAACTGCACCTATGCCATGGTGTTTGAAACCCAGCATGCCGTGGCATTACCTAAAGATTCCAGGCTTTCTTCACCGCCTCATCCCATGATTTTGGAACCCCCGTTGACGGAAAAGACGGTTTTTCAAAAAGGGGAAACCATGGTGTGTCATTTGATTTTGTTTGGGGACATCAATAAGCGCCTTGTCTATTTTATCTACGCATTTGATGTCATGGGGGAAATCGGTATTGGTAAAAAGCACAGGGGCCACCGCAGCCGGTTCGCTCTGGAAAGCGTCACTGCCAATGGCCAAATGTTATATGATCATTCCAGCCGCAATGTCATTGCACCGGATAATCTGCCCTGGCTGGATCTTTCCGGCATGTCCGAAAGTGAACAACCCCAAGAAACTGCCCCTGTGGGTACTCAGAAGATTCAAAAAAATGATGTCCAGGTATCTGAAATGTCATCCATGGAGCTGGAAATTGGCTTTATAACCCCCATGCGACTTAAACGAAATGATAGAAAACCCCTTCCTCCCTCA
>CAYSSE010000378.1:0-4125 GCA_964433355.1 uncultured Desulfocicer sp.
TGGCATTTTATGTGGAAAGGGATTTATTTAAAATTGATGCAAAATATGGTTGTCCGCTTTGGTTAAAGTTTTGATCCTAAAGCCTGTCCCACCTTAAACGGACAGGCAAAAACTGGACAATTAAAAATAGTTTAAATTGATAAATGAACCATTCAGAACAAGCCCAATCAATCCCTTAACTGTTCAACATCAAGCCCCAGGGCAGTGGCCAGTTTCTCAAGTGTCACACTCCTCATCTCATTATCTGACGTTTCCATCTGAGATAGTGCTGATTGGGTAATACCTGCCCTCTTTGCCACTTCATTCTGGGTTAGGCCTAAATGCTTTCTCCATGCCTTAACGGTATTGTACCCCTTCTTTACCATCAAGCCCACAACCTCATGGGGGATATAATTACTATCCTCCTTCTGGGGGAATAGCTCCAAATAGTCAGCGTATGGGATTACTGCAAATGCAGGCGTGCCATTGTGTTCTATGATCTGGACTTTAGTATGTACGTTCATCTCTTTTTTTTACCTCTTCGATATTTATGATTACCAGGTCAATTGAAAAAATGATTCGATATCTACCAACCCTTAACCTGTAATCATTGCGGTTTGTTAATTTTTTTATATTTTGGCAATTTGGGAAAGCTTTTAGGCTGTCAACAGCATTATAAATCTTATCCCGGGTCTTAAGATCTCCAATTCGTCTTAGTTGCTTCTTAGCCCTTTTGTGCCACCTGATTGTTTTCATGATTCAAATTTAATCTAATATTATTAGTTTGTCAAAGAGAAATATTAAAACTGCTTCATGGCAACAAGCCTACTGCATAGTCAAGGCTACGATTTAGGATTGAGCATACCACAGAGTATTTCCCCGTGGCACCGGACATCTGAATTTTGTACGGTGAGTTCAATATCGTCAGCGATGATCCACCCGCACAGCTCGAAATATTTTTAGTTCCGTAATAGCTGAGAGATTTTATAAAATCAATAGCTTATACGATAGAATTGGAAAAATGGGAATGCACCTCCTCCCTGTTTTATCTTTTGACACAAATAAACATGTGCGATACTATGTATTTAAATGTGTACTTAAAAGCGTGTCATTCACTTAAGAGGAGATAAAAATGCTTGCATATACGAAAAATGAAATGGTGAGTTCCACCGAAGTGGTGAGAAACTTCAGTGCCCTGCTGGACAGCCTCAAGACAAAAAAAAGAAATAAAATAGCCATCATGCGCAAAAATAATCTGGAAGCAATTTTATTGTCATTGGAAGAGTACGAGAGGCTTCAAGCTGGCATAGACCATATGGAAAACTTGGAAATTGAAAAAATTCTAAATAAGCGTCGGCACACACCATTGGCGGAATATATTGATTTTGATCAAGTGCTGGATGATCATGGGCTTGAGAACGATGACCTTTAAAATAATTTTCCATCCTGAGGCAGCAAAAGAAATCAGCAAGCTGGACAATCGGCTTAAAATCCTTGTTTTGAAACAAATCAAAAAACTATCTATCTCTCCCAGTCTGGGGAATGAGTTTGGTTCCAGACAAGGTCTGACACTGTCAGGGTACCGTAAACTCTATGCGGACAAAAAGAAGATCAGAATCGTCTATAGAATTGAGGATGAAAAAATTCTGGTTAAAATTATTGCAGTTGGAAAGCGAGAAGGGCTGGCTGTCTATCAAAATGCCTTTAAGCGAACTTAAGGGACTGATCATCATATTGGCCATGCTTGAGGAAAGGACAGCGGTTGACGAAATGGTGTTGTTCTGTAAAAATACTGCCGGTGAATCATTAATCTGATATGATGGGACGCATTCTCATTTTCCCGGCCGGAGTTCTAACTCTTTGATTTATAAAGATATAATTTTTGAACCAATTTGTTGCTGACTTAATAAAATCAATAAGTTATAGATAGTGCCGGGAAAATGGGAATGCGCCCATATGATGAGTCTAAGGGCAACTCGGTGATGGGGATGAGGGTATGATACGGTGGATGAGGGAATGAACCGACAAAAATTAATGAAGATTTTAGAAAAGTTAGGGAAGATCAATACGGATTCCAATGTTGAACTCTGGAAATCCAATGTGTTGGATCTTATCAGCGAAAGTATTTATGCGGATCAGGCTGTTTTTATCTCCCAGCAGGGGGCCTCTTTTCCGTTGCAATTGGCCAGGAACCCCAATAAAACCTTTAATGATGCCTACCTTGATTATTATTATAAACTTGACTCACTCAAATACCTGGTGAATCATTCTTCGGGTTTAACCTTGGCAAAGGGACCCCGGGCCAGACAGACGGTTGTGGAATTGGCGGATGTTATTTCACCCTCCAGCCTGCACGACACAGAGTATTATCAAAACTTTCTCAATCCCCAGGGCATTTCCCATGAAACCATTGTCTATCTCAAATCCTACGAGCAGATACTGGGTGTCATTTCTTTTATGCGCAGGGGAGACAAGGGATTTAAAAATGAAAGTATGGACTCTTTACGCATTTTGGCTCCATTTTTGGCCACTTTTCTTGAAAATGTAAATCTTAAAAACCAGATTGACCTGGACGAGCATCTTCTGCGCCTGCATGAGGGACAAGGCACCAGTGGTCTGCTTGTTTTAGATGCTACCATGGATGTCATTTATTTAAATGCCATTGCCCAGGAAATCCTTTCTGATATGTGTTCAACCATAACGTTCCCTGTACCCGATATCATCATAAATCAATGTCATCTGCTGCTAAAAAAAGGGGTACCCTTGGGGGGAGAAAATCCCACTGTGCTGCCAGTGAAATCTCCCATAAAGGTAAAAGATCAATCCTTTGATATGGAAGTGCGATGCTTTTCGAAAAATCAGGCAAACCCCCATCAAATTTATTTTACCATTTCCCTTGAGCCATCGCATCCTTCACGGTTCAACAAGCAAAAAATACAGGATCAATTTCAGCTCACCCCCAGGGAAGTGGAAATTATTTATGCCATTTTCAGGGGCTTAAAAAATGTTGAAATTGCAGAACGCTTCTATATTAGCGAAAGCACTGTTAAAAAACATATTCAAAATATTTGTGCAAAGTTACAGGTGAAGAGCCGTACAGCCATTATTTATTTGGTACTCAAAAAGTTTGGGGTTCTTTGATTGGTTAAATTTCTTTGACGGTTTCCAAAAGGATGTCCGTGGCTTTTTTTGCCAGATCCTCGGTGATGATTAATGACGGCATGAATCGAAACACATTGCCAAATCGACCGCAGGGTACCATAATCACACCCCGTGCCAGCATTCCCATGATGATTTTCCCCATATCATCACCATTCAGGGGTTCCCTTGTTTCCTTATCTTCCACCATCTCAATACCGATCATCAACCCGTTACCGCGGACATCACCGATGACACGAATGTCTTTGCCACCCTCTTGAATCCATCCCTTGATTTTGGTTCCCAGGGTTCCGGCCCTTTTAATCAAGGCCCCGTCATTTTCCGTGATGATATCAATGTTGGTCATGCAGGCCGCAGCAGTTACTCCGTTGCCGGCAAAGGTATTGGGCTGTGAGTGATCATCAATTTTAAGGGCAAGGTCTTTTCTGATGGAAAGACCAGCCATGGGCATATCTCCTCCCATGCCTTTTCCCCAGGTGATCATATCCGGCTGTACATCGGTGTGTTCAATGCTCCACATTTTTCCGGTACGTCCAGCTCCTGACTGAACCTCATCACTGATGAACAGGGCGCCGTGTTTCTCACAGGCTTTCTTGACAATGGAGAAATATTCTGGTGGGGGTGCCACATACCCTCCTTCCCCCTGCTGGGATTCGATGATGAGTGCGCCCACGTCATCGGCACCGGTATAGGGCGTGTTCAAAACATAATCCACATATTTTGCGCATTGGAGTTTACAATCTGGATAGGTAAGGCCAAAGGCACAACGATAACAATAAGGGTAGGGTAGGTGGATGACACCGGGGATAAAGGGGCCAAATCCCTTTCGATACGCCTCACCCGTGGTGAGGGAACCACACCCGCACCAAACCCCGTGGTAGGCACCGTGAAATGCAATGACCTGGTTTCGGCCGGTGATTTTTCGGGTAAATTTCAGGGCGGTTTCCACGGCTCCACTGCCGCTCTGGGTAAAATAGGTGATGCAGT
>CAYSSE010000379.1:0-4123 GCA_964433355.1 uncultured Desulfocicer sp.
ACCACATAGACTGTTTCCATTTTTACCTCCGGTGGTGGTGTTGAATTAAAGAAACCGTTGTACCTGAAAAATGGCCACTTTCATGTTAGCCAATGCCCCTTGAAGATTTTCCACCCGCTCACTTTTTACTGTTTTTTTTTCTGCCATTTTTTTCCATTGGGGTAGATGAATCAGGGGATGGAGATACCCGGTACCGTCCGGTTCCATATCGCAGTAATCGCCGGTGAATCCCATCAGCGAATGAATACGGCGACATCCCAAAGGCGTTCCCCGCACTTTGCTTAATTTGAAATCCACCAGATGGGGATTATACTCTCCATCAAAGGCCAAAAGATAATGCATCAGCTTTCTGCCCTGACTCAGAAACCCGATGGTCTGAAACAGTACCTTTTCCTCACGGGCTGTGCAAATCCGGCCCTGGCGACAGGAAGCCAGGATCTGCCCCAATGGTGGACACTGTTGTTCCAGCTCAAACAGTTCCGGATATTCGGCTGAGGCCTTGGCCATTCGGGGATGCAGCACCATGCGGGATGCATCCTCCATCTTTGAAGCCTTGTTAAAAACCGAGGCGTTTATCAGTGGCAGTCCTTGCAGATAATGGAGCTGGGAGGCCATGTCTCTTTTTTCACAAAGCGGAAAAAATGATGGTTTCCTTGAAAGCCGATGGATGCCCAATGGCAATTTCACCAGGTTTCCCAGACCTTTGCCCTTTAAATGATCTTGTTTGGGAAACACCTCCAGATCAAAGGCAGTCAGATCTTTGCTCAACGGCTGGGCCATTTGCTGTAGCAATGATTTCACTTGCTGGGCCGGTACCGGCGATTCAAACAAAAACCAGAAATGAAAGCCCTTGTTGCCGCTGAATTCCATCAGGGGGGTTATGCCAAGCTCCCGGGACATCCCATTGATCCGGGAGACCAGATAATTTTTTTCCCGCTGGAGCACGTCTTGCCTGTTCCGGAATGGTTTTCAAAATTTCCATGGCCCGCTCTTTTTTCCCAAGGGCCAGAAAGGTTCTGGCCAGAAGCTCCACCACAAAATCTGCCGGTCGTGATCCCCGGCTCTGGTGGGCAAACACCAAGGCATCCCTTGCTTCTACATTTTTCCCCAGATGAAAATAAACTTTGCCCAGGGCAAAATATTTCAAAGGCAGGGAAATATGGTTGCTCTTTTCGCCCAGGGACAAACAGGTTTTGATGCGTTTCAATGCGGCATCCCCATTCCCCGCTGTCAATTGAAGACTTGCCAGCCGATACAGGGATTTGATGTAATTCTTTTTTTCTTGGTGACGTGCTTCCTGTTCTTTGTCAGACAATTTTTCCCAGTTTTGACAGGCACTGAGAAACAGCGAAAGGGCCTGATCGGGTTTGTTTTCAATCTGGCTGATGAGCATACCATGACGATAAAAGTTGGTGACACCATCGGGCCGAAGCTCCTGGGCTTTTTTAAGACTCTTATGGGCCAGGGTCAGACGCTTTGCCTTGAGATCCGGGGTGAGCATGATTTCTTTGTTTTTATTGGCATACAAAGAATTGTAGGCGGTGTAGGCCAGGGAGGAGCAGGAAAAAAAATTGTCCGGCTCTCTCCGGGTGCATATCAGAAGTTCGGCAATGGCATCATCAAACCGGCCCAGCTGTCCCAAGGCAAAGGCTATTTTCTCCCGCACCGGAGTATCCATGCCGGCTGCCACCACATCCGGCACCTTTTCTTCCACTGGGTAATAAAGGGCCAGAATATTTTCCCACTGATTGGCGGCCATTAGTTCCCGGATATCGTCCAGGGTTTTGCCCCGGCTTTTTTTTGAAAAATCGCTTTTGGGGGCAATGAGTTCATTCAGGGAGAGAAACTGATCCTGGTGCAGGGTTTTCTGGGTGGTTTCCGTGGCAGAAGGTGTCTGGTTTGGAAATGATTTTGTTAGCTGTCCGTTCTGGTCAGGGGTTCGGATAATTTTTGCCATTGATCCAAGAGATGCCATGTTGACCTCCATAGTTAATGGTTAAACTTTTTTGTACCGTTAACTATAGAAACGTCATTGTAATGATTTTTTTTAATTTTTTGTGATTTTTTTTTAAAAAAGATTCTGATCTTTTGATTGCATTTACGGAAAAATTTGAATCCATTGTAGAAAATGATGGCACAGACATAGATCAAGCAGCCGCTATTTCACAATTGATGACCAATTCTATGCTCAATCACATTGATACAGTTGCCCCCATGTCTGCCTTGAGATGGTACACGCCCAATTTATCCCTGGCCAATCACCAGGGAAAGGTGTCGCAAGCCCTGACATGGAAAAACCGGGGCATGGCATTGGTGGATCAAGTCAAACAACTGGACATAAAGCTGGTTGCAACATTTTTCAACCATTGCCTTGTTGCCTCCCATGATCGATTCGAATTTACCCCGGATCTACCCGATACCCTGGAGGGAATCCTCAAATTTTTACAGACTGAATACCAAAATAACTGCAATGCTGGCTGTACCATACATCCTATTTTGGGCAAATTGTATGGTACCTTGATGCAGCATTATGCCTTTTGCGGCCCCGAATATATCCTGAAAAGTGAAGCTTATTCCGAAAAAGCCCTGGCAGCTTTGGGGGTAGAGCGGGATGTTGAACATAAGGATGATTGGATGCGCCAGTACAGCTACCTGACCTATGCAAGACTGGATGCCAAAGATTTTACAGGGGCGGCAAAAAGCCTGGATCAATATCTGGAAATCAGCAAAATAGAGTCTTGCTTTTCAATAAACCCCACGGATGTGATAGATCCGACACCTCCTACAAATTCTTCAAAAAAATCCAAAAAAGCTTTATTCTTTCTTGATAAATTTTCCTGCTGGGAGCTTGCACTGATTTGCCGATTTTTTGCCCAGGTAAAGAACCATCCGCTTCGGAGAAACGTTTATGAGCAAATGCTTTTATCAAATTACAAGATTGAAATTTCCCATCCCTGGCAACTTTACACCTATAACTTGGGCAAAATTGCTCTTGATCTGGGTGATGAAGAAAACGCTCGCCACCTGTTGGAAAAAAGCCGTAGGATCTGCCTTTCCTCAAAATCTGGCCCGACCATCCAGGTAATGGCGTTGCTTCCTCTGTCCCTTTTGGGCGATTTGTACAAACAAGCAGGCAACAACGAATTTTGTAAAATAATGGATCAATCAAAAAAGGATATTCTTGCTGCATCCAGGCAATTGGATGTCAATCACTTTGCTTTTCTGCAAGAAATGTCCTTTGAAAAAGCGTTGATTAAGGTAAGGGAAAACCCCGGGAGTGTTTTTCCGTTTTCCGATCGTTGAAAATAGCGACTATTTTAATGTGTTGGAGTAATTGACAACAAATTGATATGTTGTTATAATTTTTAACATGAAAGCCGTTAAACTAATTCATACACGCATTATCTATTCTGAATCGGCATTTGCGGAGTTGGTGTTATGGCGTCTTCCAAAACCAGTTATTGGTTCTTCACATGAGTTTAAGTACCGACTTGCGTATGTTGTGCGTAGAGAATGTGTTTTACGCTACGACAATGAATCTGGGAAAGGCGACCATAGGCATTTCGGAGGTAAAGAAAGTATTTATACATTTTCTACACCGGATCAATTGATTGCTGACTTTCAGGAAGATATAGAGAGGTGGAACAATGAAAATCTTAATTCTTGATGTAAAAACTCCAGATGAGGCAATGGCAGACTTTACAAGTGCATGGATGACAAATACTCCCCAAAAGTCAGCGCGTATTAGTTTTGCGAGCCCTGAATTACTTTGGCGAGTACTCACAGCAAAACGTTGGGCTTTGATCAAAGTTCTCTGCGGAGCAGGCCCCATATCAATCCGTGAAATAGCACGTCGTGTTGGGCGAGATATTAAAGCGGTTCACGGGGATGTTACTGCACTATTAAACGCTGGAATTCTTGATCGAACTGACAATAAGCGTATCTTGTTTCCATACGAAGCCGTAAAGGTAGAATTTTTATTGCAAGCAGCCTAAATTTCAACACTTTCCCGCATTATTATTTCACAAACTGTAAAGCTGGAATGAAGAAGAAGAAGATCGGGGGACAAAGATCGGGGGACACCTTACTTAATTATAGACAGTCATCGCTATATAAGGCGGAA
>CAYSSE010000380.1:0-4113 GCA_964433355.1 uncultured Desulfocicer sp.
GAATATGGGGCACTGGCCAAACATTTACAGTGACAACCCGAATATTTACAAATAAAATTGGCGAAGGCGTTGGAGCCAAGTCTTGATTTTAAAAAGTAGGGCCATAGTTAATAGAAGATACCACCGGTGTCAATTGTTTTCCATGCCCATTGGCACCTCCCTGCAAATTGATCACACAGCCCCATCAACATCTTGTGTTCAAAAAATGAAACTTGGACTTTTCAGCAGACCATCAAAATTACATTGACAAAATTGGTATCTTCCTTAATTATTATAAGAACAGTCAATAGAAATGCTATCTTAGACAATATCGACAAAAGGTAAACCGATTACTTATGATCGGCGAGCTTTCGATAAAAGGGTAAAAGAACTATGGCTCCAGAATTTCCGGAATGCAGCGCTTCAAAAAAAACAGGCACCATTGACACCCCCCCTCCCTCTTCCAGGGAGACCTGGCAGGTATTAATTGTAGATCCGGACGAAAAGAACCAGACATTTATTGATACCACCCTTTCCCAATTTGTCTTTAAAAATAGACCCATTTCCCTGCTCAAGGTCAATTCCCTCCATGGGGCACAACCCCTTTTTTCAGAAAAAAAGGACATTGCAGTACTGCTGCTCCATCTGTCCCGGGAAACAACAACAGATGGTCGATGGCTCATCCATTATATTCGAAAATCTCTTAAAAACCAGAACATTCGAATTATTATTCAAACAGAAACATTCGATTCCACTTCACATCAACAGATGCTGGAAGACGACGACATCCACGACTTATTCCTGGACTCTGAAATAAATTCACAAAAACTTAACACCGTTTTCACAACGGCACTGGGGGCTTATCAGCACATTCAAACCCTGCACCAGCGACTGCATCAAAACCAGGCAATGGAAAATAATTTTCTTGAAAGTGAACAGCGATTCAAAGATATAACCATCAGCATCGGGGATCTCATCTGGGAAATGGATCACCAGGGAAAATATACCTATGTGTCTGATAACATAATGGAAATGACGGGTTACTCCTTGGAAGAACTCAATGAAATCCATTTTTCAGCCATGTTCAACGAAAAAGAAGACTCCATTGCTCAAAAACGTATCGCCCACCGCACCAACGCCTGTCTTCCCTTTAAAAACATTGAAATATGGAAAAAACATAAGAACAAAAAACACCTGTGTTTTCTCACCAATGGCAGACCCGTGATAGATGCCAACGGAAAGCTTCGAGGGTACTGCGGCATTGACAGAGATATCACTGAATACAAACTGTCCGAAAAAGAGAATGAACGCCTCATGACCCAACTGACCCAGGTTCAACGTCTGGAAGCACTGGGAACCCTGGCCGGCGGCATTGCCCATGATTTTAACAATATTCTGGGGGTTATCCTGGGCTATACCCAACTACTCCAGATGGATGTAAGCAGTGATTCCAAAACCAGTGACTTCACCCGGAAAATCATTGATAGCTGCAACCGCGCTAAAAATTTAACCATGCAGATATTGGATTTCAGTCGACTTAAAGAAGATGATGATCAACCCCACGCCCCCATCAATCCGACTTCTGTGGTCAAAGAGAAACTCAAGATGCTCAGGGCAACCATCCCCTCGTCCATCACAATTAACAGCGATATTCCCCAAAAGACAGGTCGTGTACTGGCAACCCCCAATCAAATTTACCAGATCATCACCAACCTCTTAACCAATGCATACCAGGCCATGGAGGATCATCAGGGAGCTATTTCCATAAAAATGAAGGATATCTCCCTAACCGCTAAAAATTATACCCCCGGCAATGAGCTGAACCTTCCCCATGGCGACTATGTCACCATTGAGGTACAAGACAATGGGAAGGGAATCACAACGGAACTGAGAGATAAAATCTTTGATCCCTATTTCACCACCAAGCAGGGGGGGGATGGCAGGGGACTTGGTCTTTCCGTGGTGTACAGCATTATCACGCGGTGTAAAGGGGCCGTTGTGCTGGACAGCCAGCCGGGAAAAGGCACCCAGATCACCATCTATCTTCCTGCTGTTCCCGATGAGCAGAAAAAAAATAAGGGGGTAAACAATGCCATTGCCACCGGAGAAGGCAAAATTTTGTTTGTGGATGATGAAAAAATGCTGGTGGATCTGGGCAAAATGATGCTGGAAAGAATTGGATATCAAGCGGTGGCTCTACAATCCCCCACGGAAGCCCTGGCAGCTTTCCAAGAAAATCCAGACTCCTTTGATTTGGTCATCTCAGACCTGACCATGCCCGGACTCCAGGGAACCCAATTGGCACATGAAATCAAAAAAATCAGGCCCGATATTCCTGTGGTTCTGGCCACCGGGTTTGACAGCCGCACGGCCCTGGCCCAGGATGACAATAAGGATATTGATGCGGTTCTCTCAAAACCCCTTTCCATCAATGCCCTTTCAGAAACCATCAAAAAATTCCTTAAGAAATAAATCCGAAATAACTGCCACGGACAGACCGTATTCTGGCCTCGACCTACCCACAACGAAAAATGAAAGTCTTTTAATTCCAGCGTGTTGGTGAGACTTTCTTATAAAAACATACCCATTTAAAAATTAGGGCAACACTATCCTTCAGCGCTTAGCGTGTTCTGAAATGGACAAATTAGTTAAGACGGGTTCCTAAATAACGACCCTGTGGGCAAAAAGACTTGACAAACCCTCCTACGTGATAGAAATTGATATCATCACTGTAAACATTGTTTATAAAAATAATTAATACACATAGGAGGCTATTTTGAAACTTCTTAATCCCCAAAAAGAATCATTTGATCATCTCGATGCCGCATCGGCACAGATCATGAAAAAAACCATTACTTTTTTTGAAAGCATGGGAAAAACAAAACTCAAAGCAGATTACCACGCCAAGGAGTGGTACGCCGACTTTCTCGATTTTGTGAAAAAAGAAAAAATATTTTATACCCTGTTAACCCCCTCACAGTATGGCACTGAAGGGTGCAGATGGGATACCTGCCGTAATTGCTGTTTCAATGAGATCCTTGGATTTTATGGATTGCCCTACTGGTACACCTGGCAGGTCACCATTCTGGGACTGGGACCCATCTGGATGGGGACGAATGAGGCCCTGAAAAAAAAGACAGCCCAACTGCTGGAACAAGGTGAAATCTTTGCCTTTGGATTGTCCGAAAAAGAGCATGGGGCCGATCTCTATTCCAGTGATATGACACTGACCCCCCTCACCGATGACCAATTTGTGGCAGACGGCGGGAAATATTATATTGGCAATGCCAACAAAGCAGGTCTGGTGTCGGTTTTTGCAAAAGATTCTGACACCGATGAGTATGTATTTTTCACAGCAGATCCAGCCCATGAAAATTATACCTTGGTAAAAAACATCATCTCCAACCAATCCTATGTGGCTGAATTCAGCCTCAGTGGATATCCTGTGACTTCAGGGGACATTCTCTCCCGGGGGGCCCATGCCTGGGACAGTGCGCTTAACACCATCAACGTGGGAAAATACAATCTGGGCTGGGCCTCCATTGGTATCTGTACCCATGCCTTTTACGAAGCCATCACCCATGCGGCCCACAGAGAACTTTATGGTAAAAAAGTCACAGATTTTCCCCATGTCCAGGAACTGATGACAACGGCCTTTGCCCGGCTCACGGCCATGAAACTCTTTGCCGCAAGAAACAGTGACTACATGCGCACCGCATCCAGGGATGACAGGCGCTATCTTCTATATAACCCCCTGACAAAAATGAAGGTCACCACCCAGGGAGAAGAGGTAATCAACCTTATCTGGGACGTAATCGCAGCCAAGGGGTTTGAAAAGGACACCTACTTTGAGATGGCTGCCATTGAGATCCGGGGACTGCCCAAACTGGAAGGCACGGTTCATGTAAACATGGCCCTGGTGGTGAAATTCATGGCAAATTATCTTTTTGCACCCGGGGAAATGCCGGAAATTCCCCTGGTACATGGAACAGCCAATGATGATTTTCTATTTGACCAGGGAAGCACCCGGGGGCTTTCCAAAATTATTTTCCATGATTTTGAAAAAACCTATGCCCAGATGGATCTGCCCAATCTCACCCTCTTCAAGGAGCAGATCAACGCCTTGAAAGAACT
>CAYSSE010000381.1:0-4100 GCA_964433355.1 uncultured Desulfocicer sp.
TTCCTCCCCTACCCTAAAGGGATAGGGGTTTCCTTGCCACAAAAACATATGAATAAAAAACTGCCTGTAATTGGTATTACCATGGGAGACCCTGTGGGCATTGGACCCGAAATCATTGTGGGTGCCCTGGAACATTCAGACCTTTCTGGAACCTGTATCCCCGTGATTTTGGGGGATATTGACATGATGGAAAAGGCCATTGACTTCACCGGAAGTGTTCTCACAATCAGACCCATTCAGGATACATCCCAGGCCATTAATACCCCGGGCATCATAAACCTTGTTGCGCTGTCCCACCTTCCCGTAGAGACACTGACTCCAGGCCACCCCACGGCAGTAACAGGCAAAGCCATGATTGAGTACATTGACACCGCCGTTGACATGGCACGGAACAATACCATTGATGCCATGGTGACCTGCCCCATCACCAAAACCGCCATGAAACTTGCGGGATCACGCTTCCATGGTCACACAGAACTCATTGCCCATGCTACGAATACCCAAAATTATGCCATGATGCTGGCCGGGGATAAATTAAAAGTGGTTCTGGTCACCATCCATGTTCCCCTGTCCCAGGTCAGTGGACTGCTGAGTGTGGAAAAGATCCTTAAGACCATCCGTATTACAGCAGATTCATTAAAACAACGATTTGGCATCCCCCACCCTGCCGTGGCCGTGGCCGGTCTCAATCCCCATGCCGGGGAGGACTCGCTGTTCGGACCAGAAGAGCGGGATCTGATAACCCCGGCGGTGGATCTGGCCCGGAAAGAGGGGATAAATATCAGTGGCCCCCACCCGCCGGATACCCTGTTTTTCCATGCGGCCCAGGGCAAATATGACGGGGTTGTGTGCATGTACCATGACCAGGGCCTGATCCCCTTTAAGATGATCCACTTCCATGACGGTGTCAACACCACCCTGGGCCTGCCCATCATCAGAACTTCGGTTGATCATGGCACCGCCTATGACATTGCCTGGCAGGGCATTGCCAGCCACGAAAGCCTGATCCAGGCCATTAAAATGGCAACATTGCAGGCCAAAATCCGCCAATCCGGACCAAATCAAACATGAATTCTGATGACATTATTATTAAAGGTGCAAGGGAACATAATCTTAAAAACATTAACCTGACAATCCCCAAAAACAAATTGGTCACCATCACAGGGCTTTCGGGATCTGGCAAATCCACCCTGGCATTTGACACCCTCTATGCCGAAGGGCAGCGACGGTATGTGGAATCATTATCTACCTATGCCAGACAATTTCTGGGTCAAATGGAAAAACCCGATGTGGATTTCATTGAAGGGCTTTCTCCTGCCATCTCCATAGAGCAGAAAAGTGCCGGCCACAACCCCCGATCCACCGTGGGAACCGTCACGGAAATATATGATTATCTAAGGCTTCTATATGCCCGGGTGGGAAAGCCCCACTGCCACAAGTGTGGCATGCCCATCTCTTCCATGACCATTGATCAGATTGTTGACAAGGTGGTTGCCCTGCCCCAGGGAACAAAAATTATACTCCTGGCCCCGGTGATCTCAAACCAAAAGGGAACCCAGCGACAAACCCTTGAAAGGTTAAAAAAAGAAGGCTTTGCCCGAATCCGGATTGATGGGGATATTTATCCCACAGATGATCTGCCGAACCTCAAAAAAAATATCAACCACGATATGGATGTGGTGGTGGACCGCCTTGTGATAAAATCCGGCATGGAAAAACGCCTCACCGATTCCCTGGAAATGGCGCTCACCTGGGGAAATGGGGTCGTAAAATTGCTGGACATCTCCCAGAACATGGAAACCCTTTTCAATGAAAATGCCTCCTGTATTATCTGTGGCATCAGCTATGGGGAATTTACTCCGGCCAGCTTCTCCTTTAACTCTCCCCAGGGTGCCTGCACCCAATGTGATGGGCTGGGGGCTGTCACCCAATTTGATCCGGATCTGATTATCCCCAACAAGGAACTCTCCCTGCGGGAGGGGGCTGTGGCTCCCTGGAACGGCAGGGACTCTGTCCAGTTTGCCGAATTTCTCGATGCCCTCACCAGTTTTTATGGCGAGGATATTTACACCTCTTTTTCAAAATTATCCGCAAAGTTTAAAAAGGTTCTGCTCCAGGGCTCCGGGCGCACTGAAATTCCCTTTTATTTTGAGAAAGAGGGCCGCCGAATCATTTATAAAAAGAAATTTGAAGGCATTATTCCCAATCTCAAGCGCCGGTACCATGACACCGACTCCCACAGTGCCAGGGAAGAGATTAAAGCCTACATGAATTTCGCCACTTGTAAAAAATGCCGGGGCAGCCGACTCAACAGCGCCTCCAGTGCCGTGCGGGTGGCAGATATGGCCCTCAGTGACATCACGGCCCTGTCCATTGAAAAGGCAGTGGATTTGATCAGGAAGATGACCCTCCCCGGAAAGGATCAGATCATTGCCCAGCACATCACCCGGGAAATCTGTCAACGACTGGAATTCTTAAAAAATGTGGGCCTCAACTACCTTACCCTGGACAGGTCTGCCACCACCCTTTCCGGCGGTGAAAGCCAGCGCATCCGCCTGGCCACCCAGATCGGCTCCAAACTCACTGGGGTCCTTTATGTACTGGATGAACCCAGCATCGGCCTCCACCAACGGGATAACAAGCGACTTCTTGACACCCTTTTAAATCTGCGGAACATTGGCAACAGCGTTCTTGTGGTGGAGCATGATGAAGAGACCATGCTCACTTCGGATCACATCATTGACATGGGACCTGGGGCGGGTATCAACGGCGGACATGTGGTTTTTTCAGGCACCCCCCAGCAGCTATTAGCTGACCCCAACTCCCTGACAGGGGCGTATCTTTCTGGGAAAAGACGCATTGAAATTCCCAAACAAAGACGCCAGGGCAGCGGCCACGAACTTGTGATCAGGGGGGCTGCCACCAATAACCTCAAGGGAATTGATGTAAAATTTCCCCTGGCCTGTCTCACCTGTGTCACCGGGGTGTCCGGTTCCGGTAAATCCACCCTGGTTCTGACCACCCTGTTTCGCCTGCTGTCCAACCGACTTTACAATTCACGACTGCCAGCGGGGATTCACACGGGCGTGGAGGGGTTGAACCACTTGGACAAGGTGATCCACATTGATCAGTCCCCCATCGGCAAAACCCCCCGGAGCAACCCCGGCACCTACACCGGTATTTTCACCCATATCCGGGAAATTTTTGCCAAAACCCCCGATGCCAGGGCCATGGGTTACAAGCCCGGACGATTCAGCTTTAATGTAAAGGGGGGACGCTGTGAGGCTTGCACCGGGGATGGGATCATCAAAATTGAGATGCACTTTCTTCCCGATGTTTATGTCTCCTGTGATGTGTGCAAAGGCCAGCGTTACAACCGGGAAACCCTTGAAATCAAATACCGGGGGAAAAACATTGCCCAGGTAATGGACATGACCGTCAATCAATCCCTTAAATTCTTTGACAAAATAGCCGCCATCAAAACCAAGCTTCAAACCCTTGTGGATGTAGGGCTGGGGTACATTAAAATCGGTCAGGCCGCCACCACCCTGTCCGGTGGAGAGGCCCAACGCATTAAATTGGGCCGGGAGTTAAGCAAAAAGAACACCGGGCGAACCATATATATATTGGATGAACCCACCACCGGGCTTCACACCGATGATATCAACCGGCTGTTGTCTGTGTTGAGTAAGCTTGTGGATTATGGCAACACGGTTGTGGTCATTGAACATAATCTGGATGTCATTAAATATGCCGACCATGTCATTGATCTGGGGCCGGAGGGGGGCGATGGCGGGGGTAGCATTGTGGCCTGCGGCACGCCCGAAGAGGTGGCAAAGATACCTGCTTCCCACACGGGGCAATTTCTGGCAACAATTCTAAACAACGGCCATGGGGCCAAAGATAGAACAAACAATAAAATGGTATAATGCCGCCCCCGACGGCTGGCCTACCCGGAACGGGAACGTCGGGGGGTATTTTTGCCCTTCCAGGCTAAACCACAGAAACTGCGGGCAAGTTTGTCCTCAAACAAAATCTGTGCTTATTAACGCCTGGAAGGGCAAAAATACTCCCCCTTTGGTTCCCAATGTTCCGGGTAG
>CAYSSE010000382.1:0-4100 GCA_964433355.1 uncultured Desulfocicer sp.
CATCTCCTCCCAGGCGGGAAATAAATCCCTTGGAATAGCGTTTATTTATTCGTGTGAAATAATCTGACTTTCGCAAACAGGATCGGATGCGTTCTGCAACGCTCTTGAGCAAAAGATCTCCGGTTCGGTGTCCAAGGGTCTCATTAATGGTTTTAAAACGATCCAAATCCATAAATAAAACAGCAAGAACCGTATCTGCATCCACGCAGTCGTAAAGGGCTTGCTCCAAAGATTCCTGAAACATGGTGCGATTGGCAAGTCCGGTGAGATGATCAAACAACACCAGATTCTGTATTTGCTTTTGCTGGTCAATGACATCATGAAAGGCGTTGTTGGCCCTTAACATGTACTTCACATGATAGTTAAGAAGGCTCCAATTAATGGGCTTGGTGATAAAATCTGTTGCACCGACATCAAAGGATTGATGGATGGAATCAATATCATCCAAACCCGTAACCATAAGAATGGGCACATGTTTTCCATCAGGATGTTTACGAATGCGACTACAGGTCTCAAATCCACCCCAATTTGGTATCACTACATCTAACAAAATAGCATCGGGTTTCAAGGTTTCAAATTGTAAAACTGCCGTTTCACCATTATCCGCATCTATCACCCGGAAGCCATCTTTTTCCAGACAAGTTCGCAGTAATAGTCGAATGGCTGGATCATCATCAACCACCTGGATCAGTTTTGCTATTGATGTCACTGGATTGTCATTGAGCATAGGCCACCATTTGGTTTAAAAAACATTTTTCCAGGGCACCTGTCAGGGCTTTGGCTGTCAGTGCAACAATGGGAATTTTTTTTCCGTTTTTTTCACACGTCCCCCGGGCTCGGATCTTTCTTGTGGCCTCGTATTCATCCATGCGGGGCATCTGACAGTCCATAAACATCATATCGTATTCCTTTTCATTTATAGAAAACCGGCAAGAAAATCTTGAGTTTTTAGCTCAAGATTTTCTTGCCGGACTCGATAGCCTTCAGATTCAGTTACAACCTCATGGTTTCGCCAAACCTTGGAACCCTGGCGGCAATGCCATGGTCGTTGAGATGCTCCGCAAACTTCAGGGAGGATTGTTCTTCTCCGTGTACCACTGCTGCCCGTTTGATCTTCAGGTTGGACTGCTTTAGAAAGCGCATCATCTCATTTCTGTCAGCATGGGCACTAAATCCCCCCAAGCGAACCACCCGGGCCTTTAAAGGATACTCTTTACCCAAAATTTTTACCAGGGGAGCCTCTCCCTTTCGTCCCTTGGCCTCATAGGCCCGGCTCAGTTCAAGAATCCGTCGTCCCAGGGTGTGCTGGGCCATGAATCCCACAATGAGAATGGTATTGTTCGGATTATGGATTCTGTACCGCAGGTGGTGGAGGATACGCCCCACCTCACACATTCCCGAGGCTGAAATTACAATACACGGTTTCTTTTCCCGCATCAGCTCCATGGATTCGTCTACAGAGCTGACAAAATTCACCTTGTCAAAGAAAAAGGGATTGAGTCCCTTTTCCAGAAAAGCCTTGTGGGTCTCCTTGTCGTAGAGTTCCGGATGCTCCCCAAATACCTTGGTCAAAGAGGCCGTGAGGGGGCTGTCCACATACACCGGCATGCGAGGCACCAGCCCCTTTTCATACAACTCATGGATTACATAAAGAATCTCCTGGGCCCGGCCCAGAGCAAAGGAGGGAATCACCACAGACCCCTTTTTATCATGGGCTGCATTTAGCTCCTGGATCAACCGGGTCTGGAGGTCGTCTGCGGTTTCATGGAGACGATCCCCATAGGTGCTTTCCGTGATCAGCAGATCAATGTCTCTGTCTTCTTCGTTGAAATCGGTGCAGGGATCCCTTAAAATGGGCATGCCAAACCGTCCCAGATCCCCGGTGAAACAGATTGTTTTCTGTGCAGCCCCTTTCCCATACCGGATAATACTGATGGCAGATCCGAGGATATGGCCAGCCTCATAAAAAGTACAGGTCATGTTTTCTCCGATGGTGATGGGGGTTCTGTAGGGCACACCGGAAAAAAACCCCAGGGCAAGACGGGCATCTTCCTCGCCATAAAGAGGTTCCACCTGCTTTAACCCGTACTGATTACCAAGGTCAAGTATGGTTTGCCGATTGAGCCGGTTGTTTCCCTTTTTCAAAAGCTTCTTAACCTGGCTTGCCTCTCGATTGGTCAGGTCGTCTGCCACGCCTTTTCTGCCATGGGTACGAAGGGCAGAACGTGCCGTTTTATAGTTGAGATAGTCAGCATCGGATTCCTGGATATGGGCGGAATCCGGCAGCAAATACCCGCATACGTCCTGGGTGGCACGGGTGGTGATAATCTGTCCGTTAAAATTTTTTTTCACTAACAGAGGAATTCTACCCGAATGATCAATGTGGGCATGGGAGAGCACCACATTGGTCAGAATGGCGGGATCAAAGGGCATGACCCTGTTCTTTTCCCAGGAATCTTTTCTGCGCCCCTGGAAAAGTCCGCAGTCCAGAAGTACCCTGTCGTTGTCTGTGCTGATCATGTGCATGGAGCCGGTCACTTCCCTGACACCACCGTAAAAGGTTACATACATGAAGCGCCTCCTTTTATTTATTTGAAAAAGCAGGTACTGAATTGGTGTTAGTGCTCCTTACTTTTTCATTTTTTTTATGGCAAAGAATTTTGCCATGGTCATTTTTATACAATGCCGATAATACTAAACCAATAGGATTCCAAACGCAAGCCAAGTATTACCACAACTCAATGTTCTTTCATGCTTCGTTGTGGGTAGGCCGGGGCCAGAATACGGTCTGCCCGTGGCAGTTTATATCAAAGTGAAGATGGGATGCTGGCCGAATATTTACTTGCTGATTGTTTGGTGCATATAAACTGGTCAACGTTAGAAGCAACCCCCAGAATTATAATTGCCGATATCTTGATTTTTTGATTCAGTTTCTGATAGAAGATACCAATGAATTCACACCACACACATATCGGCAGCAAAGGGATCTTGAATGCTCACTGATACCGCCACACCCCCCCGCAGCGAACTCAACGTGGAGATCATGCCCACCCAAGCGCTTCGCCTCATCTGGGCGAGCAGCACACAGCGACCCGGCAAAAAGCAACAACTTTTGAACCGGGAAATTTTTAACAAATATACGGGAGAGGAAGATCAATGGCTACTCTTTCTGGGTTGCTCTGATGCTGGTATCGCCCTTGCACCTTCCCTTGATTTTTTCAGACATTTTGCAAGGATCTTTGTGGAGGCCCTTAAAAAAATGCCAGCCCTGGAAGAGATCCGTGATCAGTCGGCGGTACACTGGGACACCCAGGTTCTGGAAAATCTTTTGGCTGCGGCTCCCCTGATGATCGGTGCAGAATACCTGAACCTGGAGCTTATGACCCGCCTGTGGCAGGAGATGAACCAGGGCTTTAACCGGGGAATTGGAGAATCTTCCCACAGTGTGTCACAATATCTCCATGGGTTCAGCCCCCACATCCATCTGGCAGGAAGGGTCTATTTTCACCTGGTGGAGCGAAAGAACGATGCCCTGCCCTTCCAGTTCCTTGCCACCTACACCCCGGAAGCCGCAAATCCGGGTAAACACCGCCCCCTTCACTGGGCACTGGAGGTCCACCGGGACGACCCGGAAGAGCTTTTAGAGCTCTTGACCACCGTCCATGCCGCTGCAAAATCAAGCCCTCTTTTAAAAACACTTCTGGACTCAGGAGAGCTTTTTCATCACCTTGCCTGGGATGCCGGGGAAGCCTTTGAATTTTTAAAGCAACTGGAATCCTTTGAACACGCTGGCATTATCTGCCGCATTCCCGACTGGTGGAAAAAGAAAGCCGCCACCCCCTCCTTAAAGATCAGCCTTGGGGGGAAACCACCCTCTGCCGTTGGAATTGACGCCCTTGTCACCGTTGACGTGGCCCTTTTTCTTGGAGAAGATCCCCTCACCGATGAAGAAATTAAGGAGCTACTCAACCAGAGCCAGGGACTTGCCTGGATTAAAAACCGATGGATCGAGGTGGATCAGGAACGGCTGCAAAAACTGCTTCAAGCCTATGAAACCGCCATGGGGCTTGTGGGAAACCGGGAATTGTCCATCTTTGAGG
>CAYSSE010000383.1:0-4098 GCA_964433355.1 uncultured Desulfocicer sp.
AATACCCATGGGCAATTTGACACAGCACAGCCGGGAGACAGAATCTATACTTCAATTTCAAGGGTTTTACAAGGAAAATTTTAAAATGTATATCCTATGGAAAAATGAATTTGCCCCGAGCTTTCTCCATCCTCTGGATTGAGTTTATGGCCGTATAACAGCCCTATGGGGCCGATGGGGGTGTTATATCTAAGGCCGGTACCAACGGCATACCTGAAGTCACTCAAGGCTTCTGGTTCATCGGTGTCATTAATTTTGCCAGTGTCCATAAAAAATGTCAGTTCAAAATTGGCAGGCAGGTCAATGCGGGCCTCCAGGCTGGCGGATATGGATGTTCTGCCCCCCAGGGCCGTATCGTTATCATCGGATTCGGTGAGGAGCATATTTTCCCTGAACCCCCGGACATCGGAAATACCTCCCAGAAAAAAAAGTTGATCATCGGCAATGGTGTTGGAGGAGCCCAGGGGTTGGATGTATCCCATTCGCCCCGCCATGGCAAAGGTCAGCCCCTTAAAGGGAGAGAGATAGTGCCTTGCATCCAGCTTATATTTTAAAAATCGATCCAGGTCGCTGTTAAACCCAGAAAACAGATCCACCGATGCAAATGATAAAAACCCCCGGGTGGGTTTTATGGGCGAATCCCGGTTATCCCAGGCCAGGGATGAGGAGGTGATAAGGATGTTCCGGGTTTCTTCTTGTTTCTCATCGTCTCCGCCAAATTGAACTCGGTTTTCGTATTCAAAATTCAGGCCCGCCGTCAAATGGCGGGTCAGTCGCCTGGCAAAGGCAGATTGAGCCCCCCAGCTACGGGTTCCAAAATCCTGGTTAAGTGGCTCTTCTTCCTCTTCATAAATGGTGAAGGTGGCAGAGATGAGTGTATCCAGAAAAAAGGGGTCTTTTATACCGGTTTCAACCCGGTGACCGATACCGCTGATATACCCCACCAACCAGGTATTCATATCCTCACCCATGAAGTTTGTATCTCCGGTTTTGACTTTGAGATAGCCTAAATTTTCCGTATCAAACCCTGCGGCAGCCTCAACATAATAAGGTTTTCTCTCTTTGATGGTGATGTCAATGTCCGGCTGGAGTTCTTGGGTTTTTAAGCCCGGGGCCGTTATTTTAACCGATTCCACGGAATAAATTTCCCGGATTTTTTTCTGGGTGGTAAAGAGCTGTTTCAGAGAAAAGGGGTCTCCCGGGGTTATGACCCCCTTTTTCTCCATGACTTTTTCTTTGAGCCGCTTGTTGCCAGCATAGTGGATCTCTCCAAACCGGGTAAAGGGGCCTGGTTTAATCTGCCATCCGATGTCTGCCCTGGTTTTATCCGTGTTTAACCGTGTTTCTGCGGTGACGATAACATGGGGATAGCCTTTTTCTGAAACTTTTGCCGCCAGCGCATTGGCATCACTTTTCACCATATAATCCCGGAAGGGTTTCCCTGGGGAGAGGATTATCAGTCCCAGGGCCTCTTCCTGGGAAAGAATATTGCCAAGGCCCGATATCTGGGCATGATCCACCAGTGTTCGGGGGCCTTCTACAATGTGGATGGTGATATACATCTGCTGGGTGGTCTGCCTTTCTTCCGGATTTGTGTTGCGCTCCTCGCCACTTTTCATTCGGATATCATGGGTGATATTGGCATTGAGAAACCCCTTGCTAAAATAGACCAGATCAATGGCTTCTATATCTTTTTCAAGGGTTTTTAAATTAAACCCGCCAACGCCCAAAAGTCCCTTGGGCTGGGTAATCATTGCATCACGGATTTTTGCGGCATCCACCACGCTGTTGCCTTTAACATCAAGCTGTTTTACCACCTGCTGGGTGCCTTCTTTAATGCGATAGATCACCTGCCTGGTTGATCTTGACGGTTTTTTTTCAAGCATCTGGGATTCCAGGAACACTTCCACGTTGGCGAATCCTGCTTCCATGTATTTTTTTTCGATACTGTTTTTCCCTTTTCTAAGACCTGAACCGTTGGGATCTCCCTTTTCAAAAATGGGGATCTCTTTTTTCAGTTGACGCTGGGAAAAAAAGACGTTGCCTTCAAAAGAAATTTCATATTGGGGACCTTCCTGGATAATTATTTCAACGATTTGTTTCTTTTTTCCGGGAATGGGAATTGTTTTTGTTTCCATGGTAACTTGGGCAAAGCTTTTTGCCCGATAAAAGGCGATGAGATCCTTAATGTCCTGTGCTAACCAATTTTCATTGAGGCAATTCATTTGTCCTGGTAGAAAGGAAGAACTCCATATCTTCAGGCGGAGCTTAAGTCTGGCATTGGAAAAATGGGTGTTTCCTGTGAGTTTAATGCGTTTGATTCGAATGCACGGCTTTGCAAGGGGGGGCTCTTTTGCTACGGCAGGTGGTGTGCCAAGAATTAATGCCAGGGCAAAAATGGCCAACATCATGGTGACTTTTTTCATATAAAAAATCGACAAGGAAATCCCTGGGCCTTTAGCTCAGGGGAAGAATTGCCGCCTCCATTTTATTCAAATTCCAATTTATATTTTAGTTCTCCGCCAAACTTTCCCTGGGTGTCCTGGAAACCCGAAGCGCTTACATTATCAGACATCTGGTAATCAGCAGAGGTGGTCTGAACCATCTGTCCATCCTCAGAGGCAGTGCCATATTTCACGGTGATACGATCGGTGAGCTTTTTACCCACGGTGACGTTGACACTGCCCACCCCTCCAGCGCTGTCAGGGTCATCAAATCCCATTTCAAAAATATCCAGGCCCGTGGCGGCCCGCATATTATCCTGGACAGAGGATGCGGCAAACTGGGCCAGGGCATTTTCCGGAGAAAAGGTGGTTCCCCCCTCTGATGAGATCAGTTCGTTGGTGGTTTTTCCCCTTAACAGCAGTGAGGTGATATCTGCCTGTTCCAACTCCGGATTCGATGTCAGTGAAAAAATAAGTTCCTCCGGGGTGCCGGTGACAGACAGGGTAATATCCCAGTCCCGGACTTCATGGAGGGCCTGGATGTCGATTGCCGGTTCTATTTTATAAGGGTTGATAAAATCAATGATCCCCCGGGTGAGGGTGAACTCTTTATTATACTGCTGGATGGTGCCAGGATCAATGGTGGAACGACCCGATACCATGGGTGCCAGAGGGGAACCCTGTATGCGAATGTCTGGGTTAATCTCCAGGTTGGCAAGATCCAGGTCAACAATAAAATTATTTTTGGCCTGGATAAAAATGTCCAGGGTCAGATTTTCCAGATAGGGGTTGGGCTTTTCTTGTGTTTTAACCCCTTTGCGGGAGCGTTGGGGATTGAGAATTGCGGAAAGGATCTCTTTATTAATACTGATTTCCTTGGTCAATTGTCCGGAGTCCAACAGGATGGCACCGGTCAGAGCCGATTTTTTCAGGGTTCCGTCAAGGTTAAGATTCACATCAAACAGGGCATCAAGTCCATCGGGAACATTCACCGGCAAAGACTTGCCAGTGACTTGGGCCGTGTAAACCTGGGGCATAAAATCCATGAGAGAGGTTTTACCGGTGATGGCAAAGGTGCCTTTGTCCAGAAACCCTTTGATCTCTTTTATTTCCACTTGGTTCATGTCCGCCAGGATGGTGCCGTTGATGCTGTGCAGTTTTGATTGGGAGCCCGGTATGGTCAGACCCAGATTATTGAGATTGAGCGCCACATTAAATTGGGATGTTTTTATCTCTTTTTTGATCAGGGCTGTGGCATCAAGGGTTATGTCTCCCTCTAAATCGGGAAGGGTGTCTGCAAAGAGTTTGGCTGCCTTTGCTGGAAATTGAGCCTTGGCTTTGGCTGTGATATCTCCGTCCACCCTTCCCGATGCCTGAACAGTGAGGCGGCCCTGTCCTGGTAAGGATGTTGTAAAGGGGGAAACCTGAAAAGTTTTTCCCTGGAGCACGGCATTTATATCAGTTGAATTAAGGGTAAATTTTTCCTGAAGCACCATGGAGAGGTCTTTGATGCGGCTTTTCACCGAAATATCATCGGGGTGATCGGCATTGCCCTTAAGGGCGATCTTACCGGTGATATCGCCGGTTATGTCCTTTTGACCTGCCAGTTGGAGCCATGGGGTGAGGGCTGTTTTTTGGAAAATAAGGTCTGCTT
>CAYSSE010000384.1:0-4090 GCA_964433355.1 uncultured Desulfocicer sp.
ATACACAGGGAGATCCCATTAAAGGGGATGAAGACGATGCGGTTCACATCACACTTGCGCAGTTGCAAGGGGCCATGGAAGAAGTCAAGAATTCACGGACTGTTTCATGACTGCATGATCCATGACACCGCATTCAAGGAGTCAGCGTAAATTACTGTATGATGTAATTCAAGGGTCCTAAGTTCTCATAACTCACTGAAATCATTAAGGCATTAAAAATCAAACGTTAAGAAACAGGATCTATAATCTCAGGGGGTTAGCAAATATTCATACACGACAGACAGAGAAATTAGGACTGACGAGGATGTAATGGAAAAAAGCAAATGAACAAGGATTTCACAGCAGGGACAAGTTCTCCTTTGCAAATTGAACAAACAATACACTTTGGAGCACTTATGAATTATGGAAACTTTTGAATCTGAGGAATCTGAGAATGAACTTTCTTCGGAAGTTCAACGTCATAAAAAATTGTATACCATGCTTCTGGACGCCATTCCCAGTTCTGTGTTGATGCTGGATCGTGACATGAAAGTCATTTCAGCCAACCACAATTTCCTTAAAAAAAGCCGTAGAACCCACCAGAACACCATCGGTTTTCCCCTGGTTGATATTTTCCCCACCATTATCTTAAATACCATGAACATCCCCCAACAGATACAGGGGGTTTTTAAAAGCGGTAATGCCACTGGGGGAAATCGAATGTCCTACCGTTCACCCGGGCTTCCCATGAATATTTACTATTACAGAATTTTTCCGTTCACCTGGAAGGGAGTGGTGGAGAACGTAATGCTGCTCATGGATGACGTGACAGAGCAGATTCGCCTCAGTGAAGAGGTTCAACGGGTTGAAAGACATCTGGCCAGCATCATTGACAGTGCCACTGATATTATTATCTCCACAGACACCAGAGGAAGAATTCTTTCCTGGAATCCGGCAGTGGAAAAAATTTCAGGATATACATTTTCAGAGGTGAAAGGACGTTCGTTCATCGAATACCTTCCCATTGAAAAACAAAAGTACATGCACGAGGTTTTTACCCAGATGAAAAACGGTAGAAACTCCCGGCAGGCAGAATGGGAACTGATTACAAAGGATGGAACAGCCATCCGTGTTTCCTGGATTTTTTCTCCCATGAAGGATGAACACGCCAATACCACGGCCATTGTGGGGGTGGGTCGAGATTTGACCGAACGGCTGAAACTGGAAGCAGAATTATTAAAATCACAAAAATTTGCCGCATTGGGGGTGATGGCCGGGGGCATTGCCCATGAAATTCGAAACCCCCTTGCCATTTGCTCTTCCGCCGCACAATTTTTGCAAAATGATGATATCGATACAGAATTTCGAAAAGAATGTGGCGAAAAAATTTACACCGGCATCCAGAGGGCCTCCATCATCATTGAAAATTTATTGCGTTTTGCCCGCCCATCGACCAATTCACACATGGAGAGAATTTGTCTCAATTCTCTTGTGGAGGATACCATTCCCCTGATCCATAATCAGGCTAAAATTCAGCAGATTAAAATAAAAACCACCCTGTACAGGCAGGACATCTTTATCTCAGCCAATTCCAGTATGCTGCAACAGGTGTTAATCAACCTGTTTTTAAATGCCATCCAATCCATGCCCGATGGGGGCACGATTGAGCTTTCCATTACCAGATCAGCCGGGGATGTTCTGATCCGGCTCATAGACACCGGGACCGGTATTTTACAACAAGATATCGATAAAATATTTGATCCTTTTTACACAACATCTCCTGTGGGTCGGGGAACCGGTCTGGGACTTTCCATTTCCTATGCCATTGTCAAACAACACATGGGAACCATTGAAGTGGAAAGTAACAGAGATGCAGGCTGTATCTTTACCGTGCGATTACCGCTGTTGTAATTAAGCGACTGGGGTGATTCACCCATATCCCATTAACCTTTTAGGTGGAAATAATACCTGCCATGAAAGATCACAAAGATATTTATCTGATTGTGGACGATGAGCCTGATATGTGTTGGGCATTCCAAAACCTTTTGGCACAAAATAACATTTTATCCCAGAACACTTTAAATGGCCAGGAGGCCCTTGAACTGATCCGGAAAGTAAACTTTAAAGCTGTTTTTGTGGATGCAAAGCTACCTGATATCGACGGGCTGGATCTGGCAAAAAAAATTAAGGAAATAGCTTGGGACCTAAGGCTTATAATGGTTTCCGGGTATTTCTACAGAGATGATCCTGCAATCAGGAAAGCCCTTGAGGAGGGGCTGATTTCAGATTTTGTTTCAAAACCATTTCAAAACCAGGAAATTCTCTCTGTCTTGAAGAGTGTTCAGTAATTCTTTGCCTCTGTTGAGACCTATCTTAAATACGCTGAAGCCATTGCCCTCATAACCGTACGCTTTGATTATAGGACAAACATATCATGAAAATATGGAACAATGAGTTTACAATACCCCCAAAAACGAATATTTTAGCTGTTGATGATACGCCTGAAATCCTTCGTTTATTAACAAAATTCTTAAGCAGTCAGGGGTATGATGTCCGTTCGGCTCTCAATGGGAAGCTCGCCCTTGATTATGTACAGGAAACCCTGCCGGATCTTATCCTGCTTGATATTAAGATGCCTGATTTATCAGGATTCGAGGTGTGTGATCGCTTGAAAGCGGATAAACGAACTCGGGATATTCCAGTTATTTTTATAAGCGGGTTTAATGAGGTTACTGATAAAGTTAAGGGATTTGCTCTGGGAGGGGTAGATTACATTACCAAACCCTTTCAGGTGGAAGAGGTGGTGGCACGGGTTGCAACCCATTTGCAACTGCGGCGGCTCCAACATCAGCTACAAATAACCAATGAAAATTTGACAAAGCAGCTTGGGGAATCGGAAAGTTTGAATGTGGCGTTACGACAACGAAACGCACAATTGCAAGAGGCATTGGGGACAATTAAAACCTTGAACGGTCTGGTTCCGATTTGCGCCTGGTGTCATAAATATATCAAAGACGAAGAAGGCTGCTGGATGAATTTGGAAACTTATATTCAAGACCATTCAGAAGCCACATTTACTCACGGCATTTGTCCATCCTGTCTTAAAAGATCAAGAAAAGAAGCGAATTTGAATCCTTAATCGTCCCAATGCAGTGGAAATGGTTCGAGTTTTTCGGCAATTCATCCCCAGAGCTGAAGACCCAGGGTTTTTTTCTGATTTTTTATATCTTACATTTTAACATCCTTCATATGCCCCAAAAGTAGTTTGCACTTTTTTCAAAGACACTCCCCCCAATGGAAGTATTGCTCTGAAAAGTGTAAAGTAGTAATGAAGAATGTGAAATTTTTAAATAAATTATTCTTTACGATTTTTTTAACAGGCCTGATCGCTTTGATTCTATTGTCAATTGTGATATACAAAGTCAGGGGTTGACCCGCTGAGCCATCTTTTGATAAAATTTTATTTATTAAAAATAAATTCTGTTATTACAGTATCTTGTAATGAGCGAAATTCTATTTCCCGTATGGTGGCCCAGTTTATGACCAACCCCGAAAGACTTGACCATGAAACGGCAAAGAGGCTCGGTATTAAAGGATACCTTCATAAACCGATTAATGACTTTAAAAGTACAGTAAGTTTTCGATCATGCATTATAGAATGATGGCAGAGGTTATAAAGTGATGCAAGATAAGATTAAACTGGAACTGTCTGGTCAACCATCCACTCGGATGTTCGGCATGTTTTCGACGTTCCACCTTCTTGGCCCTAAGGGCATATGGGGTGCATGTATTGTATTGTCGGCAGCCTTACTACTAACTTTCACCGCCTGGTATTTCGTTAGAGGTGAAGTATTCAAAAGGGCTCAAACGCGTTTTAACTTTCGGGTCAAGACAATAGAGGCTGAAATATCCGAAAGCCTCCAGGCCTATGAATTTCTGCTTCAAGGAGTAAGCGGGCTCTTTTCGGCTTCCAACGAAGTCACTCGCAAGGAATGGCGGGCTTATGTAAACAGGTTGCATATTAATCAATATTATCCGGGACTTCAAGGGGTTGGATTTTCCAAACGAATTCTTCCTTCTGAAAAGGAGGCTCATATTCGTCAGATTCGAG
>CAYSSE010000385.1:0-4081 GCA_964433355.1 uncultured Desulfocicer sp.
AAGGAGACACCCTCATGCAGATTGATCCCCAGGATTTTAAGGATAGAATCCGGGTGTTAAATGCACAGTTAAGCGGTGCAGTGGCCCAGCTGGATAATGCCCGTCAAGATTTTCAGCGTATGAAACAGCTATTTGACGAAAAGGTGATTCCCCAGGCAGATTTTGACCATGTGGGAACCGGCCGCAACATCGCAAAGGCAGGTGTTAAAGGTATCCGAGCACAATTAAAAATCGCCCGCCACCAACTGGACTACACCACCCTGAAAGCCCCCTATGACGGTATCATCACCCAGACCCACATTGAAAACTTTGAAATGGTGGCACCGGGCCAGGTGGTGGTGGGGCTCCATGATATTTCAAACCTGGAGATTAACATCAACGTTCCGGAAAACGAAATCATCAATCATCCCCTGGTTCCAGGCCAAAGGGCCGGGGTAAGATTCTCCTCCCTGGGCCAGAAACAGTTTCCCATAACCTTAAAGGAGTGGAAGACCACGGCGGATAAGGCCACCCGCACCTATGGCACCACGTTTACCATGCCCTACCCCCAGGGGATTCAAATTTTTCCTGGGATGACTGCTGAGGTCGAGTGGCCCGGCAGCAAACACAAGGATCAAACCCTCACCGTTCCGGCCAAGGCAATTATAAATGACAGCACCGGTACGGCCCATGTGTGGGTGTTTGATTCCCCCACGTCCATGGCCTCCAAAACTGCGGTGACACTGGGCGCATTGTACGGCACCTCCCGCATTGTGGTTGAATCAGGTCTGATGCCGGGTGATCTCATTGTCACCGATGGCGTGGATTTCATCACCAGCGCAATGAAACTCACCGCCACTCTTGCCAACACCGGTGCATCCCGGACAAGCTCACAGGGGAGTATTCAATGAACCTTACTGCATTTGCCCTGCGAAAACAGACCCTCATGGTGGTTTTGATCCTTATGATTGCAGGTATGGGGGTGATCTCCTTTGAAAAATTGGGACGATTGGAAGACCCCACATTTACCATCAAAACCGCCTTAATTATCACCCCCTACCCCGGAGCAACGCCCCTGGAGGTGGAAGAAGAGGTGACCCAGACCATTGAAGAGGCCATCAAGGCCATGGGCCAGGTCAAGGAGATTTATAGCACCTCAAAGGAGGGCCTCTCCTTTGTGTATGTAGACATGAAAGACACCTACAAAGCCCCGGAACTGCCCCAGATCTGGGATGAACTTCGCAGAAAAATCAATGATGTAAAAGGGGCACTTCCCCCCGGAGCCGGGCCATCCATTGTTCGGGATGATTTCGGGGATGTGTACGGGGTGTTTTTTGCCATCAGCGGGCCGGGGTATTCCCAGGCCCAGCTCCGGGATTATGCCCAGTACTTAAAAAAAGAACTGCTGTTATGTAAAGATGTGGCTAAAATTGACTTCTGGGGCATCCAGCAGGAGGCCATTTACATAGAATTTGAGCGATCCAGGCTGGCGGAACTGGGCATTTCCAGGGATCAGATTTACCGAACCCTTCACCTACAGAACGTGGTTCAAAAGAGCGGTCATGTGGATGTGGACACCGAATACATGCGCATCACCCCCACGGGGGAGTTTCAAAATGAATCTGCCATTGCAGATCTTCTGGTGGGGGGAGCCAGTGGGTTGATCCGCCTGGGAGACATTGCCACCGTTTACCGCGATTATATGGATCCCCCCCGGAACCTCTTGCGATTCAACGGTAAATCCGCCATTGGATTGGGTATCTCCACCGTGGCAAGGGGCAATGTGATCACCATGGGCGATTCCGTTGCCAAAAAACTTGAACTATTAAAGAGCAAACAACCGCCGGGCATGTCCCTGGATACCATCTACTATCAGAGTCGGGTGGTCACCGCATCGGTGAACGCCTTTTTAATGAACCTGGCCGAAGCTGTGGCCATTGTCATTGGGCTTTTAATGGTGTTCATGGGATGGCAAAGTGGGCTGCTCATTGGCATCACTCTTATTTTAACCATCCTTGCCACCTTGATCGGTATGTTCATCATGGGCATTGATCTGCAAAAAATTTCACTGGGGGCTCTGATTCTGGCTTTGGGCATGCTGGTGGACAATGCCATTGTGGTGGCCGACGGCATTTTGATCCGGGTTCAGGGGGGCAACCGCAGGCGAGCTGCGGCCATGGATGTGGTTCAAGAAAATGCCTGGCCCCTTTTGGGAGCCACCCTGGTGGCCATTCTGGCCTTTGCCGCCATTGGATTTTCTCCGGGAAACGTGGGGGAATTTTGTCGTTCATTGTTTGATGTCATGGCCTTGTCCCTTTCCATCAGCTGGATTGTAGCCGTCACCATCACCCCGCTGCTTTGCATCTGGTTCCTAAGGGTGCCCGGAGAATTTGAGCATAAGAATCCCTATGCCGGGCCACTCTTTCGCATGTATCGAAAATTCCTCCAAACCACCATCCGGTTCAGGTTTGTGACGGTGTGTCTGACCCTGTTGCTGCTGTGGGGAGCCATGGGGGAATTTTCCCGTATTCCCCAGGCTTTTTTTTCACCGTCCACCCAGAAATATTTTTTCATCAACTATTGGAAACCCCAGGGAACCCACATCCAGCACACCTCCCGGGACATGGAGAAAATCGAAGCCAAAGTGGCCCAGATGCCGGGGGTTAAAAATATAACTTCCTTTGTGGGGGAAGGGGCCATGCGCTTTATTCTCTCCTATGATTACCAGGTGCCCAATTCAAGCTATGGCCAACTGGTTGTGGAGGTGGAAGATTGCGGTCTCATTGATGATTTAATCGAAAAAACGGAAACCTATCTCAACGCCAATTTCCCGGATGCCGAACCCCATGCCCTAAAAATAATCTCCGGCCCTGCCATCACCTATCTTCTGGAAGCACAGTTCCGGGGGCCGGATATTGACGTTCTCCAGGGCATGGCCAGGCAGGCCATGAACATCATGCAGACCACCCCCAATACCCGGGATATCCGCACGGATTGGCGCCAGCAGATACGGGTGCTACGCCCGGAATTTTCGGAATCCCAGGCCCGACGCATCAGGGTTAGCAGAAGTGATCTTTCCCAGGCTCTGCAATGGAATTTCGGAGGAGTCATCACCGGGGTTTACCGGGAAAAGGATGAGCTAATTCCCATTATTACCCGTCCCCCCAGGCAAGAACGAAACTCCGTGGAAAATCTTAAAAGCGTCCAGGTGTGGTCTTCTCTTGGCCAATCCTTTGTACCCATTGGACAGGCCATCACTGATGTGCGCCAGGAGTGGGAGTGGCCCTTGATCAAACGACAGGATCAACAGCGCTCCATCACCGTGAAATGCAATCCCATTCACGGTAATGCAGAGCCGGTGCGTAGCTCCATGGTGGAGCGCATGGCCGCCATTGAACTGCCGCCGGGGTACACCATGACCTGGAAAGGTGAGTTCGAAGATTCCAATGAGGGAAGGGATCCCTTAAAAAAGATTTTTCCCCTGTGCATCCTTGGGATGTTCATCACCGTGGTGGGGCTTTTTAATTCCATCCGACGTCCTCTGATTATTTTTCTCACCGTTCCCCTTTCCATCATCGGTATTACCGCAGGGCTGATTCTGGTGGGGTTGCCCTTTGGTTTCATGGCCATCCTTGGGTTCCTGGGGCTTTCGGGCATGCTCATCAAAAATGCCATTGTGCTGGTGGAACAGATTGAAATATATCTAAGATCGGGCATGGATCCGCTTTCGGCCATTCTGGATGCGGCCATGAGCCGTATGCGACCGGTGTTCATGGCATCGGGCACCACTATTCTTGGCATGGCCCCTTTGGTATATGATCCCATGTTTTCTGCCATGGCTGTGACCATCATGGGCGGGCTTTTTGTCTCCACCGTGCTGACCTTGATCATTGTGCCGGTGTTTTACAGCATTGCCTATAATATCAAATGGAAACCTGATAGCTACAACGAAAATTGAAAATGGTATTATACCGCCGCCCCCCCGACGGGTAATGGGCCCGGCCGGAACCGTTAGACGGCCCAATTGGCCGGTTCCTATTACCCATCGGGGGGGGGCTCTGCTGAGGGTACTTTGACACTTCATTTTCATATAAAAAAAACC
>CAYSSE010000386.1:0-4079 GCA_964433355.1 uncultured Desulfocicer sp.
GCAAAAAAATGAAATGGTGTGCCCAGGAATCCCGGGAATGGATAATGATCATTGGACTTGATGTTGGCGGAACGCATGCAGATGCAGTTCTTTTAAGTAAACAGGGACTTGAACGGCAGATAAAGGTACCCACGGATACGTCAAATCTCTTTGAAACCGTGCTCACCGGATTCAACTATCTTCTTGAAGATATTCCCATTGGCAAAATCAAACGAGTGGTCATCAGCACCACCCTCACCACCAATGCCATTGTTCAAAAAAAATTTAACACCGTGGGGACCATCGTCTCATCGGGTCCGGGCATTGATCCTGAATGGTACCGCACCGATGCCAATTACCATGCCGTGGGGGGCTCCATTGATCATCGGGGCAGAGAACGAAAGCCCCTGGATCATGAAGAGATACTTGCCATTGCACACCGCATGAAGGAAAAAAACATTACCATCCTTGGGGTCATCGGTAAATTTTCCGTCCGGAATCCAACCCATGAACTTGAAATTAGGGATCTGCTCAAAAATCAATTTGAAACCATCTTTTTGGGTCACCATGTGTCGGGAAATCTTAATTTTCCCCGACGAATCGCCACGGTTCATCTCAATGCCTCGGTGTACGAAATACACCGGGACTTTTTCCATGCCGTAAAAAATTCTCTGGAACAAAAAGGGCTTCAAATCCCCATCCAGATTCTCAAGGCAGATGGGGGCACCATGAACCTTGAGTCGTCCATGGCATTCCCAGCCCAGACCATTCTTTCCGGCCCCGCCGCAAGTGTCATGGGCTCCATTGCCTATGCCCCGGGGGATATGGATGCCATGGTGCTTGATATCGGTGGTACCACCACAGACATCGCCATTCTGGTGGACAAGGTTCCCCTACTCGAACCCCTTGGTATCCGACGGGGAAAGTATAAAACTCTCATCCGCTCCTTGAAAACCCATTCCCGGGGCATTGGCGGTGATAGCCACGTTCGGGTGGAAAAAGGAAAACTCAAAATTGGTTCTGGAAGGCTCGGACCGGCCATGGCATTTGGCGGCCCGGTTCCCACGCCCACCGATGCCCTTATTTTTCTGAAAAAAATGAACATGGGTGATCCCCTGCTGGCCCAAAAAGGGATTGACAGCATTGCCCAGGCGTTAGGCATTGACCCTGAAGCGGCTGCCCAGGCCATCTTTAAAAAAACCTGCACCATGATTTTGGAACAGGCCCAGGCCCTGATCCATCGCATCAACACCAAACCGGTTTACACCATCCATGAATTTCTGGCTGGATACGCCATTGATCCCCAGAAAATTTTATTACTGGGCGGACCTGCCCCTTATTTTGCACAAGAAATTGAAGCCCAGTCCGGCATCTCAACTGAGGTGGTTCCTGCAAGTTCTGTTGCCAATGCCATTGGGGCGGCCCTGGCCAGAACCACCTGTGAAGTCAGCCTGCTGGCAGATACGGAGCAAGGTAAAGCCATGGCCCCGGAAGAGGATTTCACCAGGAAAATTTCCCATAAATTTACCGAAGAGGATGCCGTGGAGATCACCCATGATCTTTTATTGAAAAAAGCCCTGAAATCCGGGGCTGACATCGAAGACATGGCCGTGGAAATAATTGAATATCAAAAATTTAATATTGTACGAAATTTTTCGCCCCGGGGTAAAATATTCAAAGTCAAAATGCAGGTTAAACCCGGACTGATCAAAGCCTATGATGCCGTTTGTCATCACTGCACCATCAACCCGGACATAGAAAAGGGGATATAATGCTCAAGGCAGCACACAAAACCGGTCTGGTCTTTTTTCCGGCCTTTGACTGGGCCATTGATCCAACCCACCCGGAACGAGAAGAGAGACTGTTGTACACCCAGGATCAGGTCACCGAAGAGGGGATCTTTGACATTGAAGGGATACTGGAGCTGAAACCGGATCTGATTAGTAACCAGGACATCCAACGGGTTCATTTCTGCATTCCCGATGAAGAGACCATCACCACAGAGTCCCACCTCATCAGTGCAGGGGGGGCCGTGGCCATTGCCCAGGCTGTCATGGAAAAAAGGATCAAACGCGGATTTGCCCTGGTACGTCCCCCCGGGCACCATGCCATGCGCATCAGCCATGGTGGCAGGGGATTTTGTCATATTAATATGGAAGCCATCATGGTGGAATATATTCGACGGCACTATGACGTAAAGCGGGTGGCCATCATTGACACCGACTGCCACCACGGGGACGGCACCAATGACATTTACTGGCATGATCCCGATACTTTATTTATATCCATCCACCAGGATGGCAGAACCCTGTTTCCTGGTTCAGGCTTTACCGGAGAGCTGGGGGGGCCCAATGCCCTGGGCTCCAATCTGAACATTCCACTGCCCCCGGGAACTGCCACGGAAGGCTATCTTTATGTCCTTGAAAATACTATTTTGCCAGCCATTGAAGCCTTTAAACCGGATATCATCGTTAATTCCGCAGGCCAGGACAACCACTACACAGATCCCCTGACCAACATGAAGTTCTGTGCCCAGGGGTATGCCGATCTCACCCGTCTTTTAAAGCCGGACATTGCTGTTCTGGAAGGCGGATATGCCATTGAGGGTGCCCTGCCCTACGTTAATCTGGGCATTATTCTGGCCCTGGCAGGTCTTGATTATTCCCGGGTGGTGGAACCTGATTATAATCCTGAAAAACTGCAACAGGCCCCCCAGGTTACGGAAAAAATAAAAAAAACAGTGGACATCATCAACACCCACTGGAAAAATCGCCATAAAATGCGTGAATCTGCAGGAACCCCCGGAGATATCCAGGAACGCCATCGGGAAATTTACTATGACACCGACAATATCCTTGAACGGCAGAAAGAAAAAGTGCGAATCTGCCGGGAGTGCGGGGGAACTTTTGAGGTTGAATCCACCGCCATGCCAGGATCACGAGTACTGGCCATTCACATTCCCCAATACGCCTGCCATCACTGTCAAGAAAAGGGCTATGAGATGTATGACCGTGCCCCCAAAAATAAATATGACAAGGTACTTCTCCAGGACAAACCCCGGGATATGTATGTCACCAAGCAGTGAATGATTCCCCCTGCGGAGGCGGGGATATATTTCGGAGGTGAGGCGGGGACAGATTTAAAAGTCTGTCCCCAAGCAAAGAGGCATAAGGAGCAAAGAGGCGTAAGGGAGTTCATAGAAAATCAAAAATGCAAAAACATAAGATTTCATGCCTGAAACTGCGTGCCCGGATCATACAAGCCATCCGGGCATTTTTCATTGAAAACGGATATCTTGAAGTGGAGACCCCTTTGAGGATACCTGCGCCCATTCCCGAAGCCCACATTGATGGATTTGAATCCGAAGGCTGGTATCTTCAATCCTCTCCGGAAATTTGCATGAAACGCATGTCAGCCACAGGATACCCTAAAATTTTTCAAATCTGTAAATGCTTCAGAAAAGAAGAGCGGGGAGATCGACATCTCACGGAAATGACCTTGCTTGAATGGTACACCAAAGGGTTTACGTATAAAGAACTCATGGCACAAACCGCTGAACTGATCCAATATATAGCCCTTAAAACAGGGGGGAAAAAACAGCTCATCTATGGTGATAAACTCATTGCATTGAACATTCCCTGGGAATTTATCACAGTGGCCCAGGCCTTTGAAACCCATGCGGATACATCCATGGAAACGGCCATGGAAACAGGTGTGTTTGATGAAGTGATGGCTTTTGACATTGAGCCCAGGCTGGGGAAGGATTGCCCTGTTTTTCTGTTTGATTATCCTGCGGCCATGGGGGCACTGGCCCGGTTGAAACCCCATGACCCCAGCATTGCAGAACGATTTGAACTTTATATCGCTGGCATGGAACTGGCAAACGGATTTTCAGAACTAACAGATCCCAAAGAACAGCGACGGCGCTTTGAAAAGGAGATGGTGCTACGAAAATCTACAGGAAAACCATTGACACCCATGCCATTTAATTTTCTTAAAGATCTTGAAACCCTGCCAGACACCGCTGGCATTGCACTGGGCGTTGATCGGCTTGTCATGCTCTTTGCCAATGTGGATACCATTGACCAGGTGGTGTCATT
>CAYSSE010000387.1:0-4073 GCA_964433355.1 uncultured Desulfocicer sp.
CGAAAAACGTAATGTGGTGCGCTTTGAGGTGGAATCTGACAAAATTTGATGAAAATTTGACATCCTTCATATGGCCCCAAAAGTAATTTACGGTCTTTTTGGAAAAAGCCCCTACAAATGGGGAATGTTATCACAAAGTGTAAAGTGCTTTTGAAGAATGCCGAAAATTTCTGAGAGCTTTAGAATGCTGTTTTTGACCCCGAAAAGTGAGTTTTAAGAGATAAAACGGAGCTTTTTTAAGGCAATTAAACTTTAATAACAAATACTTATCGGGGTCAGACCCCAGGATCAGGAGAAATGAATGTTGGAAGCAAATTTGCCAGTGATGAATGATGAGGAGGGAGATGGGGTGCCTGCCGGGCTTTTGCCTGTGATGGATGCCCATGTGCATATTTTCCCCAGGGGAATTTTCTCAGCGGTGCAAAAATGGTTTGATGCCCATGCCTGGCACATTCGATATCAAATGAGCAGCTCTGAATTGTTTGAATTTTTGCTGTCCCGGGGCATCACCCACATTGTGGCCTTGCAATATGCCCACAAGCCCGGCATGGCACGGCTGCTGAACCAGTATATGGCTGCCAAATGCCAGGAGTTTCCCAGAAAGGTGACAGGTCTTGCCACGGTTTTTCCCGGGGAGGAGGATGCTGAAGGGGTATTAAAGGATGCCTTTGACGCAGGCCTGAAAGGGGTGAAACTCCATGCCCATGTGCAGTGTTTTGATATGAACAGCGAGGCTATGAACCGCATTTATGAGTGCTGCCAGCAACATGAAAAGCCCATGGTCATGCATGTCAGCAGAGAGCCCAAAAGCCCGGCGTATAAGTGTGATCCTTATGAACTTTGCAGTGCTGACAAGCTGGAGGCTGTGTTAAAGGATTTTCCAGGGCTTAAGATATGTGTGCCTCACCTGGGGTTTGATGAGGTGGTGGCATATAAAAAATTGATAGAAAAATATGATACCCTCTGGCTGGATACCGCCATGACCATCACGGATTATTTTCCCATGAAAAAAAAGGTGCCGCTTAATCAGTACCGCCCGGACAGAATCATGTATGGGTCTGATTTTCCCAATATTCCCTATGCCTGGGATCGGGAACTTAAGGTGCTTTGGGGGGCGGATGTTTCCCGGGATACCCTGGAAAAAATCTGCTGGGGGAATGGGGTTGATTTTTTTGGTGTTGATGTATGAGGCTTTGGAAACAACGCCCATAAACCAAGCCTATATGACGGTAAAATTGGGTACACATATCTACATTTTCAAATTCAAATTTAGGCTACCCACATAAACATGGCTGCTTGTTCCTGTTTCTTTGCAAGTCTCTCCTGTAGCAGGGCCTTCTCAAGCTTTTTTCTCTGAGCTTCCTCTCCCCGTCGTACCCGGAGCCACTCTTCATGAAGACGGTATTTTTCCCGAAGTCTGTCATTTTCTGTGAATGTATGAAGCATATCATGCACCTCCTTTATCCCCTTATTGGCCGCCACAAATGAATTGAGCGGGGCAGCAAGGTCTTGATCATTGCCAAGATAATAGATCCACTGCTCAAGCTGATGGCTACAGCAGCTATTGGGCTGGGGGGTCTGTTTCTCCCCGGATGTCACCTGGGGCTGGCCATTGTCGGATTCAAAGCAGGCGATGAACTTCTTTAGCTCTGCATAATACAAATGCCAATGATTCAACAATGGCTGGTGGGTCCGGGTGTTGAGCATGGTGTAATAGAATAATGTATTCCACCATGACGTCAAGTTTTAAATAGAAGTACGGAAGATTTCATGATAATAATGGAGAAGTGGCTATCATCATAACCCCCTCGGAGGTGTCCCGTGCAAAAAATCAAAAAACTCCCCATTGGTATTCAGACCTTTGCCAATCTTATTGAGGAAGGGTATATCTATGTGGATAAAACGCCTTTTATCCACAAACTGACCGACCAAGGGAAATATTACTTTCTGTCCCGTCCCCGACGGTTTGGGAAAAGCCTGTTTCTGAGTACACTTAAAGCTGCTTTTGAGGGTCGACAGGAACTTTTTCAGGGCCTTTTTCTGTATGATAACTGGGACTGGAGCCAGAGCAATCCCGTGGTGCATATCAGTTTCGGGGCCGGGGTGGCCAGAAGTGTGGAAGAACTTCAGGAAACCTGTGATGAAATTTTGTACGACCACAGCCGGGCCTTTGGCATTGAATATCACAAGGCAAGCCGCAAGGGGCGATTTGCCGAGCTGATTCAGACCCTGCATGAGAAAACCGGTCGCCGGGTGGTGGTGCTGGTGGATGAGTACGACAAGCCGATCCTGGATAACATTGAAAACACACAAATGGCCATTGCCCTTCGCGAGGAACTCAAAAATTTCTATTCCGTTATCAAGGATGCGGACCCCTACATTGAGTTTGTGTTCATCACCGGGGTCTCAAAATTCAGCAAGGTCTCCCTTTTCAGCGGCCTGAACAATTTGGAAGACATAACCCTCAGCCCGGATTGTTCCTCAATATGCGGCTATACCCAAGACGAGCTGGAGGACGTATTTTCAGACTGGATAGACCATGATATGGATCTAACTAAAATTAAAACATGGTATAATGGGTACAATTGGCTGGGCCAGGAGGTTTACAATCCCTTTGATATTTTGCTTTATCTCAAGCAGGGTGAATTCCGGAATTTCTGGTTCGAAACCGCTACCCAGACGTTTCTGATCCGACTGCTACAGGAAAAAAAATATTATATTCCGGCATTGCATGATTTAAGGGTCAGTGAGAAGATTCTGGGCAGCTTTGATGTGGATGGGCTGGAAATCGAAACCCTTCTGTTCCAGACAGGTTATTTGACGATAAAGGAAACCCGGCATATGGGAGATATGCGTTGGTTTCAACTTGGCTATCCCAATCAAGAAGTGCGGCAGAGCCTGACCGATTATATTCTTTCCTTTCTCACCGATAGCACCGTTGCCCAGGAAAATAACAAGTTCAATTTATATGAAGCCCTGATTGCCAATAATTTTGATGCCATTAAGCAGACCCTACAGGCGTTTTTCTCCTCCATCCCCCATGACTGGTATCGCAAAAATCAACTGGCCAACTACGAGGGCTATTACGCCTCCATTGTCTATTGTTATTTTGCCGCCCTGGGATTGGATGTATGCGTGGAAGACGCCACAAGCCATGGCCGCATTGACATGACGGTGAAATTGGGCACACATATCTACATTTTCGAATTCAAGGTAGTTGAACTACTCCCGGAAGGCCAGGCCTTGCAGCAGATCAAAGACAAAGGCTATGCCGACAAATACCGCAGCCGGGGAGCGACAATCCACCTGATCGGGGTTGAGTTTTCCAGCGAGAAACGCAATGTGGTGCGCTTTGAGGTGGAATCTGACAAAAGTTGATGAAAACTGGTGAGCCTTAAAATGCTGTTTTTGACCCCGAAAAGTGGGGTTTAAGAGATAAAATAGAGCCTTTTTAAAGCAATTAAACTTTAATAACAAATACTTATCGGGGTCAGACCCCAATATTGAGACAGACCCCAATATTGAGAACCCCCTCGGAGGTGTCCCGTGCAAAAAATCAAAAAACTCCCCATTGGTATTCAGACCTTTGCCAATCTTATTGAGGAAGGGTATCTCTATGTGGATAAAACACCTTTTATCCACAAACTGACCAGCCAGGGAAAATATTACTTTCTGTCCCGTCCCCGACGGTTCGGAAAAAGCCTGTTTCTGAGTACACTTAAAGCTGCCTTTGAGGGTCGACGGGAGCTTTTTCAGGGCCTTTTCCTGTATGATAACTGGGACTGGAGCCAGAGCAATCCCGTGGTGCATATCAGTTTCGGGGCCGGGGTGGCCAGAAGTGTGGAAGAACTTCAGGAAACCTGTGATGAAATTTTGTACGACCACAGCCGGGCCTTTGGCATTGAATATCACAAGGCAAGCCGCAAGGGGCGATTTGCCGAGCTGATTCAGACCCTGCATGAGAAAACCGGTCGCCGGGTGGTGGTGCTGGTGGATGAGTACGACAAGCCGATCCTGGATAGCATTGAAAACACGGAAATGGCCATTGCCCTACGCGATGAACTCAAGAATTT
>CAYSSE010000388.1:0-4031 GCA_964433355.1 uncultured Desulfocicer sp.
AATTCAGGCCCAGGCAGAAAAGGGGTTGGTTTCATAATTCTATAGCATGCACGTTGGTTGTTGCCGCCATGAAACGCCAGGGACCCGAGGGTGAATTCAGGTCTAATCTGCATCGCGGCGGACAGGCAACAAAAATAAAAATAACACCGGAAGAACGTTCCACGGCAGTGAGGGCAGCAAAAATAATGGGACTCCGGGTGGCCGGTGTGGATCTGCTGCGATCTAATCACGGCCCTGTGGTCATGGAAGTGAACTCTTCACCCGGCCTGAAAGGGATAGAAACGATCACGGGCTTGGATATTGCGGGTAAGGTGATTGAATTTATTGAAGAAAATGCGACCCCGGGCAAAACCAAGACAATCGGAAAAGGATAATATGCAGACATCAATGACCATTGCCGGAATCCAGGTAAAACCGGGCACACAAGTAACACACTCCCCGGTCTCTGGAATGGTAATCGGCCGCTTGGACTTACCACTTGTGCACCGTGGAGACGTCATCATTCACATTGCCCACCTGGACCGTCTAAAAAAACTCGACACAACAATCTTTCCCTTTCTTGGTATGGCCTCATTAAGGCTTCAAGAGTCTGATGAAAATTTACCTGACAGATAAATGATTATGATTGCTTTAATTCTAACCAGAAGGAATACCTATGTCGACCTGGACAGCTGACCTTATTAATATTATGTTTGCAGTTATTCTGGTATGTATAAATGGTTTTTTTGTTGCTGCAGAATTTGCGCTGGTGAAAGTCAGACCAGGCAGAATAGATGAGCAGGTGGAAAAAAACCTACCCTTTGCTGCAACCGCGCGTTGGCTCACACAGCGGATGGACGCCTCGCTGTCAACCTGCCAGCTTGGCATTACCATGGCATCACTGGGTCTTGGTTGGATTGGAGAACCAGCCATCGCACACCTGCTGCGGCCGTTGCTTCAGATAATAGGGTGTACTTCCGAGATCTGGATACATGGCATTGCCTTTACGATAGCGTTCTCAACCATTACCGCTGCTCATCTTGTTTTTGGTGAACAGGCTCCCAAAATATATGCCCTGCGGCGTCCAGAAAAGGTGTTGCTGTGGGTTGCTCTGCCCATGAAAGTGGTTTATTTTGTTTCCTATCCGTTTATGATCGCTTTGAATAAGACCACCTCTTTTTTACTGAAAATAATTGGGGTCGACAGTGTATCTGAACACGATGCGGTCCACAGTCAAGATGAAATTAAAGGTCTCCTGCGTCTATCACATAAACACGGCCAACTGAGCCGGTCAGAGCATCGGCTTATAAACGCAGTTTTTAAATTTGACGACACAATCTGCCGCCGTATTATGCAACCCCGTAATGATATTGTTTTTTTGGATGTCAACTGGTCTTTTACCGAATATAGCTCACTGGTAAAAGAAAACAAACACTCACGCTATCCTTTATGCGATGGGTCGCTGGACAATGTGCTGGGTGTGGTTCACATCAAAGACCTGATCGGTGTATCACCAGATATGGAAGACGCCTTGCGTTCAATGGCCCGGCCAGCCCAATTTGTGCCGGAAACAATGCGGATCAGCCGCCTTCTGCGGCAGTTCCAGGAGACACATCAGCACATGGCCCTTGTTGTGGACGAATATGGTACGGTCATTGGCTGTACAACACTGGAAGACGTATTAGAGCAGATTGTCGGCCCGGTTGAGGATGAATTTGACACACATCCGTTGGAGATTAAACCAGAGGGCCCCGGTAATTTCACTGTCCCCGGGGGCACATTGATTTCGACGGTTAACCGGGAACTGAAACTTACCCTTGAAAGCCTTGAAGCTGAAACCCTTTCAGGCCTTTTAACGGAAAAAACAGGCCGGGTTCCAACTGTTGGGGATCGAATTGAACTTAATGGTGCGACGGCTGAAGTGTTGGAGATCACGGGATCACGTGCTTCCAGCATCCAAATGGAATTACAGTCATCCGCCTCCGGAAAAAACTGATCCGGTGTTTTATAAAAAATCGGTAAGAAACCCCCTGAGTCTTTAGCCAAAAAGTTTCCCCCGGGTCATGATATCTACCCAGGGGAGACTTGTTCACTGTTGGCTTTTAAAAAGCGTTGTCTATTTTATGATCGGATAAATTTCAACACGTCGATTCAATGTCCTGCCCTTGTTTGTTTTGTTGGATTCCACCGGTTTTGAGAATCCGAATCCCTCGCAGGACAAACGATTTTTATCAATTCCCCTATCAACAAGATAGGTTTTTACTGCCCCAGCCCGTCTCAGAGATAAAGCTTCATTATACGTTTTGGTACCAATGCTGTCCGTATGCCCCTGGATTCTAACAAAAACATCGGGACGAGATTCCAGAACATTGACGACCTTGTCAAGGTAAGCAACGCCTGCCGGTTTGATGATGATTTTGTCAAAATCAAAATAAGCTTCATCCACCACCCAGACTTTTTCAACTATTGGAGGGGCAACAACTTTGGGCGTGATAACCGGTGCTTTAACCATGATCTTTTTGGTCAAGAAAACATCTTTCACAAACTTCCCCATACCACTACCTGTCAATAATTTATCCGCCTTGGTGACAAAGCCACATTTACCGATCCGGGCAATAGCATCCATCAGGACCATCCCTTCTTTATCATCCCCAACAAAGATGGGATAAAAACAAATGTTTGCGCCCTTTTGATCTTTCAGTGCCTGGGCTGCCTTCAAGGTTATGGGAGACTCTAAACTCAACGCCGACTGGCCGTCGCTGATAATAATAATGGCTGTTTTACCTGAGAAATCATTAAGGTCCAGCCCGGCTTTATTTAGGGCTTTATGCATAGGACTGGTACCACCAGCGGCTGTAATCAAACCTGATTTTTCACTCAAACTCTTTTGGGTATATGTTTCCATGCCGTAAAAAAGTACCGTCGATCTATCAGACACCTGCTGATTGTGTCCAAAAGACCTGAGACCAGCATTTTGCCCCAGTTCCGGCAGGGTCTGACCTAAGCGCTTTACAATTTCACGGGCAACTGTGAATTTTTTATTTCCGTTATACGTATCATCCATGGAGCTGGATGCATCCAGTATAATCAGGAAATTCTCCACAGAAGAATCATATCCGTTTGAATCAAACTGGGTTGGGGTAAAATCAGGAATGGGCTGGACCGGTTGCCGGGCAACACATCCGAATAGAAATAAAGCGGTAATGAGCGGTAATGCCATCATGGTATTAAAAAATTTCATAATTTTTCTCCTGTTATTTTTTTATTTGAGCTAATTCTTGATAATAATGCTGTTTGTAACAGATTTGACTCCCTTAACTGACCTGGCCACTTCCACAGCTCTGGTAGAGGCCGCGACAGAATTCACAAAACCGCTTAACTGCACTTTCCCTTTGAAAGTTTCAACATTGATCTGGAGCACCTTGAGATTTGGGTCATCAAATATTTGTGCCTTCACCTTGCTGGTTATAACGGAATCATCAACAAATTCTCCCGTACTTTCGTGATGATATGTTCCGGCACAACCCGCAACAAAGGCAAATAGAAAAAATACAAGGATAAAACAATTGAATAAATTTTTTGATTTCATAATTTTTCCTTTTCATATTATGATTTTTTTTAAATCACGGAGAGGTGTTCCCGGGTGATTTCGTTGTTCATTCATCTGTTTACTATTCAATTTGTGTGCCAGGCTTTAAATTCACGGCCTGTTTTTATTATCATGTTGATATATTTAGATAAACTAATTTTTAAAACCCTGTTTTGAAGATGTGAAAAATCACATAATAAGGTCATATTCAACCTTCGGTCATATATGACCTTTGAGGTTCAGAGGGCATTTTAAAATAGCTTCTTTCTGGCGTTTCCGCATAGGCGTGTCTCTTTGGAGTATCAAATAATACTTAAACCTTCTTTTGACAATACGCAACGATCAATCTATTATACTATATGAGCCGCTTGCAGAAATAAAAGCATTTTGATTTTTATGATATGTGTAGATCTATGACCGCAAAGGACGGTTGGATTTTAGTAAGTATTTGAATTTTAATCTA
>CAYSSE010000389.1:0-1177 GCA_964433355.1 uncultured Desulfocicer sp.
AAGGAGAAAAAGATGAAAAAAACATTTTTTACTGTTACGCTGATTTTCATGTTTCTGATGACAGGGTTGACTCAAGTGTCAGCTGAAACCCTTGAGCTGCTTACCTGGAAAGGGTATGCACCCAAGGTTCTGGTGGAGCAGTTTGAAAAAGAAACAGGTATCACAGTCAAGGCCACCTTTACCAACAATGAAGAGATGATTGCCAAACTACGGGCCACACGGGGGGCAGGATTTGACCTTGCCCAACCCAGCCAGGACAGAATTTCGTCTGTGCAGGCAAAGTACAAGATCTATCAGCCCCTGGATTATACAAAAATAAACAGCGCCCAGATTATTCCCTCCATGCTTAATGCCGTGAAAAAAAATACCCTGGTGGATGGCAAAAGCCATGCAGTTCCATTTTGTTGGGGAACCTCTGGCATGATTGTCAATAAAAAATATGCTCCCCAGGCCACGGATTACAATGCCCTTTTTGACAAACAATACGCTGGCAGGATCAGTTACCGTTTAAAACGGCCCACCTTGATTGCCACAGCCTTTTCCATTGGAGATGATCCCTTTGCAAAATATGAGGACGTTGCCGCATATGAGGCATTGATGAACCAGGTGCAGGACAAACTGGTGGAAGCCAAGCCCCTTGTGAAAAACTACTGGGCAAACGGGGATGCCCTGCTCCAGTCCATGAGATCCGAAGAGGTGTATGTTGCCATGGCATGGGATAACGGCGGATGGAAACTTCACCAGGAAAATCCGGACATTGATTTTGTGGCCCCTGCCAGTGGTGCCCTGGGGTGGATTGATACCTTTGCTATTCCTGCCAAGGCGAAAAATGTGGATGCCGCTTACAAATGGATCAACTTCATGTTAAAACCTGAAAATGCGGCCATCTTCACTAATATTGAAAAATGTGCCACCGCATCAGATGGGGCCATCAAGCTCACCGATGCCGCTGTGCGGGATAATTTTGAGCGGTGCTTCCCCCAGAAGGATATTGACAACATCAACTGGTACCCCCCGGTACCGGCTAAGCTCGAATCCATTGAGGGGATGATACTTGATAAGGTGAAGGCTTCCAATTAAGCGCATCAAATTTTATTGATTTACCGTTTCTGAAATTCAAATGGGCATCCTTCATATGACCTCAAATGTGCTTTATAGTCTTTTGTGAAAACCCCCT
>CAYSSE010000389.1:1277-4030 GCA_964433355.1 uncultured Desulfocicer sp.
AAATCGCTATGCACATAGACCTTTCAGTACAAAATATTACAAAAAAGTTTAAAGACTTCACCGCCGTGGATTCCGTCTCCTTTAAGGTTGAACAGGGACGTTTTTTCTCCATACTGGGACCATCTGGTTGCGGCAAAACAACGCTATTGCGCATGATTGCCGGATTTACGGAACCTACCCAGGGCATTATTGCCATCCGGGGGAATAACATGCAGGGCATCACCCCCAATAAAAGGCCGGTGAACCTTATTTTCCAGCACCTTGCCCTTTTCCCCATGATGAATGTAGCCCAAAATATTGCCTTTGGTCTGCAAAGACAGGGGCATGGCAAGGCCGATATCCACAAAAAAATTGACACCATCCTGGATCGGGTGGATCTTCCGGGATTCCAAGATAAAAAAATAGACCAACTGTCCGGGGGACAAAAGCAACGGGTGGCCATTGCAAGATGTCTGGTGCTGGAACCCACGGTACTACTTTTGGACGAACCCCTGGGTGCCCTGGATTTAAAGCTCCGGGATCAGATGAAGGTGGAGCTTAAAAAACTCCAGGCCAAGGTGGGGACCACCTTTGTTTATATTACCCATGATCAATCCGAAGCCCTTGTGATGTCCGATTATGTGGCTGTGATGAACAAGGGCCGGTTTGAGCAGGTGGATACCCCCCAGAATCTCTACAACCATCCGGCCACCCCCTTTACCGCACAGTTTGTGGGGGATAACAATGCCTGGTCTGGCAGAGTCACTCAGATCTCAGACACCCGGGCCAGCCTGGTGACCCCCGATGGCAACACCTTTACTATTAATACTATCAATACCAATGATCCCTCCTTTTCTGTGGATGCCAAGGTGGATCTTTTTTTAAGACCCGAAGCCATGGTGATCCAGCCAGATCCGTCCATGGATCAGTTGAACCGCTTTGAGATCATTGTCAAGGCCATCCTCTTTGACGGGGCCAACAGCCGCCTTTTGGCCACCCCCATAAATTCAGAAAAAGAACTCATCATCGGGCTTCCCCAGAACCGACAGTTTGACCATGTACGACCTTTGGATAAACTTGAAATCGGATGGCACGAAGCCTCGGGGATCTGTTTTGCCAAAAACGAGGCACAGGCATGAAAAATCAAAGCCGATGGTATCTGTTTTTTTTCATGACCCCCATTTTGCTCTGGCTCTTTTTGCTCATTGTACTGCCCCACATTGATCTTCTGATCATGTCTTTTCGGATGGAGGACGATGCCGGAGACATGGTGTGGAGCCTTGGGAATTATTTGACGTTTTTCACCGAGCCCATTTATTGGGCCACCTTTGCCCGAACCGCACTTTATTCCATCCTGGTGACGGTGCTGACCTTTGTCATTGCCCTGCCGATAGCCTTTTATATCACCCATGTGGTGTCTCCAAAACTTTCTGGATTTCTCATGCTGTTATTGCTTTTACCCTTCTGGGTCAGTGAGCTTGTAAGGGTTTATGGCTGGATGATTTTATTAAGAGAAAGCGGGGTACTCAATCATTTTCTGGTGCAGTTAGGGATCTTAGATAAACCCGTGGAGATGCTGTACACCGATGCCACCATGATCCTGGGGCTTGTTTATACCTCCATGCTTTTCATGGTGGTACCCCTGATCTCTGTTTTGGAGAGTCTTGACAAGACCCTTATTGAGGCAGCCTTTGATCTGGGGGCCAACATGTGGATCGTGCTTTTGCGAATCATCATCCCCCATGCCATGCCCGGTATTGTTTCTGGGTCCATTGTGGTGTTCATGCTGACCCTTGGCAATTATCTCACCCCCAATCTCATGGGGGGAAAGAACTCTTTGTGGTTCACCGAACAGATCTATAATCAGTTTATTGCAAGTTTTAACTGGAACCAGGGAAGTGCCTTTGGATTTCTGCTTCTGCTCCTTTCCTCCCTGATCATCTGGGTGGGATTAAAACTTTCGGGCCAGACCCTTGGCAAGGTGGTGAAATGATACGAACCCTTCCCAATTCAAAGACCTATTCCTTTTCCTTTACCCTTTATGTGGTGCTGTACTTTGTTTTTCTTTTTGCCCCCCTTGCCGTGACATCTATTCTGGCATTTAACGACTCCCAGTTTCCAGCCTTGCCCTGGAACGGGTTTTCCCTGGACTGGTTCTTTGCCGACACCCCCTCCCGGGTGGGTATTTTCCATGACATCAGGAACCTTGACAGCATTATGGTCAGTGCCCAGACCGCTTTTTTTGTCTCTATTCTGGCAACTGCCGTGGGTACCCTTGGGGCTTTTTTGTTTGAACAGGAGGATTTCAGATTCAAGCAGCTCCTGTATTTTCTCATGCTGCTGCCCCTGGTGATTCCCGGGGTGATCCTTGGTATCTCCATTCTTCTTTTTTCCAATACGCTGGGGATGTTTTTTGAATCAAACTTTAATCTGGATGTGGGCCTGTTCCGACCGGGGTTCTGGCTGGTGGTGTTAGGGCAGTTTTCTTTTATCACCACCTTTGTTGTTCTGGTGGTATCGGCCCGGCTGAAAAAATTTGACCGGACCCTGGAAGAAGCGGCCTTAAACCTTGGGGCCAACCGGCTGGAGGTGATTTGGTTTATCACCTTGAAGTTTTTGCGTCCGGCCATTGGGGGGGCAGGGGCCGTGGCGTTTCTCATGTCTTTTGAAAATTTCAACACCACCCTTTTTCTGGTGGGTTCCCAGCCTACACTGCCCATCAATCTTTATCTCCAGGTGCGGGACGGCAGCACCCCGGTGATCAATGCGGTGTC
>CAYSSE010000390.1:0-4026 GCA_964433355.1 uncultured Desulfocicer sp.
ATGAGAAAACCGGTCGCCGGGTGGTGGTGCTGGTGGATGAGTACGACAAGCCGATTCTGGACAACATTGAAAACATGGAAATGGCCATTACCCTTCGCGATGAACTCAAGAATTTCTATTCCGTTATCAAGGATGCCGACCCTTTCATTGAATTTGTGTTCATCACGGGTGTCTCAAAATTCAGTAAAGTCTCTCTCTTCAGCGGATTGAATAATCTCAAGGACATCACCATAGACAAACGTTTTTCAGACATTTGCGGTTATACTCAGGATGAGCTGGAGAGCGTGTTCTCCGGCTGGATAGGCGATAATATGGATCTGGCCGAGGTTAAGCGCTGGTACAACGGCTACAGCTGGCTGGGCCGGGAGGTTTACAATCCCTTTGATATTCTGCTTTATTTGGATGATGGTGAATTCCGGAATTACTGGTTTGAGACCGCTACCCCGACCTTTCTGATCCGCCTGTTGCAGGAGAAAAAATATTTTATTCCGGCATTGCATGATTTAAGGGCCAGCGAAAAGATTCTGGGCAGTTTTGATGTGGATCGCCTGGAGATCGAAACCCTTTTGTTCCAGACAGGTTATTTGACCATAAGGGAAACCCAACAGATGGGGGGCATGCGCTGGTTTCTACTTGGCTATCCCAACCAGGAGGTGCGGCAGAGCCTGACCGACTATATTCTTTCCTTTCTCACCAATAGCACCGTTGCTCAGGAAAATAACAAATTCAATTTATATGAAGCCCTGATTGCCAACAATTTTGATGCCATTAAGCAGATCCTACAGGCGTTTTTTTCCTCCATCCCCCATGACTGGTATCGCAGGAATCAACTGGCCAATTACGAGGGCTATTACGCCTCCATTGTCTATTGTTATTTTGCTGCCCTGGGCTTGGATGTGTGCGTGGAAGATGCCACCAACCATGGCCGCATTGACATGACCGTGAAATTGGGCACAGATATCTACATTTTCGAATTTAAAGTTGTGGAACTTCTTGCAGAGGGCCGCGCTTTGCAGCAGATCAAAGACAAAGGCTATGCCGACAAGTACCGCACCCAAGGTGCAAGAATCCACCTGATTGGGGTGGAGTTTTCCAGCAAAAAACGCAATGTGGTGCGTTTTGAGGTGGAATCTGACAAAAATTGATGAAAACTGGTGAGCCTTAAAATGCTGTTTTTGACCCCGAAAAGTGGGGTTTAAGAGATAAAAAAGCGCTTTTTTAAAGCAATTAAACTTTAATAACAAATACTTATCGGGGTCAGACCCCAACAGTCAGACCCCAACAGAAGTTCATGATAATAATGGAGAAGTGGCCGTCATCATAACTCCCTCGGAGGTTTCCTGTGCAAAAAAACAAAAAACTCCCCATTGGCATTCAAACCTTTGAAAAAATTGCCCAGGACAACTATTGTTATGTGGACAAGACGCATTTTGTGCAGCAGTTGTTCAATGAGGGCACTTACTATTTTCTGTCCCGTCCCCGTCGGTTTGGCAAAAGCCTTTTTCTGAGTACATTGAGGGCTGCTTTTGAAGGTCGCCGGGAACTTTTCCAGGGCCTTTTTCTGTATGATAACTGGGACTGGAGCCAGAGCAATCCCGTGGTGCATATCAGTTTCGGGGCCGGGGTGGCCAGAAGTGTGGAAGAACTTCAGGAAACCTGTGATGAAATTTTGTACGACCACAGCCGGGCCTTTGGCATTGAATATCACAAGGCAAGCCGCAAGGGGCGATTTGCCGAGCTGATTCAGACCCTGCATGAGAAAACCGGTCGCCGGGTGGTGGTGCTGGTGGATGAGTACGACAAGCCGATCCTGGATAGCATTGAAAACACGGAAATGGCCATTGCCCTACGCGATGAACTCAAGAATTTCTATTCCGTTATTAAGGATGCTGATCCTTACATTGAGTTTGTGTTCATAACCGGGGTCTCCAAATTCAGCAAAGTTTCGCTATTCAGCGGGTTGAATAATCTCAAGGACATCACCATAGACAAGCGCTTTTCAGACATTTGCGGTTATACCCAGGATGAACTGGAAAGCGTTTTTTCTGGCTGGATAGACGACAATACGGATCTGGTCGAGGTTAAGAGCTGGTACAACGGCTACAGTTGGATGGGACGTCAGGTTTACAACCCCTTTGATATTCTGCTTTATCTGGATAGTAAGGTATTCCAAAATTTTTGGTTTGAGACGGGAACTCCGGCATTTTTGGTCAAACTGCTGCGCAAGGGGCGTTACTATATTCCTGAAATCCAGAATATGGTGGCTGGCGAAGAGATTGTGGGCAGCTTTGACGTGGACAATATCACGGTGGAAGCATTGCTGTTTCAGACCGGTTATCTCACAATCACGGGCTTTGAGCAGATTGGCGCGTTCCGGCGCTATCAATTAAGTTATCCCAATCTGGAGGTGCGAGCCGGGTTGACCAATGCCATTTTGAACGGACTGGTTCAGGATCATCTGGCCAAAACCCGCAATCAGTCCCATGTGCTGGATTCACTCTCTAATAATGACTTTCCTGCCCTCAAGAAAACCATGCAAGCTTTTTTTTCTTCCATTCCCCATGATTGGTACCGTAAAAATAAGCTGGCCAGTTATGAGGGCTATTACGCTTCCATCGTGTATTGCTATTTTGCCGCATTGGGCCTTGATGTCCGGGTGGAAGACGCCACCAACCATGGCCGCATTGACAGGGCGCATTCCCATTTTCCCGGTCAATAACAGATGCTTTCCAAAATCATCTTTTTAAATGATAAATCAAATAGTTGACTACCAACTCATTGCCAAATTTTTGCAAAAAAAACCCCATTATGCCCCAACCAAGCAAAAATTTCAGACATAAATTGAGTAAGATCATCAATTTTGCTTGGTGTAACTACCCGGGAAAACGGGAATGGCATGTTTTTTAAATAATATAACATGTTGTTTTTATAGTATTTTAAAGTCACTTGTGCTTTTTAGGTTCAGTGCGGTTCAATTTTTAGATTAAGGATAGAGCGCATTTCCATTTTTTCGATCATGCTGCTATCAATGAAATAGGTGAATTTGCCATTTCTTTCAGGCAATTCCAACGCCCTGATTTATAGTATGATCGTAGCATGATCATTTTTTCCGCATTCTCCTCGTACCAAAAAATGCAAGGGCCTTTAAGTCGTAAATTGACCACCCTTCGAATCGTGCTTTCAATAGCACCACTGCCTATGGGTAAATTCAATGCCTTCACAGTTGGGAACTTAAGCCGATGCTGATTTCGGACAAAATAATCCCGTTCAGTCCTGATTGCTTTACTATTCCGTCCTCGACAAAGCGTCTGCACTGCCTGCACTACAGCAGACGCTTCTCCTTTTAATAGAAGAGATCGTTGTTTGGAGATCCAGGATTTACGTTTTTTGGCTGACCAGCTTTTCCGTAACCCTGCAACCTTACCCAAATGCTCTACCGCATGGTAGAAGTCAAGAAGTTCATAAACATGATCTGGGTTCAAGCCCAATGAGTTGATCAGTCCGGGGATTCGATTCCAGATCCAATGGGCTCCATCGGCAACAAACAAAACTTTATCTGCCTGTTCAATGCAAAGGGATTCCAGATACCCATTTAACAATTGAAACAAGCCATCAGGGCCATTGAATCCCCCATCAATAATGGGTTTGAAGCTTTTTTCCTGTTTTCCATTCTCATCAACGACGTAGATTATTAAAAGCTTTGGCTCTCGCCAAGCTCCATGATATCTGGTTCTTCCTTTTGCTGTCCTGGGGCCTCGTTTCTTTTCCCGTAATCGTACTCGGCCACCGTCAGTGCTTATGACGACTCGACGACCCTTGAGTTTGTCCTCGTCATTCAGCGGAATTAGACCTGCCTGCTGTACCACCCGGGCACGTTCCGCATAACGATAGGTCAATTTTCGGATCACCTTTACATCCAGCGTAATACCATTATCCAAAAGAACCTGTCGCACTTCTGCAAACGAACTCAAGTATCCTGTTTAAATTTCCAGGCAAGGTAAAAAAAATCAAAGCATTAGAAATAAA
>CAYSSE010000391.1:0-4025 GCA_964433355.1 uncultured Desulfocicer sp.
GGGGGGGGGCTCTGCTGAGGGTGCCCGGAAATTTTATTTTCTTATAAAAACTATTTAATTCAAGAAAGGCAAGTAGATTTTTAAAATTAGTTGCGCTCAAGCAAAAAATGAGGGAAGAAGCAATGGAAAATTTAATACGTACAAGAGATATAAAGTTAGTTCAGATTGGCAATTCAAAAGGTATTCGTATACCTAAATTTCTTATACAAAAATATAACTTCAATAAAGAATTATTGCTTGAAGAAACAGAAAAGGGATTACTTCTTAAGAAAAAAGAAGATAAACAGCTTTCCTGGGAAGAAACATATAAAGCTATGGCAGATGAAAAAGAGAATTGGGATGATTTTGACTTAACCATTATGGATGGATTGGATAGTGAAGAGTTTGAATATTAAAAGATATGAAATTTATTTTGCTGATTTGAACCCTTCAATTGGAAGTGAAATCAAAAAAGTGCGTCCTGTTGTTGTAATCAGCCAAGAAGAAATGAATTTGTATTTGGAGACAATTGTTATTTGTCCTTTAACTTCCAAACTGCACACTAAATGGAGAAGTCGACTACAGATTATATGTGGGAATAAAAAAGCTGAAATAGCAGTTGATCAGATACGCACCATAAGTAAACAGCGCTTGAAAAATAGAATTGATAAATTATCCGATTTGGAAGCAGCTCAATTACGGAAATTAATAACAGATATGTACGGTGATTAATAGAGCATGGATACATAATGAATATTCAACAGACCATAGGGATTTGCCTGTTGGGAATGGTTCTGGCCATTTCAACACCGGCCCTGGCAGAAAACTGGCAAGTGGGAAAAGCCTTTAAAGAGGTGAATCTCCAAGGATATACCCGCAGCTCTGACCGGGCCTCCCTGAACCAGGTGACCCGAACGCTTTCCGGCACCTTGAACAAGCTCAATACCGAGGTGGATCGTCTGGATAAACGCATTGAACTCTCCCATGAAAACTATCAGGATGCCAGGTCCATATATGGTGCCGGCACCATGACCCTCACCCGCATGGGGGACTTTAACCTGCTTTATGCCGAAGCCCGGTTTAACCTTTTGCACCTCTATTATCTGGAAAATCTCGTTGCCATGGATGTGACAGCACTGATCCATGGCAACCATGATCTTTCTCAGATTCAGTAACCCAAAACGTTGGGTGGTTCAGGCACAACATTTTTTATATTTTTTACCACTTCCGCAGGGGCAGGGATCATTGCGGCCCACCTTGGGGCTTGTTCTTTTAACGGTGGGTGGTTTCACGGGGTTTCCGTCGGAAAAATACCATTGATTTTCACTCTTTTTAAAGGATGCCAGTTCGTGGTGCTTCTGGTCAACGCCCTCTCTGGCAAAAAAAGCAATGAACTCCACAAATCCTTCGGTGTCATCGGATCCACCATCCGTTGTGGTGACAATTTCAAGCTTTTGCCATTGGGATTTTTCCGACCAGTCCCGGGTGGACTGGCTGTCAAAATCTCCCCGGTCATCGGGGTGGGTACTCTCCCTTAAGTAATCAATTTCACCATTGACATAGGCGGTATACCTGGATCTCATCAGGGCTTCGGGGGTTTCTGCTAATTGATCTCCTTTGATAATCGGCTCGCAGCACTGGCTGAACTCTTTTTCCGAACAACATGGACATAGACTCATGAACAACTCCTTGAATAAGTGGGACTGGCCTTATCCAGCACCCTGGGGATCTGCTTTACTGGAACGCCATGGGCCAATTTTTATATTAACCCCGTTCTCCCAGCAATCAGCCAAAAAAAATTTGATAATCAAGTGAAAGAAAGCTGTTAACATAGATTCAACCCAAAAACAAGGAGAGGGTCGGGTGCTGGAGATTTGCCATCAGAAATCCAATGCGGTATATAGACCACCTTACATGTGTTTCCGGTCGGGCCGTATTTAATCTAAAAAACATAAGGAGCCATTATAATTGACTAACCACTTTGATAAGCTGTATGCATTAAAGGTGTTGCCTGTGGAGCTGAGATTGTTGCTTGCCTCTCTTCACATTACAAATGAAAGTCAAAAAAGAAAAATGATTGGGTTACTCTCCTCTTCTGACATTGACTGGAACTATTTTTTAAAACTGGTTGTGGAACGTCATCGGTTGACCGGGAGTGTGTACAAAAATTTATGGAAGCACAGTTTGAAGTTGGCAGGGAAACGAATTTTCCTGACCCTGCCCCAGGCCCTGACCCTACCCCAGGCCCTGCCTCTGACCCTGACATTGATACCAGCTCACAGGATTTTGAATCTGTGGGACTTGAAAAAGAACTGCGGTTTGATGCTGTCTGTTTTCGCTATGACAAAACTCGAACAGGTTGGATCCTAAATGGCATTGACATGGTGATCCCCGCCAATGCCATGACAGCCATTGCCGGGCAGTCCGGTGCGGGGAAAAGCTCCATTGCAGACCTGATTCTGGGCCTTCTGACCCCAGATCAGGGGCAAATTTATACGGATTAATAAGCCTAATGTGCCATGAGCTTTGATATTCAAGGTTTTAGCGGCCAACCGCGCTGCTGTGTCATCTGTGATTAACGTGTTGATGGAATGACTCAGGCATAGTGTGAGGGCTTCCCGTTCACCATGATGCAAGGTATAAAGAGAAGTTATGGCTTTTATTTTGGCTGAAGATGGAGGAGCTGTTTGTCTAAGAAGTTTTACATTCGTCTGTTTCAATGCCTGTGGGCGATGATGATGTACTTCCTTCCAGACGGCATCAGGAACTAAAACAGAACTGTAATCTCTTAAAACATCCAGTGCCGAAAGTTCATCCAGATGTATTAATGGCCCAGCATCAGCAACAATCAAGACTGGTTCAATCGTCTCCATGCAATCCCCATTCAACATCATCCTGAATAAAGGCTTCCGTTAATATATCCTGGTGTGATGCCAAATAACGGTGCAGAGATTCATTGATAACTTCCTGTAAGTTTCGTGCCCAACCTTGTTGCACCAGCGTCTGAGCCTGTTGCCATAGTTGATAGGGTATTTCTGCCTTAACAGTATTATGCATTGGTCTCCTCCTGTTGAAATACACAAATTTTACCAGTGATGACATCATTAATCAGCGTTTTCCTAAGTTCTTTGAGTTTTTCGACACTGGATTAGCTGGGCAGATAGCCAGCTAAGTCTAAACAACCTTTAGAAAGAAGGCTTTCGGCAAGCTTGAACTACCTCAATGCATTTTATATGAAAGTCTCAGCAACATTCTAAAATTAAAGGACTTTCGTTTTTCGTTGTGGCTGGTTTTACAGCCATCTATGTTATAGCGATAGAGATTGACCTATTTTTGACCCTATATCTACACACAATTAGTAAAAAATGTCAAATATTTTAAAGTATATATATCACCTGCTCAGCTGAACCAGCGCCTAAAGTTCATCTGAATATTCGGGCTGCTGATATTCTGGTCTGACCCCGCTAAACTTTTGTTATTATAATAACATTTGCTTTTGAAAAGTCCAGTTTTATCTCTTAAACCTCATTTTTTAGGCGCAAAAACAGCAGTTTAGGGTACACCTGGGGCAAAAGCTGGGGTCAAGCTTGGCTTATTGGTGTTTTTTTGGGGGGGTAGGTAAAGTATGGGGGTTCTCAGTGTCTCGTGGTTGGTGTCAGGCCTGCGTTGTGATAAAGCCCTTTATTTATGACCCTGTTGATTTAGTACAAATCTCTGGATCATAGATACAACATGCTGGATATCAAATCATCCAATATCAAGATGTTGTATGCTCATTTTGCAAAAAACGACTTAATCAACAGGCTCATTTATACACAACAATCCTCTATTTCAAAATGCTTACCCTTGTTTTTCGCTAAAAAAACAAATTTTAAAAGCACCATTGAAATTTTTGGATGCTTCATTTTCAGCTTTACACGTTTGTGAATGACGAAGCCTGCTTTATCTACGTTGGGGGGTAAAACGCGGTGCTGGGTTGGATAGCGCACACAGATCAAGCCACCCTGATTCCGGTTTTAAGAATTCTCTTCACAAACGGGTTGTCA
>CAYSSE010000392.1:0-3977 GCA_964433355.1 uncultured Desulfocicer sp.
ACATTTATCTTGATTCCCGGTTGACCCAATACCAGGATCATGCCCGCATGGGAACCCGGCTTGGCATGGCAGGCTTTGCCGATGATGTGGTTCAGGTGAATATTCCCGGTAGGAACGCCCATGGCACACTCCAGATCCACAAGGGGTATATGCGTGCCAAAAAGGTGTCAAACGGATTTTTGCCCTATACCCCCAGAAACATTATTACCCAGGCGTTTGAGTGCTTGAACGCACCCTATGGCTGGGGCGGCATGCACGGTGAACAGGATTGCTCACGATTTATAAATTCAGTTTTTGCCACGGTGGGGCTTCGACTGCCCAGAAATTCATCGGCCCAGGCAAAGGTGGGGGTGAGCATTGGAATCTTTGATGAACAGACCGATTCCCTTGAAAAACTTGAAATTATTCATGATAAGGCTGAAGTGGGGTCAACGCTGTTGCATCTCAACGGGCACATCATGCTTTATCTGGGGGAGGAGGATGGGCACCCCCATGTGATTCATTCTTTATGGGGGTATGGGGATGCTGGCAAGAACGCCCATCAGATCCGGGTGGTCAACGGGGTCAGGGTAACCCCTCTCAGCCTGGGGTCGGGTTCCATGAGAGGCTCTCTTCTGGATCGATTAAAAACCATGCCTTCCATTGCCATGCCTTGAGTTGTGAGGAGTTTGTGCGAGAACTATCAACCCTCAAAATAATATTATTTCACGGTGTCCAGTTCAAAGTGATTTTACGTTTTGACTGAACACAATCACGTAAATAAAGATTAATTAAATTTTGATAAGGAACACCTGTTTCCTCTGCCAGACTTTTAAAATAATCTATAATATCAACCCCCATCCGAATGGTGACCTGTTTTTTTAAATTTTTAACATAAGGATTTTTACGCCCTTTCATGTTGTCAAAATCATATTCTTTTCTCATCGTGTCCTCCTCAAATAGACTTTTTGCTCTTTTTTAGTTGCTTTTCTCGCTGAAATGATACGAATGATTGACTCCTCATCTCGATAACAATGGCATACAACCAAAATTTTAAGCGTCTGGCTGAAGCCTAAAAGCAAAAATCTTTCTTCATCAATGGAATGATCCGGATCATCAAATTCGATGGCTTGTTCATCAAAAAACACGGTTTCAGCTTCTTCAAAACGGATTCCATGTTTAAGCCGATTCGTTTTGTTTTTGGTGTCATCCCATTCAAAAATCATTTTTTTCATATTTACATTGTAAATATGTTGTAATTATATGTCAAGCTGGCTCTGTTATGCAGTTTTCAAAGATTATGGTTTGATAACGACCTCAGCCAATCTGCAATGCTGCGAGAGCCTCAAAGCTACGTTATTGACGCTTTTGATGAGATCATCTGAGGAGCTTGATGATATCTTAACATCCTAAAAAAGATTCGGGGTTGGTCATAAGATGGGTCATTATACGGGAACTGAATATGTGCTATTGTCAATTAGCTGTAATTACTGCTTTTATTTTTAGACCAAAAAAAATCGGTTCAAAGTGACCCACGTTATGATCAACCCCCAAAAAGGTAATAACATGAAATATCAACTGACATCCTTTGAGGATCTTGCCATTGGCCAGAAAGCCTCTCTGAAAAAAACAATAACCCAGACGGACCTGGATCATTTTATTGCCATAACGGGCGATTTAAATCCGCTGCACGCTGACGACTCCTTTGCCGGGCAGACTTTTTTTGGTCAACGCATTGCCCATGGGATGCTGTCAGCCTCATTGTTTTCAACTATAAGGCATATCAAATGATAGGGCTTGATAACAACAACGGCCACTCTTGACAGTCGGTGCGGTAACGGGATCAGGCCTGGCCTCCCTCAAGTGGACGATGTTGTGATCAAGCCCAAGAATTCACAATACCGGAGCATAGAACGTATATTGTATATTTAAAGATGGGAGAAAAGGATGCCACACAGAAATTGTAACTTTGAATTTAACGCTCCCCACCATGCATTGTTGTTTTCCAGTATTGCAAAGACGGTTTTCCATGAACTGGGGGAAAAGGAAGGAGAAGTTCTGAACCTTTCGACACTCGATTTATAGTGAAATAAGCAAAGTGTCGCTGTAGTGTTAGGATCGCAGATGAAATAGCTTGATCAGAAATAGCGCAGTCACAGCGTAAAGTTATATTTCTAATCCGGAATCTGTATTATTTGGTGTTTAATGCAGATTCCACCAAAGGAGGTATCATGAAAAAAACTATCGTTCCGACACTATTGACCCTTGCCATTATTCTTTTTTCGGCACAGATCAGCCGGGCCCATTGCGAAATTCCTTGTGGGATCTACGACGATCCCCTGCGAATTACCCTGCTGTTTGAACATATCACCACCATGGAAAAATCCATGCGTCAGATTGCAACCCTTGAAAAAGCAGATCATGGCCATGCCAATCAGCTGGTCCGGTGGGTGTCAGTTTGAGCAGCGCCTCTTATTTTTTTTGACCTGAGAGGTTTTATGCTGTATCCTTCAATTCTGCAAAAAGATTGGCTAAATTTTCGTCAATTTGATTATATAGTTAAACATTATCTTTCAGGTTGGATGTGCCATGGATGTGGTTGCTCAATACAGTTTGATTCCTTACGCACCCTCGAAGGCTGTTGTTCCAGTAGCTGAAAGGAATTTTCTGCAGGCTCAACCGAAGATATCCCCATTAACCTCGGGACACCGACTTTTTAATTATGATTCAAGCGGTTATTTTAATGAGACGGCGGATTCTTCTCCATCACGTGTCTACACACCCGGCAGCCGATTGTCAGCCATTGAATTTTCAAAAATTGGTTCTTTAATTGATGTCTATGCCTGATTTGCAAATGTCCCCTTCCAGATATTGACCATGAACTAATCAGCCTGTTTGCTCTGTGGAACTCAGTTTCACCACCCCCACAGATTTTTTCTTGAGCATGAAAAGATTACCACTCAAGATCAAAATAACCCCTGTAACAGATTCCAGAGTCCAGTGATAATTTTCCCAGATGGTGGAAATCACCAGGGCCACAATGGGGAAAATCAAGGTGGCATAGGCGGCCCGGTCGGCACCAATACGTCCGATGAGGGAGAGATAACAGCCAAAGGCCACAATGGAGCCAAATACGGCCAGGTAGATCAGTGATCCGATATAGGCAAAAGAAACAACAAAGTTCAGGCTTTTTCCCGTGAATAGAACCACCAGAAACATAAAAACTGCGCCATAGGTCATGCCATAGGCATTGGTTTGAATGACAGGAACGCCCTGTTTTTGATTCCGGGCAGAGATGATATTGCCAAGGGAGGCCATATAGGTTGCAGCAAAGGCCAGCAGCACTCCGGTTACCCCGCCGTCTCCCAGATGAAATTCCGCCACTTCGGGTCGAAACACCATGACAATCCCCACAAGCCCCAGCGCACCACCGGCAATAACTTTGATATCAAAGGGGGTTTTCAAAAACAAAAAGCCATTGAGCATATTCATGACCAGAATGGTGGAGAAAATAACCGCAGCCAGCCCGCTGGTGAGATGTAGCTCTGCCACGTAAAAGAGCCAGTAATTAAATCCGAATAAAAGGGCACCCTGCAGGGCCATAAATCCATGGTTTTTGAGTGAAAACTGCATATTCAACCGAGTGATACGGCACCATGCAAGGAGGATGACAGCAGCCAGTGAAAATCGATATACCACCGACACCAGAGGCTCCACCGTGCCCAGTTGAAATTTAATGCCAAGCCAGGTCGAGCCCCATATCAAGATAGTTAGGAGATAAAACAGAATATTTTGCATTTTTTAAAATCCTTATTTAAGTTCATGTGGTCGCAACTTTGTTGTTAGATCCTTTTGGGATTTGATTATAACTGCCACGGGCAGACCGTATTCTGGCCCAGCCTACCCACAACGAAGCATGAAAGAATGTTAGACGCGCCTACTCTTTCATATAAACACCCATGCCCTGCCGGACACAACGAATATTGGGTCGTAGACGC
>CAYSSE010000393.1:0-3974 GCA_964433355.1 uncultured Desulfocicer sp.
CACTTAAAATATGCTGTAAATACTGAGCATTAAATTTGAAAGCGGGTAGTTTTATAGTTTTATTATGGAGAAGTCCCTAATCAATCTGCCAAGACCCCCCTGAGCTAAAGATTCAGGGTTTTTTTACCGGTTTTCTAAAAATTAAAAAATAGCTTTGTTTTTTTGTTACCATGGCACGATGATCAGAGATGAGAACCAATCCCCCAGAATTTTAAGTAAGTAGGGAGTATTTTGTGGAAAAAGCCCGCTATATAGTCGGTATTGACCTTGGTACCACCAACACCGTGGTGGCCTGGACTGATGCTGAAAAAGATGAAACATCCCGGATCAATGTATTTAAAGTTCTCCAGCTCACCGAGGCAGGCGTGCTGGACACCCGGGATGCACTGCCCTCCTTTCTTTATCTTAAAGACGCCAGTGAAATAGAATCCCCGCTATTTGCCCTGCCATGGTGCCAGGGTGAAATTGCGGCTATGGGGGAATTTGCCAGAAACAGAGGGGCAGAAGTGCCCGGGAAATTGATCTCTTCTGCCAAATCCTGGTTATGCAATGCGGCCGTGGATAGAGAAGGGGCCATACTTCCCTGGGAGGCCACCGGCCCTGGGGCCAAAATGTCCCCGGTGGATGCCTCCAGCAAGATTTTATCCCATATCAGGGATGCCTGGAATCATGAAATGGCATCAGATGAACCAGACCTTGTGCTGGAAAATCAACATATTTACCTCACCGTACCGGCATCCTTTGATGCCGTTGCCCGGGAACTCACCGTTAAAGCGGCAACCCAGGCCGGGTTCAATGACATTATTCTCATTGAAGAGCCCCAGGCTGCATTTTATTCCTGGCTGGATCAGTCCGGAGAATCCTGGCGTGACAGTGTTCAAAAGGATGATTTGGTACTGGTTTGTGATGTGGGGGGGGGTACCAGTGACTTCAGTCTTATTGAGGTTCAGGAAAATGACGAGGGTGCCCTTGATTTGGAACGGGTGGCTGTGGGGGATCATCTGCTTGTGGGGGGGGATAATATAGACCTTGCCCTTTCCTATTATCTTGCCCACCAATTAAAGGAAAAGAAAAAGAAATTGGACGCCTGGCAGATGCGGGGGCTGGTTCACTCCTGCCGTAATGCCAAGGAGCATTTGTTTTCCGATCAGGGGGGGGAAAGCCATGTGGTTACTATTCTGGGCAGGGGATCTGGATTAATTAAGGGTACCATTAACGCCAGTCTGAATTTAAAAGATGTGGAGCAAGTGGTGCTGGATGGGTTTTTTCCCAGGTGCGCCTTGACAGATCAACCAGCGGCAGCCAGGGCCATGGGAATGAAGGAATTTGGCCTTTCCTATGAAGCAGATCCTGGCATCACCCGTCATCTGGCTCGGTTTGTTTCCTCATATAAAGATGAGTCCGGCAATATAAAATTACCCACAGTGGTGATCTTCAACGGTGGCGTCATGAAATCCAACCTCATGCGTCAGCGGGTGCTGGAGGTGCTGGCCCAGTGGAAGGAAGATGTCGATCAGGGAACCATCCGGGAAGTGGAGGCCATTGATTTTGATCTGTCCGTGGCCCGGGGGGCCGCTTATTATGGCCAGGCATCCCAGGGGGATGGGGTTCGTATCCGTGCGGGTCTTGGTCAATCATATTACATGGCCATTGAAGCATCCATGCCTGCGGTTCCAGGGATACCTATGCCCACAAGGGCCCTTTGCATTGCCCCCTTTGGTATGGAAGAGGGGTCCCAGGCTGAATCCCGGGATCGATTGTTCAACCTGGTGCTGGGGGAGACAGTGACCTTTGATATCATGGCTTCATCCACCCGTAAGGAGGATAGGGTGGGGATGGTTATTGATAATTGGGAAGAGATGGACATCCGGGAAATGTCCACCATTGAGACCCACCTGGAAGGGGGGGAGGACATGATGATTCCGGTGACCTTTGAGGTGAAAGTCACCGAGATCGGAACCCTTGAGTTCTGGGCCTGTTCCCGGGATGATGATAAAAAATGGCGTCTTGAACTCAACGTGCGTCCGAAAGATTAATCGAAATACAATGCCTTCACCAAATTCAAAACCGATTTGAAACTTGGTAGTTAAAATACCATATGTTGTGTTGTTGTGGCGATAAAATTACAATATATAGATTAATGCTCAAGCTAAAATAAAATTGGTGAAGGTATTGAAATAAGGAACAGTAATTTTGGATTTTCAGGATAAAAGATATGTTGTGGGTATTGATCTTGGTACCACAAATTCAGCGGTTTCCTATGTGGATCTTTCTACCCTTTCCCCAAAGGAGAAAAAACGTTCCATAAAAATGTTTAAAATTCCCCAACTCACCGGTGCCGGGGAATTTACTCCTGTGCCAGTGCTGCCCTCCTTTCTTTACATTCCCGGTGACTATGATATTTCCCGAAAATCTTTAAAACATCCCTGGAAACGGGAAAAAGATCAGTTTCCCGGTGTGTTTGCCAGGGATCATGGGGCATCGGTGCCCTCTCGTCTGGTTTCATCTGCCAAAAGCTGGTTGTGCCATGCAAGGGCCGACCGCCAGGCAAAAATCCTTCCCTGGGGAGCCGAAGGGGTGGAAAAGATTTCTCCGGTGGAAACCACTGCAGAATTTTTGCGTCACATAAAGAAGGCCTGGAACCACTTTGTCAGGGACGAGGATCTTTTTCTTGAAAATCAATTCACCGTGATCACCGTGCCAGCTTCTTTTGATGAAGAGGCCCGGGAATTTACCCTGGAGGCGGCCCGTATTGCCGGGTTGGGAAACGGTGTGACCTTGTTGGAGGAGCCCCTGGCTGCCTTTTATGCCTGGCTCATCCGCCATGAGCATGACTGGCAGAGTTTTGTTAAGCCCGAAGATTTGATTTTGGTGTGTGACGTGGGGGGGGGCACTACGGACTTTACCCTGATAACCCTGAAGGATTCCCAGGGAAGTCCGCGTTTTGAGCGTCTTGCCGTGGGGGATCATCTTATTCTTGGGGGAGACAACATTGATCTTGCCCTGGCCCGGTATGTTGAATCAAAATTTAAAAAGAACAGCGGCCTTTCCGCTGACAAATGGAAAACGCTTTGCCATAAATGCCGCAATGCCAAGGAGCAAATCCTGGAAAAGGGGGAGGATCGTGTCAGAATCACCCTGAAAGGGGAGGGTAGTTCACTCATTGCAGGTACCCTGGCCGCAGATCTCACCCGGGATGCCGTTGAAAATATTTTGTGCAATGGGTTTTTTCCCGATGTCACCCCGGAAACAGATGTCCGGAGAAAAAAGGGTAAAGCCATGGCAGAGTTCGGACTTCCCTATGAACAAGAACCAGCCATAACCCGTCACATCGGGTGGTTCCTTGAAAAACACAGGCAGGATGTTTTTTCAGCCCTGGGAAAGCCTCCCATACCTGATCTTATTCTCTTTAATGGCGGATCTCTTAAGCCCTCCCTTCTCCAGAACAGAATCCGTTCCGCCATCCGATCCTGGTTTGCCATGACCGATGAAACCCTTCCTGGAGTATTGGAGAATGCTGAACCGGATTTGTCCGTGGCTCTTGGAGCATCCTATTACGGCCTGGTAAAGCAAGGTACCGGTGTTCGGGTGGGAAGCGGCAGCCCCCGGAGTTATTATATTGGTATTGCCGCCGATGAGAAAAAGGCAGATTCCAGTACCGACCCTGCTAACACAGAGTTGAGTGGCTCCACTGTCACTGATAATTCATCCTTACATGGGAACTCTTCAACGGGGGAATCTTCTTTTGTTTCCAATAACGGGCATGTCCTGCTGGACACAACGAATATTGAAAATGGTACTATGCCGCCCCCCCCCCGACGGGTAATGGGCCCGGCCCGGAACCGTAGACGGCCCAATTGGCCGGTTCCTATTACCCATCGGGGGGGGGGCTCTGCTGAGGGTACTTGGACACTTCATGTTCATATAAATCATGGGGAGAATACTGCTGGGGATAAGACAGAAAATTCAGCCAG
>CAYSSE010000394.1:0-3972 GCA_964433355.1 uncultured Desulfocicer sp.
AACGACATCCTTGATTTTTCCAAAATTGATGCGGGCAAACTCACCCTGGAATCCATAGATTTTCGACTGGAAGATGTTCTAAACAATGTGGTGAATACCATTGGATTCATGGCCGAAGACAAAGGGTTGGAATTTTTGTTTCAGGTGGACAAAAACATTCCCTCCCACCTCAGGGGAGACCCCTTGCGCCTGGGCCAGATTTTGATGAACCTGGCCAGCAATGCCATTAAATTCACGGAAAAAGGAGAAATTTTTATCTCCGTCACCCTTGATGGGGATCATGAAACCAATAGAAATGCCTCCCCCCACATGCCGGGGGGATCACCTGAAACGAACCCTGTAATAAAGAGCGAAAACAGCAAGGCAGAACTTCCCCATGCCGAAAATGGGCAGGCCACATTAAAATTTTCCGTCAAAGACAGTGGTGTGGGGCTGCATTCTGCACAAATTGCCTCTCTGTTTGAAGCCTTCAGCCAGGCGGATGACTCCATCACCCGGAAATATGGGGGCACTGGACTGGGTCTTTCCATATGCAGTCAGCTAACACGGATGATGGGGGGAAGCATCTGGGTGGAAAGCAAACCCGATGAGGGCTCCACCTTTATTTTCACCGTAAAGCTTGGCTATTCAACACCCTTGACACCTGCCGCTGTCCCCGACAGAAACCTGTTACAGGGTCACCGCGCCCTGGTGGTGGATGATAACAGGGCAGCCCGGGAATTACTGGCCTCCATGCTGGACTCCTTTGGCATGGAAGTAGACAGTGCTCCGGATGGAAAAAGTGCCCTGGACCGTCTGGATAACGCCCTTAAAGTAGAAAAACCTTATACCGTGGTACTCTTAGACTGGATCATGCCCGGAATGGACGGCATTGAAACCGCCCGGCGCATTAAAGCCAATGAACATTTAGCCCAAATCCCTGCCATGCTCATGGTGACAGCCAATGGCAGGGAAGAGGCACGTATGGCCGCCGAAAAAACAGGTATCAAGGCCTTTTTAATGAAACCGGTGTATCCATCGGAGATGTATAACACGCTCCAGGAAACCATGGGGCTTGCCCCCTCCCCAGCGGAATCGGGAACAGGCTCAGCCCCCTCCCCGGCGGCCGCCATGGAACATATCCGGGGAGCCCGTATTCTCCTGGTGGAAGACAATGCCATTAACCAGGAGGTGGCCCTGGCATTTCTTGAGGACGTCGGTATGGTGGTGGATATTGCAGATAATGGCCGGATCTGCCTTGAGATGATAGATAAAACAGCCTATGATCTCATCCTCATGGACATCCAGATGCCGGTGCTGGACGGCCTGGCAACCACCCGAATTATCCGCTATGAAAAGAAACTACACCACCTTCCCATCATTGCCATGACGGCCCATGCCATGGCAGGAGATCAGGAAAAAAGCCTTAAAGCCGGTATGAACGGCCACCTGAACAAACCGGTGAATCCAGAGAAACTGTACCAGGTTCTCCAGCAATTCATCCCGAAAAAACCGGAGGGAAAAACCACAAAAGAAGATACAAATGCCTCCCCTGTGGAAAACCGGGCCCCCGGGATAACAGAAGAAACCCAAAAAGAAACCCCTGCCATGTCCCGGGAAACACGCACTGGTTTTAAACTCCCCCCCTTAAAGGGAATCAATCACGCCAAAGCCCTGGAACACCTGAGCCATAAACCGGAACTGTTGCTCACCATTCTCCAGGATTTTAAAAAAGACTATGGGAATCACCCTGAATATCTGCAAAATTTACGCCAACAAAAAGACTTTAAAAAAATCAGAGAATGCGCCCACACCATTAAAGGGATATCCGGATATATGGCGGCGGAAGAACTTTTCAAGCGTGCCGCAGCCCTGGAAGACCACCTGAAGGCCATGGAAATGAAAGACCCACCACAACCGGAACCCACCGCCCCCCCCAGTTCCGTGGATGTTTCCCTGGTTCATGGGTTTATTAATGAGATGGAAACCCTGTTGACCGCCCTGGATCAACTGCCTGTTAAAACAGTCCAACCCCCTTGTGCCCCCCTGCAAGAGGGGGAGAACAGGCCCTTGAGTCTGCATAAATGCATCACAGCCTTGGATGAAGAAAAGCAAAAAATTCTCAAGAATTTCCACGCACTTCTTCTCAAAGGAGAATTCATGGCCACGGATCTTCTACCGGATGTGGAGAAAATTCTCAAAGAATGTGGCCATGAAAAGGAGCTCAGTTCCATCATGGATCTCATGGATGACATTGAATTTGAACAGGCCGCAGATAAAATGAAGGAGTGGTTTTAATTTTCACAATGACAAAGAACACAACATGACCCTAAAAAAGGTGGAAGGTGTCGACGTTGCATGTAAATAAAAAAAAAGCACGAATTTTAATTGTGGACGATGAGAAAATGAACCTCAAGGTGCTGGCGGATCTTTTGAAGGAAGAATATGCCCTGATTTTGGCCAGAAACGGAAAACAAGCCCTTAAGTTTGCCTTTCAGGAACCGCAGCCGGATCTGATTTTGCTGGATGTTATGATGCCTGAAATGGGAGGGTATGAGGTCATTCAACAACTCAAAAAAGAGGATACAACCAAAGATATTCCGGTAATTTTCATCACGGCCCTGGACTCGGTGGAAGACGAGACCACCGGTCTGAAATTGGGAGCTCTGGATTACATTGCCAAACCCTTTTCCCCCCCCATCGTTAAAATGCGTATTCACAATTACATCCGTTTTGTTCATCAGCATAAATTGCTGGACAAACTGGCATACCTGGATGCCTTGACAGAAATCCCCAATCGCCGCCGCTTTGATGAGGCGCTGAAAAATGAATTTGCCCGGGCCAGACGAAACGGCACCCCCCTGTCCCTTGGCATGGTGGACGTGGATTTTTTTAAAAAATACAACGATCACTATGGCCATGCCATGGGCGATCGGGCATTGTATAGCATTGCATCGGCCCTTGTGAGCAGTGTGAAACGCCCCGCCGATGTGGTGGCCCGGTATGGCGGGGAGGAATTTGTCCTGATCCTTCCGGAAACAAACCGCCAGGCCGCCCACCAGGTGGGAGAACTGGCCAGAAAGGCCGTACTCAAAGAAAAAATCCCCCACATTGATTCCACGGTATTTCCCCATGTCTCTGTGAGCATCGGCATGGCCACCCTGGAGTTCCCCTCCCACGATCCCATATCCCCCTCCCCGACCGTTGAAGATATTGAAGCCGAAGACATGGAATATACCCCGGAAGTGCTGCTGGAAATGGCGGATCAGAATCTGTACAGAGCCAAGCGAAATGGCAGAAACCAGGTTTATTAAATTCCGGCAAATATTTCCGGCAAACATTGTGTAATTAAGCCCACAATTGCCTTGACGACCATTGGTTCCAGGCGTATATTCGCCCGCGTGTGGATGTTTGAATAGAATTTAATCATATTCAAAAAAGGCCGGAACAGACAATGCTTTTTTTTACCGCTGCCATGGTTGTTTTGTTGACAGGATCGCTTCTTTTGCCCTTCACCGGCAGGGGGCACCTGGCCAATATCGCAGGCCCCTGTTTGTCGTCACCGGTGCAGTTCTGGCACTGGCTGCAGGCGTTGATGCCATCTGCACCGGGGGCTTTGACGTCATGCTGCCCTGGAACTACCAACTGGGCGGGCTTCATCTAAAACTGGATCCCCTGTCCGGCTACTTTGCCATGGTCATTGCCCTGGTCTGCGGACTGTCCGCCCTTTATGGCAGAGATTATCTCAAGCCCTATATCAATGAAAAACACCTGGGCGTTTCCTGGTCCATGTTTTTGCTGCTGTTTGCCAGCATGATGCTGGCCATCAGTGCATGGAACGGGATACTCTTTCTGGTGGCATGGGAAATCATGTCCCTCTCTTCTTTTTTCCTGGTGATCTTTGAATCCCATCGTCCCGGGGTATTGGCCGCCGGATGGACTTATCTTGTGGCCACCCATCTGGGAACCGCCTTTCTCATGGTGATGTTTCTG
>CAYSSE010000395.1:0-3947 GCA_964433355.1 uncultured Desulfocicer sp.
TTTCATATAAAAAAAAACTGACAGGTACAAACAGAAATAATTTAAGAATACCCCCTGACCAAAACGCCGGGTAAAGGAGAACAAATAAACATGTCAGAAACAACAAAAACAAAGGTAGTAAGCTTCCTGTGTAACTGGTGCAGTTACGGTGCAGCGGATCTTGCCGGGGTAAGCCGCATGCAATACCCTGAAAACATAAGAATTATTCGTATTCCCTGCACGGGGCGTATGAGTCCCAAATTTATTCTGTCCGCCTTCAGGGAAGGGGCTGACGGCGTATGGGTATCTGGCTGACATCCCGGCGAATGCCATTACCTGGAAGGTAATTACTATGCACGTCGAAAATTTGCCATGATGGCAAGTCTGCTGGAACACATGGGTATGGAAAAAGATCGGGTTCAATTTTCATGGATCTCCTCTGCCGAGGCCACGAAATTTGCCACTGTGGCCAGGGAAGTGGCCCAGTCTGTTGAAGCACTGGGCCCCAACACAAAATTTGTGAAAGGGTCTGATTAGGGAGAATTACATGGAAAGCTATACAGAACAGATCAGAACACTTGCCGTTGACCTCCTGAAATCAGGAAAGGTGGACGTGGTCATTGGATACCGTAAGGGGTCTGTGCCCATGGCCACCGTGCCCTTTATGGCAAGAACGCCGGAGCAGGCAAAACAACTGACATGGGACAGCCACTGCACCCTGAACCTGGCCAATTATCTCACCAACCGCCAGGAAAAAATCGGCATCATTGCCAAGGGATGTGACAGCAGAAATATTGTGAATCACATCGTGGAAAATAAAATCAACCGGGATCAGCTCCACATCATTGGGGTTCCCTGCAAGGGTATGGTGAACCCAAAAGAACTCCAGGCTCTTCTGGATGATAAGATCGTTTCCTATTCAGAGTCTGGAAGTACCCTGACCATCGCCTCAAGCCAGGCGGAAATTAAGATTGAGCGGGAAGATCATCTCAGGGACAATTGCTCCCTTTGCACCCACAGAAATCCGGTTATTTATGATGATCTGGTGGGTGAGGTTGTAACAGAGCCGGTATTGGATGATCCCTTTAAAGATGTCAATGCCATTGAGGCCATGGACACAGATACCAAATGGAATTATTTTGATGACCTGTTAGATGGATGCATTCGCTGCTATGCCTGCCGCAATGCCTGCCCGCTATGCTATTGCCCCACCTGTTTTGTGGATGAGTCTGATCCCCAGTGGGTGGGCAAAGGCCAAAACGAAACAGACATCAAGACCTTTCATTTTCTCCGGGCCTTTCACTGTGCCGGACGCTGCACCGACTGCGGTGCCTGTGAGGCTGCCTGCCCCATGGACATCCATGTCCGGGCCTTCACACGGAAATTGATCAAAGATTCCAAAGAGCTGTTCGGATGGGAAGCCGGGCTGGACATAAGCAAACGTCCACCCCTGGACACATTTGCCCCTGATGACCCCAACGATTTTATAAAATAAACACATAGGGGACCCCCATGAAAGTTATTAAAATAGATAAAAACCAATGGACCCAGGGCGTGGATGCTGCCCGGAAGAGCTACCAGCTCTTTGGTCCTGTGAAAATAAAAGAAAATTATTGTTTTGCCCCTCTTCAAGGGACTCAACAGCCGGACATGAACGTTGTGGACACGGTGTTGTCCCCGAAGTCAGCGGTATTTCCCCAAACGGAAAAACTGTTGAGTGCCACCCTGGATGCCTCAAAACCGGCGCATCATCTCATGAAACGGGCAGACACAGATTACTCTCCCCGGGCCGTCATAGGCATCCGTCCCTTTGATGCCCGGGCCATTGACCTGGTGAAGCTCAACTTTGACACCAAGGAATATCGGGATCCCTATTGGTGTGACGCCCATGACGCCACCACCTTTGTGGGTCTTGCCGTGAACACTCCGTCCCAGTTTGATTTCAGCACCTCCATGGGATCTGGCCCTTTTGATGAAAAGGGGCTGGATGTACTTTTGGTGGACACGGATTCTGCATATCTGGCCAAAGTGATTACCGAAAAAGGTCAGGCATTTATGGCATGTGCCGGATTTGACCAGGAGGCAACGCCCGATGATGTCCAGAAAATAGAAGCGTTAAAAAAGACAGCAGAACAGGCCATCACCACAAAAGTGGACACCGACAATCTCAAGGAAAAATCCCTGCTGGATCTCCACCAGGCCCCTTTTTGGGATGATGTGGCTTTTTCGTGTATCAACTGCGGTACCTGCACCTTTGTGTGCCCCACCTGCTGGTGTTTTGACATCCAGGATGAAACCAAGGGCAATGACACCATAAGATTCCGAAATTGGGATTCCTGCATGTCCCCGCTCTTTACCCTCCACGGCTCCGGCCATAACCCCCGGGGGGAGAAAACCCAGCGGGTGAGACAGCGATTCATGCACAAATTAAAATATTTCCTGGACAAGTACGACCAGGGAACCATGTGTGTGGGATGTGGCAGATGCGTCAAATCCTGCCCGGTGAACATTGATATCCGGGAAGTGTGCAATCTCATGAACGCCTACGAGCCGCAAAAATAGAGGAGACAAAATGAATAATCCCTATATGCCCTACCCGGTTCGCATTGATGATATTGAGGTTGCAACCGAGGACAGATCGTTAAAGACCTTTACCTTTACCTTTTTAAATCCCGATGATGAAGTAGCCTTTGACCATAAGGCCGGCCAATTTGCCATGCTCTCCATCCCCGGCAAGGGGGAAATTCCCATTGGGATTGCCTCTTCTCCCACGGAAAAAGGCTTTGTAAAATTTACCGTGTTCCGCACCGGTGTGGTGACCAAAGCCCTGCACAACATGGCTGTGGGGGACATCATGGGCATCCGGGGGCCCATGGGCAACTGGTACCCCTGGGACACCCTGAAAGGAAAGAATGTAGTGATCATCGGCGGCGGGTTTGCCTTTACCACATTACGAGCCTCCATTGTCTACATGCTGGATCCGGCCAACCGAGCCAACTTTGGCAGCATTGATGTGGTTTACGGAGCCCGATCTCCTGGTATGCTCCTGTATCGAGACGAGCTGTTTGAGTGGGAGAAACGAGATGACATTAACATGCACATCACCGTTGATGGGTGTGATGACCCGGACTGGGCTTATAATGTAGGGTTTGTCCCCACCATTGTGGAACAAAAAGCCCCAAAGGCAGATGAAGATACCTTTGCCATTGTGTGCGGTCCTCCCATCATGATTAAATTCACCCAGCCCGCCCTTCAGTCATTGGGGTATGGTGAAAATCAGATCATCATGTCTCTGGAGAACCGCATGAAATGTGGTATCGGCATGTGCGGCCGATGCAATATCGGTAAGGAACTGGTGTGTAAAGATGGACCTGTCTTCACCCTGGAAGCACTCAATAAAACCCCCAGGGAGTATTAATACTGCCCCCCTGTCCAAACAAAAAAAGCAGGGGGAGTTATCTCATTCATATAAATTTATTTTTTTTAACAAATGCCCGCATCTATATATTGACAAGAGAAACCGACTGGGATATTGTTGCCAAATGTAAATTCTAAAGATAAGACGGCAAGCTTACTTATAGAAAACAAATTATTTTTTTTACAGGAGGTATTTTAGATGGCAACAATAGAGATGAATGGTACAAATTTTGAAGTGGATGAAGACGGGTTCCTGCTTGATTATAAAGGTTTCACCAATGACTGGGTGGAATATGTAAGACAACAGGAAGGTATTGATGAGCTCAACGACGAACATTGGAAAGTGGTTAACGTTCTCCAGGACTACTATGAGAAAAATGGGATTGCTCCCATGGTACGGGTTCTTTCCAAGCTGACCAAATACAAACTGAAACACATCTATGAGCTGTTCCCCTCAGGACCTGGAAAGGGCGCATGCAAAATGGCTGGCCTTCCCAAACCTACTGGATGTGTATAGTTCCTGATTTTTGATCACTTCTTGATCATCCATA
>CAYSSE010000396.1:0-3936 GCA_964433355.1 uncultured Desulfocicer sp.
GTTTTACTTTTATAATCATCTATCTCGTATTGCCGGATCACCTCTTGTTCCGGTGCAACCCCTGGCTGACCGGTTCTAAGAACAATACGAATGGATTCATTTTTAAGTTCATTCCGAACATATTTCACCAGATTCAAACCTGCCGTGTCACTTTCCATCACCACATCAACCAGCATAAGGGCGATATCAGAATGATCAATCAAAATTTCTCTGGCCTCTTTATCCGAACGGGCCTCCAGAAGAATGAGTTTTTTACCCTGGAATGAGAACCCCTGTAAGGCCAGTCGTGTCACCGCATGGATATCCTCATCATCGTCCACCACAAGGATTTTCCATTGGCCTTCTATCTCCTGGGGAATATCCCGGCCGTCTTCATCATTGAATTCTTCCACAAAAAGATTATCAAATTCATCGGCATCGTTCATCTGAGTACCCATTTAAAAGCCTCCTTCATGGGGAAGAATAATTTGAAAATTCACCCCATTACCCGAACTGCTTTCGCAGGTAATACTTCCATTGAGTTTCTGAGTGACAATATTATAAACGATGTGCATTCCCAATCCTGTGCCATCTTCTTTGTTGGTTGTAAAAAAAGGGTCAAAAATCCGTGTTCTGCTTTCCCTTGTCATGCCGTTACCATCATCTGTGTATTGAATAACCAAATTTCTTTTTTGTTTTGCTGCAAAAATCATGATTTTTCCGCTGTTTTTTCCTTTATACCCATGGATAAAAGAATTAACCAATAAATTTGTCAAAATCTGTGAATAAAGTCCAGGATAACTTTTTACCTCAATGATCTCCTGAAAGGCAAGGCAAATCTGCACATTTTTTCTTCCAAATTTAGGTTCCAGACTTCTGATAACATCCCTGAAATAAGGCTCCAGACTAAAGCGTCTCAATTGCTCTGTCATCTGATCCACGGAGACCTGCTTAAAACCGTTGATCAGATCCCCCGCCCGTTTGAGATTTTTTAAAACAAGCCCCCCTGTATCACCTGTGAAGTTGATGAATTCTTCAAGATCCGAGCGTTTCATTCTTTTTGTATCAAACAATTTTCCAAGTGTGTTGTTTCTGTTCACCATGGAGGAAACTGCAGTGACACACACACCCACGGGTGTATTTATTTCATGGGCCACACCCGCCACAAGGGTTCCCAGGGCTGCCATTTTTTCTGATTCCACCAGCTGGGCCTGGGTTTTCCTAAGTTTTTCCAATGTGAGGGTCAGATGATTTTTCTGCTCCGTGATTTTTTCATATCTCCTGGCATTTTCAATGACAAGACCACACACATCCCCAACGGAAAGAGCCAGATTAAGATAGCTTGTCCGATATTGAACAAAGGACAGGGCATCCACCTCCATGATTCCCATGGGTTCATCATTATATTGAATTTTAAATATAAATCCGGTGTTTGATCTTGTCCAGGAATGGAGCGTCGTACAGGCCAGCAACCGTGCCTCCACTTCATTATGGGCTTCTGTGTGAAGGGGAAGAGACACGCTATTTTTACGATCCCCCTGGCCAAAGCACAAAAAAGCAAGTCTTCCAGGGGAAAAAAGCATGATAAACAGCTCAAGAATACGATCAATGGCCTCTTTTTCACTGGTACAATTGGTCATTTTACCCAAAAGATCCAGGGCCATGGCATATTCTGATATCTGTTTATCGGTACTTTTCTTTTCCATGCTTTTATCCAATGATCAAGTCTTCTTGTATTAAGCGGGTGGTAAGTACCCGACAAAAAATAATCATAATAAATCGCTGACAGCCTTCATTCACCATATGACACCCATGGGTAAAATGAAATATGGAAGCCACCTGATTAAGCTTGCTTATGTACTTACCCAGTCCAAAGGATAGTTGCCCCAGCGTCCAACGGCACGGGATATGGATAGAAGCACCTCATCCGGTACCTGATAGGGAATTTCACCATGGTTATCAGACAGTAAAAAACCGCCCCCCGGCCCGGCGGCGGCAATGGCTTTTTTCACCTCATATTCGGCCTGTTCCGGTGTCCAGTCACACATTTCAATGCCATTGAGATTCCCCATAACCGTTAATTTTCCCCTGCACGCCACTTTTACCTGGCTGAGATCCTCCAGGGAACTGCACCCCATTATGGCGGTACCTGTTTTGGCAAGATCATCAACAATAGATAGTCCCCTCCCCGATGCCATGTGGGTGGCTGTGGGGCCCTTGATCTGGGCAATGGTGTTTGTGGCCACCTTAAATCCTGTCTTCAAATAAAGTTCCCGGGGAATGATGGTGGGGGAAGACACGGGATCAAAGTAACAGATAGCTGTACTGCCAGCTTCCAACTGGGCATTGGCCCAGTCCACACAAAATCGAGTATTCATGTCCATCAGCCGTTGGAACAAGTGGGGAGATTCGTAAATAAGTTCAATGTACCGGTTAAATCCAAGCTGCATCACTGGCAGGGAAAAGGGGGACATCACCACCCCGATAATGGGTACTTGATCCTGAACGCTTTCCTTGAGAAGCCGGGCAGAGGTCAATACTTTTTCCAGACAGGCACAGGTATCAATGGAAGGAGCTTCAAGGGTCTGAATGTCTTGTATATTCTGGATAAAAGGGATACCGGAATTGGGTGGGCCATCTTCACAGTAAATGACCTCGGCCCCCCAGGCTTGAACCTCCAACGGCGCATGGTAAAAATTATAGAGACAGTCATGCCCATATTTTTCAAGCAGTTTTAGCTGCCCCTGTGCCACATGCTCCCCCCGGGAAAAATAAGATTCTATGGACAATCCCAGCTCTTTGGCACCATGCATGGTGAGAAGCAAAAAAAAAGGGACATGATCCGGCTCTTGATGACCCAATGTTGTCAATACCCGCTCAAGGGAGGTCATATGTCTATTACCCATGGGACACCTCCATAATCTGTTTAATGACCGGCACCACACCCGATGCGGTGGTACACATGGCATCTGCCCCCACTGCGGAACTTAATTTGGAATCAAATTTAAAGGGAGCTCCCCCCACGACGATCTTCACATCAAGGCCCATGTCATCAAGACCCCTGCGAACTTCTTTTATTTTCAATGCCGAGGGAAGCATTAATACTGAAATTAAAAGCACCTTTATGTCGTCTTTCTTTACCCGCTCAACCACCTCTTCCACTGAAATATTACCGTAATCAGTAAGTTCAAATCCAGCGGCCCGGAGAAGGGAATAGACGATCTGCTTGCCCAACAAGTGGTGATCCTTTAAAACACAAAGGGCCATGCAGGGCTGATCCTTTCGATCAGGAGCCCCCGGCGGCAAAAGCCCATCCACCATTTTTTCACAAATTCGTCCCCCCATGTACACCTGGGAAAGGGCCACTGAACCGTCTTCCCAGCCCTTACCGATGTACTCCAGGGCCGGAACAATGACATTTTCAATAATGCGAATGGGTGAAATCTTTTGTGTTAATTCCTTAACAATAATTTCAGCGGCCAGTCTGTCCGCCACCAGAAGTGACTCCACCAATAAAGAGATTTCATGTTCCATGCAAACACCTCTCATCAAAAATTAACGCTGTCCCTGCCATATACTTCTATGGCAGGGTGAATATCTGATTCTTCAAACCTCTCAAAAAACATCTTTGAGGAATTGAAATTGGTGAGGCTTACCAGCATTATGACGCCTTTCCCCTGGTTGCCGGTCTGTTCAATCTGATGTAGTGTGACCCCATGGGGAACGTCGGCAAGAAGTTTAAGACATTGCCCCACGGTTTTTCCCTTGAAAAAAAGTTTAAATTTCAAGGTATCCTTCCACACCGAGGTCAAATCCCAATACACATCCAGAATTTTATCAGCGGAATAACTTCGGCTTGCCATGTATTCACGGCAGTGATCCCGGTGAAAGGAAACGCCCCTTTTACTCAGGGTGGCAACGGTGTTTTTAAGTCCAGGAAGGGGTTTACAGCACCGG
>CAYSSE010000397.1:0-3909 GCA_964433355.1 uncultured Desulfocicer sp.
ATGATGTCATTGAGGTGTTTAAACACCATGGCATTGGGCTTTATATCCCCGAGGGGCAGGGGTGTTGCGGGATTCCGGCCCTGGCCTCCGGGGATCGGGAGACCTTTACAAAACTTGTGGATCACCACATCCGGCTGTTTGACCAGGAAAAATTTGATTATCTTGTCACGGCCTGTGCCACATGCACCTCCACCATCAAAAAATTGTGGCCCTCCATATACGAAGGAACGGGCAGCGGGATCAAAGCAAAAATCCGGGCGCTTTCAGAAAAAACCCTTGATATAAATCAGCTACTGGTAAATAATATTCAGTTTCCTCCGTTGGATACAAAGGATGAAAAAAACGGGGAGCGGGTCACCTATCATGATCCCTGTCACCTGAAAAAATCATTGGGGGTTGCAGCAGAGCCCCGGGCAGTGATAAAAGCCTCGGGCCATGAACTGGTGGAGATGGAAGATGCCGATAAATGTTGTGGTATGGGGGGCAGTTTTAACCTGTATCATTATGATATTTCTTCCCGCATTGGGAATTTAAAGCAGCAGAACATTTCAGATACCCATTGCGATACCGTGGCAACGGGGTGTCCTGCCTGCATGGTGCAGATATCTGATATGCTGGCAAAAAATAATGCCAACATCAAAGTAAAACACCCCCTGGAGCTCTATGCAGAATTTTTGAGAAACCGGATGTAAACCATGCCCCAGGCGGTGGAAGTTTGGAAACAGGTTCTCAAAAGGGTAGGGCTGTGAGTGTGTTTTTTTAAAATTGTTAACCTAATTATGGACTCGTTAGTCATAAGTTATCATCATGGCTTGTCTTGAGCTTGGACAACCCATTGAAATTTTTTTATATGAAATAGTAGATAGATCTAATACCCTTTCATGCTTCTTTGTGTGTAGGCCAAGGCCAGAATACGGCCTGCCCGTGGTAGTTATTAAAATTGAGTTTTAAAAAAACATCTATCAGGTCTAATAATTTTAACAGGTTATGAGAACTTATGACCCTTGAGTTATGGATATAAAATATATGAGTGCAACAATAAAGCCCATAAAGCCCAAACGTATTTCAGATCAGGTTCTTGATCAACTCAGGGAATTGATATTCCGGGGAACCCTCAAACCCGGCGAAAAAATGATGCCTGAAAGAGAACTTGCCGAGGCCATGAACGTCAGTCGTACCACCATACGGGATGCCACCCAACGCCTGGTGGCCATGGGGCTCATTGTCCAAAAACAGGGGCAGGGTACCTTTGTTAAAGCCTTTGATGGACGATCAGACAGCCCCCTGGTCAGGGCCATGCAGGCCCAGGAAGGATCCATTGTGGATTTGCTCGAAGTGCGCATGGGTCTTGAATGCAATGCCGCAGCTCTGGCTGCAAAACGGGCCGATGAGGGGGATTTAAAGGCCCTTGCCCACAGCATTGAAGAGATGAAGCATGAGGTTGGTGCTGGACGTCTGGGTACCCAGGCAGACACCTCTTTTCACATGGCCATTGCCTATGCCGCTAAAAACCCCCTACAGGTTTTGGTCATGCGCAATTTTTATGACCATCTTTTCTATGGTATCCGGGAGAATCTGGCAGGTCTACATAAGTATAAAGGAAATGGGGAGATTATCATAGGTCAGCATCAGAATATCATGGACGGTATCAAAAACCGGGACATCTACCTGGCCTATTCCGCAATGAAAGCGCATATTCAGTTTGTCATTGATTTTTTTGAGGAGAAAGAAACGTTTTGATTCGATATATTGTTCTTGTCTGTGCAGTGCTCATGCAGCTTTGTCTTGGGGCCACCTACTCCTGGTCGGTGTATGTGGCCCCTTTAAAAGCCATCACCGGCATGTCCCAGGGAGGCGTTCAGCTTCCCTTTACATTTTTTTATTTTGTTTTTCCCCTGACCATGGTGTTTTCCGGATCGGTGTTGACCCGCATGGGACCCAGATTCAGTGCCGTGCTGGGGGGGATTCTTTTTGGCTCCGGCTGGATGATTGCAGGGTTTGGTGAGCATGCCTTTGGGTTTACCGTTGTGGGAATCGGTGTCATTGCCGGTGTGGGGGCAGGGCTTGCCTATATTGTTCCCCTTTCCACCGCTATTTTGTGGTTTCCCAAACAAAAAGGGCTGGTCACCGGCATTGCCGTTGCCGGATTTGGTGGCGGGGCAGCCATTGTCAGTCAAGTGGGGGGAATGCTCATGGCCCACATGGGAAAAACTCCTTTCCAGGTATTCCCGCTTTTGGGCATGGTGTTTCTATTGCTTATCTGTCTTGCGGGAAGTGCCATGAAGGTTCCTGAAAGTGTTTCCAGTCAGGCATCTGGGAAAATAGGGAAAGAAAACGGCGTCTCTGTTTCCAGGATGATATCACAACCCATGTTCCGCATTCTTTATTTTGCCATGTTTTCAGGGCTGGCCGCAGGCTTTGCCGTGAATGCCAATTTAAAGGAGCTTTACACCGGCTCTGGTGTCCATGCGGGCGTGCTTGCCGTTTCTTTGTTTGCCCTTGCCAATGCCCTGGGCCGGGTGTGCTGGGGGGCGTTGTTTGATCGGATTTCCCCAGCCACGGCTGTGAAAGCCAATCTGCTGTGCCAAGCACTCCTCTTGCTTTTGGGCTCTTTTTTTCTGTCATCAAAAACAGGTTTTTATATCTTTGCCCTGGGAACAGGCTTTAATTATGGCGGCATTTTGGTGCTTTATGCATCTTCCACAGCGCTTTGCTGGGGAGATAAACGCATGGGGGCGATTTATGGCTTGTTGTTTTCCGCCAATATCCCGGCGGCTGTTGCCCCCATGGCAGCAGGATGGGTCTTTGAGCTTGGGGGGAGTTTTTACCCGGCATTTGCCACCATTGGTGCCCTGTTAGTCGTCTCAGTTTTTCTGGTGCCCGGCTCCTTTATGGCTCAAAATATTGCACCGGAGATAAACCTGCTTAAAGGTGAAACGATTCAAAATTAAGCCCTGCCTGCTTCAAACTTCGGTCACCTGTCGCGGACAAAAAACTGGGGCTGAACATTGCCATATTAAAAAATGTACTCAAGGAACCCCGCTCCCGGGGGTGATCATTGTGTAATAATCAAGCTTTCTTTAAACGCTTTTTTTATATCTTCTTTGGGTTATTTGGGGTTGGTCATAAGATGGGCCACTCTACGGGCACTGAATATATATTATTGCCAATTGTCTGTAATTATTGACTTTATTTTTAGATCAAAAAAAATTGTTTCAAAGTGGCCCATGTTATGACCAACCCCACAAAATGAAAGGTTTCCGTAAATGCCCCCGTAAAATTGTTGTACCGGGAGGAAACAAAGCATGTTAGCTGGTGGGGAGACCTATGGGTTACCATGGATGCAGGTCATCAATATGCATAATGGTTTCTTCAATACCTCAAACACACTATAATTATTGATAAAAATTTAGGTCAATACTTGTAGACTTATCCGTGGAAAAAAAGTGGCAGCGTCTTCCATGATCTATACCCATACGGTGAAAACAAAGCCCCTCAAAGAGGTTAAAAGTCCCCTGGATCTCTAAGAAAAAGGGTGCCAACATAAAATAGCCTTAAGCTTTCCGGGCCACCAGAGTAGCCATGATGTTGTTCTGGTTATCCAAAAGTTCAGCAGCATGCGAAGTGTGTCTGTTGCAACTTTTGGTTGGAAGGCGAGCCCAGTGAGTCCTTCCAATCTGGTATTATTTTTGTTCCACATAAAACAAAATATGCAGATTTAAAAAAGCGTGAAGGAGGGCCGGAAGCCCTCCATTGAAGATTTAAACCAAAGGCCGGGGAAGCACCCCGCAACGTTCTGCAATTTCAGGCACTTTATGTTCCCATTCAATGGCCATCATATGGACCCCGGCAACGCCCTCCATCTCTTTAAATTCTTCCACCTGTTCTATGGCAAATTTGATGCCTTCT
>CAYSSE010000398.1:0-1600 GCA_964433355.1 uncultured Desulfocicer sp.
CAAAATCCCATTTTAAATTCGTGACGCTTAAGCCTGTCAGTTCCTGCAACGTCCCCGTGACAGGCTTCACACTCGATCTCTTTTTTTATGTGGCGTTCATGGTTAAACATGACATGTTCGGGCACATAAAAAACCTTTTTCCACGGTGTGGGCGTCTGGGTATCAAAATAAACATGTTCTTTTCTTATTTCCGGGTGGTTGGGAATAATAAAGTTGTGGCAGTAAAGGCATTTTTCCACCGGCGGGATCCCGGGATGGATGGACCGGTCCACATATGAATGACAGAAACGGCAATCAATTTTTTTATTGCCTGCATGGAGCCTGTGGCTGAAAGCGATGGGCTGTACCGGCCCTGCATCCACATGGGGCATGAGATAATAAAAATAGGCAAACAGAAAAAGCAAAATGATCAAAGCGCTTAATACAAACAATTGGATTTTATTCTCTTTTACCTGGGCTGAAAACGAGTGAAACTGAGAGACAAGGGTTAAGGGTTTGCCTTTTGTTCCCACCAGGATCACCAGAACCATAAGGGTTAAAAGTGTCAGGGATACCAGTATTATTTCCATTGAACCACCTCCCCTGAATTTGTTTTCAGTGCTTCAGGCAATTCTTTGAAATAGGCTAAAATGGAAATACTAAAGAGGCCCAAAAATCCAAGGGTAATGATGAGTTCACCGATGCCAATGGGAAACACAGCCGGGTCGTGGGCAAGAAAACTGGGTCCCAAAAGAAGAAAATGCTCGATCCAGAGTCCTGCCAGCACACATGAGCTGATGACGATCATGCACCTGGGGGATTGTTTTATTTTTCTGCTCAAAAGGATGATAAACGGCAGGATGAAGCAGCCAAGAAAGACGGTCCATGCCAAAATGCTCCATGGATGGGTCATGGTCCGTTCAATAATATAGGCGGATTCTTCGGGAATGTTCCCGTACCAGATCACCACGAACTGGGAATAGAAAAAATCCCCCCATACAATACTGAAACCAAAAAAAAGCGTACTCATGTCGGCCAGCTATGCCGGGGTAAGGGTAAAGGGAACCTTTGGGATTAGGTGAAGAAGCGATACCAAAAGGATAATAGCACCGAATCCTGCGTAGATGGCTTTGATAAAGGTATAGGCACCAAACAGGGTGGAATACCAGTGCGGGTCCGCGCTCATGACCAGATCAAACCCGATAAGGGAAAGGCACATGGCAAAGGCAAACATATACCAGCCGGCAAAAACCGTCATCCGGCGTTTGATGATTTCAGGGTCATGCAGGCTTTGTTCAAACCGCTTGAATAAAAATGTTTTCAGCCGGGTATTTTGGGGGGCCGTCTTTAATCTGAATTTAAGCGAGTGGTACAGGTAACCAAAGCCAAGGCTGTAGAGAATCAAAAACGCCACACTGTCCCGGGCAAATAAAAAGGGAACGTTCAGCCACACTTCCTTGCCGTGAAGATCTTGTCCCACCCATGGAAATACGTAATTCTGTCCGATGAAAAGAAGAACAAATAGAACAAAGGAGACAGGAAAAAAGGCGGAAAAGGCCTCTGCAACGGCCGCAAAGGTGTGGCTCCATCTGGCTTTGGTAAAGTGCATGAGGGTGGAAAA
>CAYSSE010000398.1:1700-3873 GCA_964433355.1 uncultured Desulfocicer sp.
TGAAGCCACTTCAATCCCATACAGAGAGCCTGAGCATTCCGGGTCATAATTTTTTTCATAGTCTGGATCAGGAAGTCCCACCTGGGTCACTATTCCTAATACATTGCCAAGCACAGCAAACAGGATGGTAAACTCAAAGGCGATAACAAAAAACGGTATCCAGGAAAGGATGGGCTTTCCACTGACAATGAGGTTCCATCTGGTGGATGCGAACACAGCCAGGGCAAATCCGGAAAAAAATCCAATGAGCCCGCCGGTCAGGGTAAACCACCCAATCTTGCTTTTTTTCCTGCCCAGGGCCCGGGCAAGGGCGTTGCTGGGAATGGGGCTGTGAACTTCTGTTACCTCAAAGCCTTTCGCCTGTATTTTTTCTACGGCAGCCAGGGTTTCTTCCTGGGTATTATAAAGGCCTGTCACTATGATGGCATCCGTATTCATGAATTACTCCACTTTATGATGTATCATTTCTTTCATTTCCGTCATGGAAACCGACGGCAGGTGCTTAACAAACAGCAAAAACAGGAAAAAGAAAAGACAAAAGGCACCCACCATGATTCCCCCCTCAACCCATGTGGGGCTATAGTGCCCCCAGGCATTGGGCAGAAAATCATGGGCAACGCTGCCCGCGATGATGACAAACCGCTCAAACCACATGCCGATATTTACAAAAATAGAGATGATAAACAATGGGACGACATGGGTTCTGATTTTTTTCGATAAATACAAGAGGGGGATGACGGTGTTGCAGACCACCATGATCCAGTATTCCGGCGCATAATGACCAAACGCCCGCCACCAGAAGGTTTCCATCTCAATGCTGTTGTGGCTGTACCAGGCGATGAACAATTCTGTGGCATAGGAAAATCCCACAATAATGCCGGTAAAAACAATGGTTTTTGCGATGCTTTCAAGTACATTCATAGTGATCAGCGCTTCGTACTTGAAAATTTTTCTCAAGGGGATACATAAGGTCAGCACCATGGCAAGACCTGAATGAATGGCACCGGCAACAAAATAGGGAGCAAAAATGGTGGTGTGCCAGCCGGGTATCACGCTAAGGGCAAAATCCCAGGACACCACGCTGTGGACAGAAATAACAAGGGGAGTGGCCAGACCTGCAAACAAAAGATAGGCCCTGGAGTAGTTCATCCATTGACCGGTTCTACCGGACCATCCAAGGGAGAGCACCTTGAAGATCTTTTTACGTACGCCCTGGGATCGGTCCCTGATAATGGCAAGATCCGGAAGAAGCCCGGTATACCAGAAAAGACTACTCACGGTGAGATAGGTGGAGATGGCAATGACATCAAAGATCAGGGGCGATTGAAAATTGGGCCACAGAGTCCGCTGGTTGGGAATGGGCAGCATATAAAACACCAGCCAGACCCGTCCCAGGTGGATAAAGGGAAACAGGCCCGCAATGCACACGGCAAATACGGTCATGGTCTCAGCAGCCCTGGCAATGGGATTTCTCCATCCTGCCCGGAATAGAAACAAAATGGCGGAAATCAGAGTGCCGGAATGGGCAATCCCCACCCAGAAAACAAAGTTTATCAGATAGGTGCCCCAGTGAACCGGTGTGTTCATGCCTGCTACGCCCACGCCGACAAGGATCTGGTAGATCCAGCAGGAAGCGCCCATGATGGCCCCGCAAAACAACAGGGCGATGATGCACCAGTAGGCCTTTCCCGGACGGCTCAGCGTGTCCAGAACCGTGGTATTGATTGTTTCAAAGGTCAATTGAGACATATGTTTAAAACCCCTGGTTGAAGGTTCATAGTTCCTGCACCCTTTTCTTGAGATATATAACGGCAGGTTTGGTATTCAGATAGCCCAGCACCTGGTAAGCCCGTGACTCCCGGGCCAGGGTGGAAACCGCACTGTTCTTGTCCAGGAAATTACCAAAGGTCAGTGCATTGGCAGGACATGTCTGCACGCATGCGGGCTGAACCTCCCCGTCCCGGATCTTGCGGTTCTCATTTTTTGCCTGATTATGGGCTTTTTTAATTCGCTGTACACAAAATGAGCATTTTTCCATGACCCCTTTGCTTCTGGCCGTGACATCGGGGTTGAGCTGAAGGTTAAGGGGGGTGGGTCTTTCCCAGTCAAACCAGTTGAACTTTCTGACTTTGTACGGGCAGTTCTGGGCACAGAACCGGGTGCCGATACAGCG
>CAYSSE010000399.1:0-3863 GCA_964433355.1 uncultured Desulfocicer sp.
AATAAGGAGATGTGATGAGTGTTATTGAAGAGATTTATAGACCTGAAAATGCGGTAAGGGTTGTCACTGCCACCGCCCTTTTTGACGGCCACGATGCCTCCATAAATATCATGCGGAGAATGCTCCAGGACTCTGGAGCTGAGGTCATTCACATCGGTCACAGTCGTTCTGCCGAAGAGGTGGTGCAGGCTGCCATTGAGGAGGATGCCCAGGGCCTTGCCGTGTCCAGTTACCAGGGCGGTCATGTGGAATTTTTTAAGTATATTGTGGATCTTCTCAAGGAGCGCAATGTTCCCCACATAAAAGTTTTCGGTGGGGGGGGCGGTGTGATTATCCCTTCAGAAATAAAAGAACTTGAAGCCTATGGGGTGACCCGGATCTATTCCCCGGAAGATGGGGCCAAAATCGGTCTCCAGGGGATTATCAATGACCAGATGCGAAGAATGGATTTTTCCACGGTGAACCTTAAGAACATTGAATATGAAAAACTCAATGTTGAAGAAAAATATATCACGGCTAATACCATCACCGCCGTGCAGCAAGCCAAGGTTCAAAATGATGGCTCCCTTGACCCCATCATGGAAAAACTGGCACAGATCAAAAAGAATGGCACCCCCCCGGTGATTGGTATCACCGGAACAGGCGGGGCCGGAAAATCATCCCTCACCGATGAACTGATTCTGCGAATTTTGCGGGATCTTACGGATGTCCATGTGGCCATCATCAGTTGTGATCCCTCCCGAAGAAAAACCGGTGGGGCACTGCTTGGCGATCGTATCCGCATGAATGCCATTGAAACGGGTCGGGTGTACATGAGATCCCTTGCCACCCGGGAGGCCCAATCAGAATTACCAGCATCTCTGCCCGAAGCCATTGCCGTTGCCAAGGCATCGGGGTATGATATCATCATTGCAGAAACCGCAGGTATTGGTCAGGGGGATTCCAGAATTACGGATCTGGTGGACATTGCCATCTATGTCATGACCGCAGAGTTTGGTGCTCCGTCCCAGCTGGAAAAAATCGATATGCTCGATTATGCCGATCTGGTGGTGGTGAACAAGTTTGAAAAACGGGGCAGTGAAGATGCGGTGCAGGATGTGCGAAAACAGGTCCAGCGAAATCGTAAAGCCTGGACCACCCCATTGGATCAGATGCCGGTGTATGGTACCATTGCCTCCCGGTTTAATGATGATGGGGTCACCGCCTTCTACCATGGGCTGCTGGATCTTTTAAATGAGAAGATGGGGAAGGGGTTCACCACTTCCATTCCCAGAACCGGTGTGACCTGCTCCAGTTCCAAAACCATTATTATCCCCCCTGAACGGACCCGTTATCTTGCAGAAATTACCGACACGGTTCGCAATTACCATAAAAACACTGAAGAACAGGCAGATGCCCTTCGACGGCTCTGGCATCTTAAAGAGGCTGAAAAAAGTTTTGACGGCGCAGATGTGGCAAATGTGCTCTCCCAGTTCAAGACAGCCATTGCCGGTGCCGAGGCTGATATTGATCCGGAAACCCAGAAAATACTGGAAGAGTGGTATCTGGTGAAAGAAACCTATGCCAAAGACGAGCTTTCCTATCAGGTTCGTGGCAAAGAGATCAAACTTCCCTTGTACACAGAATCTTTGAGTCACTCCAAAATTCCCAAGGTGTGCGTGCCTGCATATAAAGATCCCGGAGAAGCCTTGAAATGGATGCGAAAGGAGAATGTCCCCGGGGGCTATCCCTACACCGCAGGCGTGTTCCCCCTGAAACGGGTGGGTGAAGATCCCACCCGCATGTTTGCAGGGGAGGGCGGCCCCGGAGATACCAATAGACGATTTAAATTACTCTCCAGCGCCTATCCGGCCAAACGACTGTCCACGGCCTTTGATTCAGTCACTTTATATGGGTATGACCCCGCCATTCGGCCTGATATTTATGGCAAAATCGGCAACTCTGGTGTGAGTATCTGCACCCTGGAAGACATGAAACTGCTCTATGACGGATTTGATCTGTGTGCCCCCAACACCTCGGTTTCCATGACGGTGAACGGGCCGGCCCCCATGATGCTTGCCATGTTTATGAACACCGCCATTACCCAGCAGATGGATAAGTTTCGGGAACGAGAGGGAAGAGAGCCCCAGGGTGAAGAGGTGGCTGAAATTCGTCAACGGGCCATTTCCAATGTGCGCGGAACGGTGCAGGCCGATATTTTAAAGGAAGACCAGGGCCAGAACACTTGTATTTTTTCCATTGAATTTGCCCTGAAGATGATGGGGGATATCCAGCAATATTTCATTGACAATGCCATCCGTAATTTTTATTCCGTGTCCATATCCGGATATCACATTGCAGAGGCCGGTGCAAATCCCATCACTCAATTGGCGTTGACCCTGTCCAACGGGTTTACCTATGTGGAATATTATTTGTCCCGGGGCATGGATATCAACGCCTTTGCTCCCTCTCTTTCCTTTTTCTTTTCCAATGGCATGGACCCGGAATACACGGTGATTGGCCGGGTGGCCCGACGTATCTGGGCTGTGGCCATGAAATACCTGTACAAGGGCAATGAGCAGTCCCAGAAACTGAAATATCATATCCAGACCTCGGGACGATCCCTGCACAGCCAGGATATTCAGTTCAACGACATCAGAACCACCCTCCAGGGGCTTTGCGCCATTTATGATAATTGCAACAGCCTTCACACCAATGCCTTTGATGAAGCCATCACCACCCCCTCCAGTGAGTCCGTGCGTCGGGCGTTGGCCGTGCAACTTATCATCAACCGGGAGTGGGGGCTGGCCAAAAATGAAAATACCCTCCAGGGCAGTTTTATTGTGGATGAACTCACCGACCTGGTGGAAGAGGCCGTTTTGATGGAGTTTGAGCGCATCACCGAAAGGGGTGGGGTGCTTGGGGCCATGGAATCCGGATACCAGCGGGGCAAAATCCAGGAAGAATCCATGTACTATGAACTGATTAAGCATTCTGGAGAGTATCCCATTGTGGGGGTAAATACCTTTATTGATCCCGATGCCAATTATGAAGAAATGATGGCGTGTCTGGAGCTTGCCCGTTCCGATGATGAGCAAAAGGATGAACAGCTCAGAAGACTGGCTGCGTTTAAAGAAACCCATGGAGAGGTAGCAGGGGATGCCCTGGCAAAATTGCAACAGACAGCCCTTGAGGGCGGCAACATGTTTGCGGAGATGATGAATACTGTGCAGCATTGTTCCCTTGGAAGCATCACCCAGGCCCTCTATGATGTGGGGGGCAAGTACAGACGAAATATGTAATTTCAAGGTTATATAAAAAATTTAGTAAAACATAAAAGAATGAGGCCATAAAAAATGAGAAAGGCAGTTATTGTCAGTGCAGTCAGAACACCCCTGGGAAGCTTTGGCGGTTCATTGAGCAAAATCGGAGCCACGGATCTGGGTGCCCATGTGATAAAAGAGACCATCCGTCGTGCAGGCATTGAAAAAACAGATATTCAGGAATGTATCATGGGCATGGTGCTTCCCTGTGGGTATGGGCAGAATCCCGGGAAATTGGCAGCGGTGAAAGCAGGCCTGCCCTGGGATGTGGAATCCATCACCATTAATAAAGTGTGCGGTTCTTCCCTTAAAGCGGTGATGCTGGCAGCCCAGGCCATCCAGTGTGGAGATGCCGATGTGGTGGTGGCTGGCGGCATGGAAACCATGAGCATGGCACCCTATTACATGGATAAGGCCCGGTGGGGCCATCGCATGGGGCCGGGAAAAATTGAAGATCACATGGTCCATGATGGTCTGTGGGATGTGATCAATGATTTTCATATGGGTATGTCCAACGAATTGTCCTCGGAAAAATGGGATATCTCCAGGGAAGAACAGGAT
>CAYSSE010000400.1:0-3862 GCA_964433355.1 uncultured Desulfocicer sp.
CATCGGAGGGGGCTCTGCTGAGGGTGCTTGGACACTTCATTTTCATATAAAAAAATTACCGACAGCAGAACACCGTGAGCTGGCCTAATCGGAATATTTGAAAAAACTTTATTTTGCCCTATCGCCGGGTCTTGAATCTCCCCTCTCCAGCTTCAAGCTGGTCAAGAATCTCCAGATAGGTGGTGTAACGCTCTTGTGAAATTTTTCCCTCCAGAACCAATTTTGACACAGCGCAACCCGGTTCGGTGCGGTGGCGACAGTCCCGGAAACGGCAGGTACTCTCCATGGCCTGTTCAAATCCGGGGAAATACCCGGCAAGATCCTGGGCCGAAATATCCACCAGTCCAAACTCGTTGAACCCAGGGGTGTCCACCAGTTCTCCACCGCTCTTAAGGGTGTGAAGAGTCGAAACCGTGGTGGTATTACATCCTCTGTTCCCCGCTTCAAAAAGTTCCCCCACCCTCAGATCCAGTGCCGGACAAATGGTATTGAGCAAAGAACTTTTGCCCACCCCTGTGATGCCCACAAAAAAACTGCGAAATCCCTGACCCATAAATCCCTGCCCCATGAACGATTCCAGAGCATCAAGTCCCTCCCCTGTGACCGCACTCACCGCAAAAATATCCACAATTCCAGCATAGATGGCGGTGAGTCTGGCAAAAAATTCTTCAGATTTTTCAAGATCTCCTTTATTGATAACCAGCACAGGTATCAGATCCGCCTCCCTTGCGGTGACGATGGCCTGGTCAATATAGCCGGGGGTGGGCGAAGGCAACTGGGCCACCACCACACAAAGCACATCCAGGTTTGCACCAACAATTCGAACGCTGCCTCGGGAATCCCTTCTACGCAGCTCTGTTCTGCGTGGCAATCGTGTGAGGCGGTGATCCTGCACGACCACGTTGTCACCTACCACATGGCCTGCACGCCTTTTAATCTTCACCATCCGCCTTTCTCCGGATTCAAACAAAATATCCACGGCAATACCGTGGTGGGCGACAATGACACCCTTCTGATCCGGCGCTGAAGAGGACGTCTCCTTTTTCTTGCCTTCTGCAATATTTTTTTTCTTAATTTTCAAACGTTATTCTCCGTCCTGATATTAATTTCGGGGCGTTATGATGACATTGGTAAAGTTGGGACAAACTCTGGCTTCTCCGGTTTAGGAATGAGTCCGAAATAACTTTTCCATTTCGGGAGGCGGGACAGATTTAAAAATTTGTCCCCTAATCGCACAAATAGGCAACTTATTTAAAACTCATTCATTAGATTCTTATCTCTGATTTTCGTGTTATTTTGGCAAAAGAATAAGAAATCTTTTTTGGTTCTGGCTTGTCCAGGTTAGGGGTTTTGTCACAACATGATGGCCCACCCACCACAATTGGCAAACCAACGGGGTTTGCAATTATGATGGGTACCCAAAATTGTGATCAAACCCGCAAGCCCAATGATGTTTGTGCTTTTAACAGGGAAAAAACAGGCAACGCCTCTTTTATTCCCTTTAACTGAGCAAGACCAATTCCATGGACTGGCCACAACCCTTGTATCCTTTTTTTGGTTTCTTCACCGATGAGAATATCGCCCCCCCTGGCATAATCCGATAACCGAGCGGCAATATTGGTCACTGATCCGGTGGCAGTATAGGTCATACGCGTATCAAGAGACCCTTCAAACCGGGTCATTCCCACCAGGGCAGAACCAGAATTAATACCGATATTCACATCAATGGGTGGCATATCGGATTCTAAGGATTGATTGAGAGCCCGGTTCCGGTCCATAATTTCAAATGCCGCTTTTACAGCGTTGATGGCATTGGACTTTGCATCGTGATTTTTAAAGATAATCATGAGCCCATCCCCGGCCGTTTCATTGATATCACCATGGGAACGATGGATGGGATCCACAAAGCTGGAAAACATCCTTTCAATAATGGCATTGACTTTGATTTCTGGAAGGCTGGCACTGAGCTTTGTATATCCTTCCAGATCCAGAAACAACACCGATACATCCTTTCGTTCTTTTTCCCGGGTCAAAAGCTCTGGATTTTTGTCCACCATATGGCGAACAGATTCTGGGACAAAGGGGGATAAATTGGTCAACATCCGGCTGATGCGAATTTTTTCCTGGGTCATCTCCCATTGCTGTTTGGCATTTAATATTATGGTACCCAGAATATCAGCAAAATCGCGTATAAGAAAAAAATCCCGCCGGGTATACCGGGTGAACGGCTGAATCACCACACTGATGATTGCCAGCACACGCTTTTCCACAAAAACAGGCATGGCATATTCCGGCCCCACAGCCACAAGACTCTTGTCCAGGCGCTGGACAGGTTCACTGTGCGAGACCACCACCGCCTTTTTCTGATCAATGGCTTTTTTCACCGCTGGCCGCTCCCGTTTACAGGACTGGCAGTTTACAGGGGTTTCATACAAGGCACATTGCAGGGGACTGGTATATTGATCTGCTTTGGGATCCAGCAAAAGGATGCAAATTTCCATGGCGTTGGGGATAATACGCCGGAGTTCCTCCCTTACTTTTTCTACGATCTCATGAACCTCCATAAGAGGGGCCAGTGTTTGTATTAAATTTTTCTGAACATGGAACCGTTCTTTATAATATTTATCATGCTCCAATTTTTACCCCTATGCTGATGTTTTTAAACCAATAGCCCATTATTTGGGGATACCCCCTTATATTTTTTACCTACAATATCATCAGAAGCTAAAAAAGGACAGACCCCATTAATCTCTTTTGATCTCCCTCGTGATCTTCCTCGCATTGCTCTTGGTTCTAACTCACATTGTGCATTTATCCTCGATGAGATAGAAGCATTTCATTGATATGGGTCAAGTTTTTTTTTACAATCCCGTGGTAATTTATATGAAAGAGTAGGTCTGTCTAATAGTCTTTCATACTTCGTTATGGGCAGAACCGAATTAAAATAAGATCTGCCCGTGGCAGTTTATAAGAAAGTCTCACCAGCATGCTGGAATTAAAGGGCTTTCATTTTTCGTTGTGGCTGGTGGTTACAGCCATGTATGTTTATTAGAAAATAAAACTTCCGGGCAACCTCAGCAGAGCCGCCCCCCCCGAGGGGTAATAGGAACCGGCCAATTGGGCCGTCTACGGTTCCGGGCCGGGCCCATTGCCCCTCGGGGGGGCGGCGGCATGATATCATTTGGCTCCGCGTCTACGACCCAATATTCGTTGTGGCCGGCAGGACATGCCCGTTCATATGAAAGAGTAGTTATGTCTAACATTCTTTCAAGCTTCATTGTGGGCAGGCCGGGGCCAGAATACGGTCTGCCCGTGGCAGTTATAAAGAAATAAAAAAAAGATTGTTCCAGGGCTTACCCTTGGTTGTCTGATCACAATAGCAGCAGGAGTTAAAAATGATAGATAGTATCAACACATCACACAGCAGCCCATCTGATCCTTCTGGGTTTATAAGCATAAGACGACGTATCCAGATTCTTTTTCTCATCATCACGCTCTTTATGGGCACACTGTTTTACCAGTTTGTTGCCCAACTGGAATCCGGTGCAGTGCCAACAATAACAAGGCCCCCCGGAGTGGAAGCCTTCCTTCCCATAAGTGCTTTGGTGAGTTTTAAACACCTTTTAATCACCGGAAAAATAAATGATATTCATCCATCGGCACTAATCTTGTTTCTCATCATATGCACCACGGCCCTTGTGGCAAAAAAAAGCTTTTGCAGCTGGATTTGCCCCGTAGGTTTGTTGTCAGATGGCCTGACAAAACTCCACAAGTTTCTATTTAAAAAATCCCTGAAACTGCCCAAGTGGGTGGATCTTCCCCTGCGAAGCATCAAATACGTCATTGCCGGATTCTTTCTCTG
>CAYSSE010000401.1:0-3859 GCA_964433355.1 uncultured Desulfocicer sp.
GAGGGGGCGGCATGATATCATTTGGCTCCGCGTCTACGACCCAATATTCGTTGTGCCCGATAGGACATGTGTATATAATGGATAAAAAAATCCCAAGGTCTGATTCTGACTATTGATCAATAGAGGGCGGGATCAGGTCTGGGGTCTTGGTATTTTTGTTGAATTGTTTTTTAACTTAGATTGATGGCAAACGCACGATGACATCAACATCACCCCTGGTAGCACTAATAGACCGGGGTGGGTGACGTCAGGGCTAAGCCCGATCTTATTTGTAATCGGTCATCAAGGAGGATGAATGGAACGCTTGATAGAGAATGACAACGTTAAAAAGAGCCGGATACCGGCCCGGCTGGATTTGGCCCAGAGCGGCACTGGTCTGGTGCTGGGGCTGTTCATGTGGGTACACATGATGCTTGTGGCCAGCATTCTGCTGGGAAAAGGCTCGTTTAATTTTGTTGCAAAATTTATGGAACTTTCTTTCCTTTCCAGCACAGGGGAAGGGTTTCCTGCGGCGGTATTTTTTGCCGTGCTGGGGGTTTTTACCCTTTTTATTATCCATGCCCTTTTGGGCGTAAGAAAATTTCCCATCTCCTGGAAGCAGCATGCCATTCTTCGCCAGCAGATGGGCATGATGAAGCACGAAGATACCAACCTTTGGTACATCCAGGTGGTGACGGCCTTTATCATGTTTTTTCTGGGGTCTGTGCATCTGTTTATCATGCTCACCCATCCCGGCCAGATTGATCCCTATCTATCCGCCGACCGTATCATCTCTTCGAACATGTGGCCCCTTTATCTGATTTTGCTGTTTGCTGTGGAGCTTCACGGTACCATCGGTCTGTACCGTCTTTGCATGAAATGGGGATGGTTCACCGGTGATGATTACCGGGCCTCCCGTGTGAAGCTTAAAATGTGGAAAAAACGCCTGACGATTTTCTTTCTCACCGTGGGTCTACTTGCATTGCTGGTGTTTTCCATCATTGGTATCGGGCACAAAGACCAGGTAGGAGAACGGTATTCGGCCCATGCCACAGTGGCAGTAGAGGCGGTGGATTCCGCCGCCCCGGCAGATGAGCAACCCGCAGAATAAAAAGAACCCACACACGAGGAGCAATAGATGAAAGTTATATATACGGATTCACTTGTCATTGGTGGTGGCCTGGCGGGCTTGAGGATCGCCATTGCCGCAAAGCAACGGGGGTATGATTCCATCATTTTGTCCCTGATGCCAGCCAAAAGATCCCACTCTGCAGCAGCCCAGGGCGGCATGCAGGCAAGTCTTGGTGCCGGTATTAAAGGCGAAGGGGATGATGAAGAGATCCATTTTGAAGATACGGTAAAGGGCAGTGACTGGGGATGTGACCAGGACGTGGCCCGGATGTTTGTGAACACGGCCCCCAAGGCCATTCGTCAGTTGACGGCCTGGGGTGTTCCCTGGAGCCGGGTGAACAAGGGTGACAGAGACGTTATCATCAACGGTAAAAAGGTCACCATCACCGAGAAAAATGAAGCCCATGGATTGATCACCTCCCGGGATTTTGGCGGCACCAAAAAATGGCGAACCTGCTATACTTCTGATGGCACCGGCCACACCATGCTCTATGCCATGGATAATAAAGCCATTGAACTTGGTATTCCTGTACACGAAAGAAAAGAAGCCATTGCTCTGATCCACGAGGATGGGGTGTGCCATGGGGCCGTTGTGCGAGATCTTGTCACAGGAGAACTCATTGCCTATGTGGCAAGGGCCACCACCATTGCCACCGGCGGGTATGGAAGGCTTTATTCCGTGACCACCAATGCGGTTATCTCAGAAGGAATTGGTAACGCCATTGCCCTTGAGACCGGCGTGGCCTGTTTGGGTAACATGGAAGCCGTACAATTTCATCCCACGGCCATTGTACCGGTGGGGATTCTCACCACCGAAGGCTGCCGGGGCGACGGCGGACTACTGTTGGACAAGGACGGTTATCGCTTCATGCCCGACTATGAGCCTGGCAAAAAAGAGCTGGCATCAAGGGATGTTGTGTCCCGGCGTATGACCGAGCACATGCGAAAGGGCAAGGGGATTCCCTCCCGTTACGGGGATCATCTCTGGTTGGACATAACCCTTCTGGGTCGAAAGCACATTGAAAAGAATTTGAGGGAAGTCAAAGAGATTTGCGAGTATTTCCTGGGCGTTGATCCTGTCACCGACTACATCCCGGTACGGCCCACCCAGCATTACTCCATGGGCGGTATCCGCACCAAGGCCACGGGGGAGAGCCCCACATTAAAAGGTCTTTTCTCCGCCGGTGAAGCCGCCTGCTGGGACATGCATGGATTCAACCGGCTGGGGGGCAACTCCGTTGCTGAAACCGTTGTCGCCGGTATGATCGTAGGTGAATATGTGGCAGACCACTGCCAGAACAATCCCCTTAACATCAACACCAAACTCATTGAAAAGTTCATGGATCAGGAAAAGGCCAAAATCTCCACTTTGATTCAACGGGAGCGGGGTGAGAATCCCTATGAACTGAAAAAAGAGATGCAGCAGATCATGATGGACAAGGTGGGGATTTTCAGGAACGAAACCGATTTGGTTCAGGCCGTGGAAGAGTTAAAAGTGCTTCACCAGCGATCCAAAAATGTCGCCCTGCGAAATAAGATCAGCTCCTCCAACCCGGAACTTGTGGAAGCCATCCGAGTTCCTAAAATGATCAAACTTGCCCAGTGTGTGGCCTATGGCGCCATGCTCAGAAAAGAAAGTCGCGGAGCCCATGCCAGGGAAGATTTCCCGGAAAGAAATGACCGTGACTGGCTCAAACGGACCCTGACCTATTGGAAGGATGACAACACAGATCTTCCCGAAGTGGAATACGAAGCCCTTGATGTCATGAAGATGGAGATGCCGCCAGGTTCCCGTGGATACGGTGTGGATCAGACCATCCACCATCCGGACACAGAAAAACGGGTGGCACAGATGGAAGAGATTAAAAAGGAAAATCCCGGTGCCGATAGATTCAAGCTGCAGCAGCTGTTCAATCCCATTGAGATACCGGAAAAATTCAGAGGAAAGAACGAGCGCATCGGGAGGGGCTTTAAATAATGAGTGACCAGGAAATCAAAAGTGATCAAGAAATAAAAAATGATCCGGAAAGAACACTGAAGTTTAATATTTTGCGATTCAATCCCCAGGTAAAGGGGGACACCCCGGTGATGAAGACCTATGAAGTCACCGAAGCCCCGGGGATGACCATCTTTATTGCATTGAACGACATCCGGGAAAACCAGGAGCCGTCGTTGCAGTTTGATTTTATCTGCCGGGCTGGCATCTGCGGTTCCTGCGGCATGGTGATCAACGGTAGCCCGGATCTGGCCTGCCGGACCCTGACCTCTAAGTTCCCCGACGGCGAGATCACCCTTTTGCCCCTGCCGGGATTTGAGCTCATTGGGGATCTGTCCGTGAACACCGGTAAATTCATGAGAGGCATGAGCGAGCGGGTGGAGAGCTGGGTTCATGACGACATGGCTGAGCATGTAGATCTGGATCGCCTGGAAGAGCGCATGGAACCAGATGTGGCCGATGAAATCTACGAGCTGGAACGCTGTGTGGAGTGCGGTTGCTGCATCTCTGCCTGTGCCACCAAGCGCATGCGAGACGGATTTCTGGGAGCGGTGGGTTTCATGCGGTTGGCCCGGTACTACTTGGATCCCCGGGACAAACGAACAGATTCTGATTACTATGAACTCATTGGCGATGATGATGGGGTGTTTGGCTGCATGACCCTTTTGGGCTGCCAGGACTATTGTCCCAAGGATCTGCCCCACCAGACCCAGATTGCCTTTTTGAGAAAAAAGATGGCCCTGGTTAAATAAC
>CAYSSE010000402.1:0-3840 GCA_964433355.1 uncultured Desulfocicer sp.
CATATGGTGTATATAATTTTGATGTGAAATGAAATTAAATTTTTGAAAAAGATGAAAAACTTATCATAAAATGTATCAGGGTAAAGTGGATCGTTATTTCATGGTGAGCCAATTCCAGAAGGTGGTTGAAATGGAAATGATGCCAGATGGACAGGAATAAGCAGGCAGGAGGAGCAGTTGAAGGAAAGCATTAAACACCAAAATCTGACAAATGAGTTCTATACGTGTGAAAAATGTTATATTACCGAATTATCCAACACACCCGATGATCCAGAAAGTTCCATTGCCAGAGCCAGGGTGGCCCCCGGCATAACCACCTGCTGGCATCGGCTCCGGGACACCGCCGAACGGTATTACATCCTCCATGGCAGGGGACAGGTGGAGGTGGGACAGCTACCCCCCAGGGAGATCGGGCCCGGTGACATTGTTCTGATTCCCCCCATGTGCCCCCAACGCATCACCAACATCGGCCCGACGGATTTGGTTTTCCTTGCCATCTGCACCCCCCGTTTTTTACCGGATGTCTATGAAGATATGGAAGAAACTCCGGGCGATGACAAAACGCCCGGCTGATCTTTATAATGGCAGCAATCTAAACACTACAGCGACACTTCGCCTATTTCATTAAAACTAAAGTGTCTAAATTCCCTGGAAATGCGCCATGAATATCCCGGCACTGCCAAACACACCAAACCACACCACGGCAAACTATGCAGGTGCAAAAAAAATTAACCATGACAAACTCTTTGATGGTTCTCCCTTTGACAAGTTTCACCAGAAACAGACCCACCATGGGGGCAAAGGCCAGCCACCAGGATCAGTAAAAAATGGTCCCCCCCCCATATATGAAGGATGCCAAAAATACCTCATATTTTTTGGGAAATAAAAACTTTCTACAGTGGCTTGTGGACAATAAAGTATAAAGATAATTTTATTTACAAATGTCTGTCTTTATTTTTTTAAAAATGTTTTGGCATTCTTGGCATCCTTCATATTACCTCAAAAGTACTTTACAGTCTTTTAGGAAAAAGATCCTGCAAATGGGGAATGCCCTAAAAAAGTGTAAAGTAAATTTGAAGGATGCCAAAAATTCATCATTTCCCTTTACGATTGTCAACATAAGCAACAAGGGATTTTTCAATCTCGGGATCAATAGGGGGTTTCTGATAACTTTCCAGACGGGCTGTTAATGCCTTGCCTGCTCGTTTTTCCATGGACAGGCTGCCATTTCGTGTCCAGGCATCATAGGACTCATGAGAAAATAAACGGGGTTGAAAATACTCGCTGCGACACAATTTAAATGTCCGTGACTGGGTGAGGTATTGGCCGCCAATACCTGCCTCATGTATAGATTTAATTTCCAAGCCCAGTTCTTCATCGTTTACTTCCATGGGTGTCATAAGTTTTCGCAGCATGCCGCAATACTCTTCATCCATGAGAAATTTCTCATAACTTTGAGAAATGTGCCCCCCCATCTGACCACAGGCGTGGAGGATGAAGTTTACGCCGTTACGAACAGCGGTCTGAAGCTGCATACTGGCCTCATATCCGGACTGGGCATCGGCCACATGGGCATCACAAAGGCCACCCCCACTGCGGCTGGGCAGCGTGTAGAATCGGGCCATCTGGGCTGTGGCAGAAATCAAAACGGCCTGCTCCGGTACCCCCACTGCCGCAGCCCCGGTTTTAAAATTGGTGGCAGTGGATGTGGAACCATAAATAACAGGTGTACCAGGGTTCACCAATTGGGTCAGGACAATACCTGCCAGCACTTCGGCGTTGATCAAAGTCATGATGCCGGGCAGGGTCACAGGACCGGATGTGCCGCCAATGACCATGTTGGCAATAAGAACAGCCTGACCATGGGCCGCAAGTTCCATCAACGCCCCGGTCATCTCATCGGAAAATTGCAGCGGTGTCAGCGCATTGATAAGGGACACAGACCAAGCTTTATCCTTTACCCTGGATTTGTCCCCGTCACAAAAGGCAATGGCCAGCATCTCAACCAGATCCCCGGCAACCTCTCCATTGGTCTGGCATCCCATGAATGCCTTATCGCAATAAAGAATATTGGCGAGCACCATATCAAGCCCCTGGGTCTCTGGCGGGACATCTTCAGGATCGATCATCAGATACCCGTTCATGTCAACAACGTTGGACGTCTGTACCAGTTTGCAAAAATTATTGTAATCTTCCATGGTCCCGGTGCGCTGCCTACCCTCTTGGGTGGCCATGAACGGTGCGCCATAGGCGGGAAGAAAGACAACCTCATCGCCACCAATGGTAACGGTATTCTCAGGGTTCCTGGCATGAACCTTAAATATTGAAGGCGCTGATTCCACTGCTTTTTTAATATCACTCTCTTCAAAAAACACCGTTTCATCAACTACTTTAAATCCATTCTTTTTAAAAAGGGCAAGGGCTTTGGCATCATTGAAGGCAACACCCGTCTGTTTGAGTACCACCATGGAAGCATTGTGAATTTTTTGCAACATATCATCTGTTAATGTCTGCATTCTGTCATACATTCAAATACACCTCAAAACTTACGTTCAGACCCATGGACACAGGGCCTCATTAAATCAAATAATACAAACTCCGATGTGGAGTGAACCAAGGGGTCATTAATCTACCATCTCAGAACGCAACCTACATGCCAATGTTTATTTTTTACTTTAAGTATTACAAAAACTCAGCAATTCTAATTATGACACTTGATGGCTTTCCAAATTGCAAATTTACGGTTTCGCTCAACGTAAATTCAGCATGTTACGCACCGTTGGTGCCTTTTGAAAATCCATAATTAGAATTGCTGATAAAAACCGCCATTTCGGGTAGCTTTTTCCGTACCCTCGGAGATCCATTTCAGAAAACGCTTGAAAGAACCTGCTTTCTACGGCACCCTTCATTTTTCAGTTTACATTTATTATGTGCAATAAGTACCCGAGCATATATTCTTCAAAATAAAACTCATAAATATCAATGGTATATCTCTGTGAAATACCGAAAAATATATGCATGGGTACTCAACACCCTGTTTCCAGAATTATTCCCCCAAGAATGTAAAGCACTTTTGGAATGATATGAAGAATGCCCTTTCTGTACTCCATTCCCTTTATCTTCAACCTTGTTTTCTTCCTTAATATTTTTTTCCATGATTCCCCCCGGCTTAAGTATAAACGGTTACGTTGCTTGACATTATCATATTTTATCACTAAGGAATGAGTCAGAAATAACTTTTCCATTTCAAGGCAAAGACAGATTTAAAAATCTGTCCCCTAAGCGCTAAGCGCACAAAAGATGTGGGGAGCTTCAACCCAATATTAAAAGGTAAACAAATACCCTGATGATCGAAAAAGAGTTTGATATACCCTTTATTGCAGACCTTGCACGTCGTGAAAAACAAATTCAGCAAAACTACCGACCAATTATTGCGGTTCATAAATGGTTTGCCAGACGTCCCGGGACATTGTTTCGGGGTCTTATTTTGTCTGAGTTCTCCAATAAGCCCCTTAATGAGGTGTATTACACCCCCAATAACCTTTCAGGGCTTCATATTGCAGATCCCTTTATGGGGGGAGGGATTCCTCTTCTGGAAGCTAATCGTGTGGGGTGTGATGTCACAGGATTTGATATTAACCCCATGTCATATTGGATTGTAAAGCAAGAAATTGAACATCTTAATCTGGATGATTATTCTGAAGCAGCCAAGCTGCTTTGCTACAATCTTGAAAAAAAAATTGGGCATCTTCACAGAACTGAATGCACACTTTGTGGCTCTAACAATGCCCATGTAAAATATTTTCTATGGGTGAAAGTCATACCTTGCAAACAATGTGG
>CAYSSE010000403.1:0-3818 GCA_964433355.1 uncultured Desulfocicer sp.
ATTCTGGTGGTCTCGGCAACTTTCTCAGGCGAAGAAACCACTCGTATCACAGCAGATCTGGGTGCCAACGCTTTTCTACCCTCACCGGTGGATTTCAGACGATTTATTGAAACGGTAAGATCCCTTTTAAAGAAGGATGAATTACCACAAGACCCATTACGGGTCTTGATTGTAGAGGACAGCAGAACCTTGGCTGGCATGCTCAAGAAAAAATTTAAGCAAAATGGATATCAGGCAGATGTAGCCTCCAACCTGGCTTCCGCATTACGCATAATTGATAAAGAGGTTTTTGATGTGGCAGTCATTGATTATCATCTGCCTGACGGGAAAGGTGACAAACTGCTGACCCGATTTAAAAATTTCCAACCCGACCTTGCCTCTATTATGATGACCACAGACCCCGGACCTAAGCTGGCATTTTCCTGGATGCAGGCAGGAGCGGCCGCTTATGTGCACAAACCGTTTGATCTGGATTATCTTATTGAACTGTGCTCCCGGACCCGAAGAGAAAGATCCCTTCTGCGGATTGAGGCCCTGCTGGAAATGCGGACACAAGAGTTGCAAGAGAGTGAGGCAAGATGGCAGTTTGCGCTTGAAGGTGCCGGGGATGGTGTCTGGGATTGGAACATTATAACGAATCGGGTTTATTTTTCCCGTCAATGGAAAGAGATGCTTGGGTATGATATAAGTGAAATCGGTGAAACATTTGATGAATGGGATTCCAGGGTACACCCGGATGATAAGGTTTCAACCTATGCTGAACTTGACCGCCATCATCGAGGTGAAGTTTCTGTTTACAAGGACGCGCATCGCATTCTGTGTAAAAATGGGTCTTATAAATGGATATTAACCCGAGGGAAAGTGATTGAATGGACGGAAGAGGGGAAACCGTTGCGAATGATCGGAACCCATAGCGATATCTCCGATCAAAAAGAAAAAGAGGCGGAAAGAGAACACCTCATTTCAGAACTCAAGGATGCGCTGGCAGAAGTGAAAACCTTGAGCGGATTATTGCCGATCTGCTCATTTTGCAAGAAAATCCGGGATGATAAAGGATACTGGAACCAGCTTGAAAGTTATATACGGGATCATTCTGAGGCGGAATTCAGCCACAGTATTTGCCGGGACTGTGCGAAGAAGCATTATCCGGACTTTGATTTTCATGAGGATTAATACCCATAACTCTGACTGCCAGGGGGGCCCACAGTAAATTTATCCAACCAAATATCAATGACATCAGGTCGTCGGACAATAAGGAGATCCATCCCATGAACACTCCATTCAGGGATCTTGAGAGGGAAAAGACAGTCCTTAAAGAAAACCGGGAATCCGCCAGCAGGAAGGTTCAAGCTATCCTGGAACCCAGGGGGGATATCGGTTCGTTGAACCTTGGTGATATTATCGACCGGGAGACGTTGCAATCTCTTATGGAGGAGTTTTATAAGCTCACCCACATCCTCAGCGCTGTGCTGGATCATTCCGGGAATATTCTGGTCGCCGTAGGCTGGCAGGATATCTGCACAAAATTCCACAGGTCTCATCCGGACACGTGTAAAAATTGTCTTGAAAGCGACACCCTGCTTTCCAGTGGGGTAGCGGCGGGAACCTTTAAAGCCTACCGTTGCAAAAATAACCTCTGGGACATAGCAACGCCCATTGAGATTGATGGCCGGCATATGGGCAATATCTTTATTGGCCAATTCTTTTATGAAGATGAGTTACCCGATTATGACCTGTTCCGCAGCCAGGCCCGCAAATATGGATTTGACGAGAAGGAATATCTTGCAGCCCTTGATCGGGTGCCACGCATGAGTAAGGAAAAAGTCGATGCCGCCATGACGTTTTTCACCAAACTCGCCGGGATGATTGCATCGTTGAGCTACAGCAATATCAATCTTTCCCGCACACTTTCCCAGCAGGAGTCGGTGCTGCATAAGCTCGGCAAGAGTGAGGCCAAGCTGCGGCAGGCTCAGACCATTGCACAGATGGGCGATTTTACCTGGAATATTGACACGGGCGCAATCACCTGGTCCGATGGAATGCTTCGGCTATTGCAATATGACAAAACCGAAAACATGGACTATGGCAAAGTTAAAACCCAAATTCATCATCCGGACGATCTGGACCGGGTCACCAGATGGTTAATGGATGGGATTGACTCAGGTGTGGAATATTTAGCGCCACAGGAATATCGCCTGATTCGCAAAGACGGAAAAGCGATTCATGTACAGACCAACGGACAAATTGAATATCAAGAGGGAAAAGCGGTAAAACTGTTTGGTACATGCCTTGATATCACCGAACGTAAACAAGCGGAAACTGTATTACTTGAACGGGATCATTATATCAGCACCATTTTGAACACAACCCAGGAAGGCTTTTGGATACTCGATGCCCAGGGAAAAATCATTGATGTCAACGAGGCATACTGCCGCATGTCTGGCTATACAAAAAATGAGCTTCTGCAATTGAGTATCCCTGATCTGGAGGCCAATGAAAGATCAGACGAAACAGCTGAAAGGATCAAGCGCATTACCGACAACGGATCAGAACGATTCGAAACCCGCCACCGCAGAAAGGACGGCAGCGTCTTTGATGTCGAGATTTCTACAACATGGCAGGGCAGCACGACCCAGAGGTTTATCTGCTTCTGCCATGACATATCCAAGCGCAAAAAGACGGAGGCTCAGCTCCAGCAAGCCCAGAAAATGGAATCCGTGGGACGGCTTGCCGGTGGCGTAGCCCATGACTTCAATAACATGCTGGGGGTCATCCTTGGGCATGCTGAGATGATTATGGAGCAAATGGACGCATCCCAACCGTTCTTTAGCAATCTTCAGGAAATTCAAACCGCTGCGCAGCGGTCTGCAGATCTAACCCGGCAATTATTGGCATTTGCCCGCAAACAGACCATCTCTCCCAAAGTCCTTGATCTGAATAAAACCGTTGAAAGCATGCTCATGATGCTTCGACGTCTTATCGGTGAAAATATCGATCTGGCCTGGGTGCCCGGCAAAAAATTGTGGATGACCCCTATGGATCCCTCCCAGATTGATCAGATATTGGCAAACCTGTGCGTTAATGCCCGGGATGCGATTTCCGACACAGGCAAGCTCACCATCGAAACAGGAACCATTGTCTTTGATGAAAGTTATTGTGCCCAGCATCAGGGGTTTAAACCCGGCGAATATGTACTGCTCGCAGTGAGCGACAACGGCTGCGGTATGGATACAGACACCCAAAACAATATCTTTGAACCCTTTTTTACCACCAAAGGAGTCGGGAAAGGCACTGGTCTTGGGCTTGCGACAGTCTATGGTATAGTCAAACAGAATAACGGTTTCATTAACGTTTACAGTGAACCCGGCCAGGGGACAATATTTAAGATCTATTTGCCCAGGTACAGGGGTCAGACCGATCCAGTGGGTGAAAAAAAATCAGCAGCGCCGCCTGTCCATGGGAATGAAACCATTCTGCTGGTGGAGGATGAATCTGCGATTTTGGACTTGACCACGATGATGCTTCAGCGAATGGGATATACCGTTCTGGCCGCTTCCACACCGGGAGAAGCCAGCCGTCTGGCCCGGGAGCACCTGGGCAAAATTGATCTTCTCATGACCGATGTGGTGATGCCGGAAATGAACGGGCGGGATCTGGCCAAAAATCTTCTGTCCCTTTACCCAAATCTAAAACGCCTTTTCATGTCCGGTTACACAGCCAATGTTATCGCCCATCACGGCGTACTTGATGAAGGCGTACATTTCATACAAAAACCTTTTTCAAAAAAGGATCTGGCGAATATCTTGGAAAAAGTACTG
>CAYSSE010000404.1:0-3811 GCA_964433355.1 uncultured Desulfocicer sp.
CTGGGTACTGGGTACTGGGTACTTACAATTTCAACTTTTTCATAATTCGTTGTGTTCATCAGGGCATGCCCGTTATAGGGGATGTTAAATGTGATCCATACCCACGTCCATCTGATCCCCATAGGCCTCCTGCCCCCCATGGGCACTGACCTTGCGATAGAGGGTGGCCCGGGAAATTCCCAGTTTCCGGGCCGCCGCCGCCATATTGAATTGGTTTTCCCTGAGGGTTTGCCCAATGAGCATCTTCTCCATTTCCTGCAGAGAACCGGAAAACCGGGGCAAGGCCGGGGATGTTTTAAAAGGCAACCCCAGGTGTTTCTCTTCCAGTATCCCGTTGTCACATATATGGATGGCCCGCTGTATGGTGTTTTCCAGCTCCCGGGCATTGCCAGGCCAGTCATAGGAGATTAACGTCTCCATGGCACTTGGGGACAGGCGACTGTGTGGGCTATTTTTCTCTATGAAATGCCTGGCAAGGGCCACGACGTCGTCGGGTCCTCGCTCCCGCAGGGGGGGGATGGTGATGGTGAGAATGTTGAGGCGATAGTAAAGGTCCTGGCGGAATCGTTTTTGCTGTATGGCCCGGGTCAAATTGACATGGGTGGATGCGATGATACGGGTGTTTACTTTTATTGCGTTTTGCGCCCCCAGGCGCTGTACTTCTCCGGTTTGCAGGACCCGTAACAATTTTACCTGCATGCCATGGGGCATATCCCCGATTTCATCCAACAAAAGGGTTCCCCCGTCGGCCAGCTCAAACTTGCCGGGCCGTCCCCCCTTTAATGCCCCGGTAAAGGCACCATCCACATATCCGAATAGCTCACTTTCAATGAGTTCACCGGGAATGGCCCCGCAATTGATGGGGATAAACGGGCAGTCTTTACAGGTGCCGGCATTGTGAATGGCCTGGGCAAAAAGCTCCTTACCTGTTCCTGTTTCCCCCAGCAACAGCACCGTGGAATCGCACCTGGCTGCACGCTTTGCAAGATCCAGTACTTTTAAAAAAGGCGATGAAGTGCCGATGAGGTGCTCAAAGGTAAAAAAGGCACTGGAGCCTGTGATACGTTCCGCCAGTTTGCGGATATTGCCCACCTCTTCAAATACCAGCACCGCCCCCAGCAGCTCTTTTTCCGGAGATATCACGGGCTGTGCCGAATAGATGATATGGACATGGGTGGTTCCATATCGGATGTGACATGCCTTTTCCCGCCATGCAGAAGGCGTTTGATATATCTGTTCCAGGTTCAGGTCCAGGCCCTTTAATACTGACACCGGTTGATTTTCCATGCCCTTGCTGTGTAAAATTTCTTCTCCTTTTCTGTTGATTTTCCAAATGCTCAATTCACGGTCCAGGGCAATGATGCCTGTTTGGGCTGCTGCCACCACATTGTCAAGAAAACCGGTGTAAAAGGACATTTCTTCATTCTGCTTGAGCAGTTGCATGTGCTTTTCTATGGACCTTGCCGCAGACGTGATCATGATCAGGGTGTGGGGATGGACAAGGTCACTTTTACCCGACACCACAAGCACGCCTTCAAGGGTGTCATCGGGGTTGAAAATGGGGGCAGCTGAACTTGTGAATCCATGGGCCCGTTGACAATAATGGTCTTTATCATTGAGTTGGATGGATGCCTTCTTTTTCAGGCACAGGCTGATGGCTGTGGTCCCCACACATTTTTCCGTCCAGCAGTATCCTGGTGCACAGTTTCGGTTTGCACACTCGGCTTTAATGGTATCCGATCCGGCAAGGTGAAGAATGTACCCCTCCCTGTCCACCATGGCGATCATAAACTGATCCGGAGAGAGCAGCACATAAAATTCTTCAATATATCCGGACACCACCGCCAGTAAGTGAACATTGGCCTTTCTACGTTCATCAAGGGCAAAGGGCGACAATTTTTTCTGATCAGGGCTTCGCTCCTCCCGGTTGATCCCATATTGTTTTGATCGTTTGTGGGATGCCAGGATGGCCTTTTTCATCTGTGCAGTGGTGGGAATATCGCCTTTTTTCATTCATCTTCCTTTTCCATGGTGGGATTGACCATAACGAGTGTTTCCTTTCCAGGTCAGCCTGGGCAAAGAGCCTGCTTAATGCCTTGCCCCCAAACCCTCTCTAAGAATCAAGAAGGGAGAAATACAGCAAAAAGGGTACACTTACCAAAACACCAGCCATTGCAGACAATCTGTGACTATCTCCTGAATAGTAACTATTCGGTTTGATAGTGTAAATGTTTGGGCGTGCCCCATATTTGCTTATTTAGGACTGCGTAGCATACGAATGCTATGTGAGCAGGCCAAACTTAGGTGAAGATGGGGTGCTGACCGAATATTTACCCTGAATATTGTTAAAATCCTGTAATATTGAGTGTTTAAAGCCCAGAAGCATATACCATGTTCCCGGGGATTTGTCCATTGGATGAATGTTTAAAAAAACATCCAGACTGGCGTGGTGCCGAGTCTGGTGTCCCTTCTTTCAGGTTACGTTCACAAAGGGTGGTAAAAAAACATAACCAGCCGCTAAACATGGACCTGTAAACAGCGCGAGTCAGCTATCTCAACGTTCGATTCTCAATCAAAAGCATACAACAATTTGTCTTGAATTTTTTAGTCTTAAATTGTACATTGAACTTGTACAACTTAATGGAGGAAAATATGGAAAAAGTAGCTGTTAGTGAATTTAGGGCAAATATGGTTTTATTTTTAAAGAGGGTTGAAAAAGGTGAAGTGATCTCTTTAACCTCACGAGGCTATGAAGTTGCTAAAATTGTACCTCCCGAAAATAAAACCCAAAATGCGAAAAAAGCTTTAGAAAACTTAAGAGAAACGGCCTTCATAGGGGATATCATTTCGCCAATTGATGACGAATGGGAGGTTAATAATTGATTGTCGTTGATACTCACATAATCATTTGGGATGCTTTAAAACCAGACCAAATCTCTAAAAAAGCAAAGAAAGCAATCGAGACAGCAAATGAAACGGATGGGATACTATTTTGTGAGATATCCCTTTGGGAAATATCTATGCTGATTTCAAGATCAAGAATAAAGGTAGGCATTTCATTTCAGGAGTTTATCAGATTGGTTTTTGCGTCCAATAATTATCAATATCAAGGTATCACGCCTGAAATTGCTGAAAAATCAACAACACTACCAAATGAAGTAAATAAAGATCCTGCTGATCGCATTATATCAGCAACTTCAGTGATTAAAAAAGCGCCATTAATAACCGCAGATAAGAACTTACAAAAAGCAAAATCTATCAAAACAATTTGGTAATATTTAATATCTGAGGGTTTTGCAAAAATAGCTTTTTTGCACGCATCGACGCCACATATTGACACATAGCAGAACACAACAACCACACCAAGCCCAATAATCGATTTCTTGGCCTAGTGCATAGTCAAGACTAAGATTTAGGGTTTAACGTGCCACAGAGTGTTCTCCCATGGCATTATCCAGCATCAATAACCCTAAAATTAAGATTTGACGTTGCACTATTTAAATCAGGATAACACTTTTTGATATCTTTTTACCAGCCTTGCAGATGATTAATGCTGATTAATTTCATGAAAAATTAATTGGGATAAGGTTTTAAGTCAAAGTTTCGCTGTAGTGTTAAAGTAATGAACAGATCACTTAAGGTGGGACAAACTTTAAAATTAAGCGTCTTAACACCCTTGAGATTTAGGGCTCGAAAGCTGATTATCCACATGAAAAAATTTAAAAATATCCCGGGTGGGTAGCCCCGTTTCAGGTGAAAAATGGCTGGAAAGGGCATAAGGGAATCACAAAAGTCATGATTCCCTTATGCC
>CAYSSE010000405.1:0-3791 GCA_964433355.1 uncultured Desulfocicer sp.
GGGGGGGGGCTCTGCTGAGGGTACTTGGACATGGACACTTCATTTTCATATAAAAAATATACATGGCTGTAAGACCAGCCACAACGAAAAAAGAAAGTCTTTTAATTCCAACGTGTTGGTGAGACTTTTTTATAAAACTGTCACGGGTAGACCATATTCTGACCCCGGCCTGCCCACAATGAAGCATGAAACCCTCATGACTCCACTTGTTTTGACGGAGTTTCATAAAAAAAATTAGGAGTCAGGCAGTGAAAATAATTATTGTCGGAGCAGGGGAGGTGGGTTATCACATTGCCAGTCGCCTTGCCTTTGAAAACAAGGATGTGGTGGTCATTGATAAATCAGTGGAAGCCGTTAGAAGGATAACTGAAAATTTGGATGTGCAGGGAATTATCGCATCTGGCAGTTCGCCTGAGACCCTTGAAAAGGCCGGTATTAAGCAGGCGGAGATACTTCTTGCCGTGACAGACAGTGATGAGGCCAATTTGGTGGCCTGTCTTATGGCGGACATGTTGTCCCCTGCCACCCGGACCCTTGCCCGCATTCGTAATGCCCACTATGATGATTACCATGCTGCATTTAAAGAGGCCCCCCCCCACATCAACACGGTGATTAATCCTGAAATAGAGGTGGTGAAAACCATCTATCGTTTAATGAAAATCCCTGCGGCCGTTGATATGGGAGAATTGGCGGAAGGCCGGGTGAAATTTGTGGGGTTACGGTTGGATAAAAACTCCCCCATGGCCGGTGTTCGACTCATGGATTTTGCCTCTATGTTTGGACAGACCCGGCCCTTGATCGCAGCGGTGGTGAGACGTCAGGAACTCATTATCCCCCGGGGGGAACATCGATTGGAAGTGGGGGATCTGGTCTATTTTATCTGTGAAAATAATCGGCTGAAAGAAACCGTGGCCTTATTTGACACCACCACCATCTCCCTGCGGCGAGTCATGATTGTGGGGGGGGGACGCATTGGGGAACGCTTGGCCACCCTTATGGAAAAAGAGTGCATCCAGACCAAGATCATTGAGTCCAATCTGGATCGATGTCATGTGCTGTCCGAAAAAATGTCAAAGGCGGTGGTGCTCCATGGGGATGGATCTGACCAGAACCTTCTTTTGGAAGAGAACGTGGGGGAGACGGATGTGGTGGTGGCCCTGACCAATGATGAGGAAACCAATATCCTGGTGTCCTTGCTGGCCAAGAATCTGGGGGCCAAAAGCACCATTACCAAGGTGAGTAAGTTCAGTTATATCCCCCTCATGTCCACCATTGGGCTGCAAAAGGTGGTCAGCCCCCGCTTGTCAGCCATCAGCTCCATACTCCATGATGTAAGAAAGGGCAAGGTGCTTTCCGCCATATCTGTATTGGGGGAAGAGGCCGAGATGATTGAGGCCATAGCCCTGGAAACGTCTGCCATCACCGGTCGTCCCCTGAAAAAAATATCTTTTCCCAAGGGGGCCATTCTGGTGTCCATTATCCGGGAGGATGCCATCATGATCCCATCGGGTGAAAGTGTGGTGGAACCTGGAGACAGGCTTATTATCTTTGCAAGACGTCAGGTGGTGCATAAACTTGAAAAAATGTTGACAGTTAAACTGGAGTTTTTCTGATGCGGTGGCAATATATTGGGGATATCATCGGTATTTTGTTGATTTTCCTGGGCGTGGTTATGGTGTTTCCGTTGGGATGCAGCTTTATCTATCATGATGGTAGCCTCATGGCCATTTTAGTGTCCATGGCAGCCACCCTTTGTGCCGGGACCTTTCTTTTTTTTGCCTCCCGCAGGCCTGACATTGAGTATATCAATCCCCGGGAGGGCATTGCCATTGTGGCCCTTGGCTGGGCGGCCATTGGGATATTTGGGGCATTGCCCTTTTATTTTGGGGATGCAGTTCCCAGTTTTACGGATGCGGTGTTTGAATCGGTGTCTGGGTTTACCACCACGGGTTCTTCGGTGTTGACCAACATAGAAGGTGTTTCCAAAAGCCTTCTTTTCTGGCGAAGTTTTATTCAGTGGTTGGGGGGCATGGGGATTATTGTGCTTTCTCTGGCTATTTTACCCTTTCTCGGGGTCGGGGGGATGCAACTGTTTAAGGCCGAGGTGCCAAGCCCTGTGCCGGATAAACTCACCCCCCGGTTGAGTGAGTCTGCCAAGATTCTATGGTATGTCTATGCCGTGATATCCCTGGTGGAAGTATTGTTTTTGATGGGGGGAGGCATGGGATTCTACGATGCCTTGTGCCATGCCTTCACCACCATGCCTACCGGGGGATTTTCCACCAAGAATACCTCCGTGGCCCATTTTGACAGTGCTTATTTTGATTTTGTTTTTGTGCTGTTCATGGTGCTGGCCGGGATTAATTTTTCTTTGCATTATCAGCTATTAAGGGGGAGGACCCTTATTTTTTGGCGGGATTCTGAATGTCGTTTTTTTCTTTTGATGTGCCTGGGATTGACCTTGGTGGTCACCCTTGACCTTTACGGCAGCGTTTATGACAGTATGGCCACAGCATTTCGGTATGCCTCCTTTCAGATTGTGTCCATTGTCACCACCACGGGGTATGCCACGGCGGATTATGAACTGTGGCCGGGGTTAAGCCAGGTGATTATTTTTATCTGCATGTTTGTGGGGGCTTCTGCCGGGTCCACCGGGGGCGGGATGAAATGTGCCCGGCTTATGGTGTGCATGAAATACTGTTACCGGGAGCTGTTCACCCTCATCCATCCCCGCAGTGTGGTTCAGGTGAAAATCAATGATGCTGTGGTGCCGGATCATGTCCTTAAAAGTATCATGGGCTTTCTGGGGATTTATCTTTTGTTATTTGTGCTGTGTACTGTTTTGCTGGCTTCCATGGGGGTTGATATGCTCACCTCCCTTGGGGCTGTGGCCTCCTGCATTGGCAACATTGGTCCGGGCTTTGGCACGGTGGGGCCGGTGGATAATTTTGCCCATATTCCCATGGCAGGTAAATGGCTTCTGTCATGGTGTATGTTACTGGGAAGACTGGAGATTTATACCGTAATTATCCTTCTGGTACCTGAGTTTTGGAAAAAATAATGGGGCGCTTGCAATGTTTTTTAAAAAAAGAGTTGACAAGTTTGTCGGGAAAGTATAGTTTCGCCTTGTTTTTGGGGGCCGTTAACTCAGTCGGTAGAGTATCTGCCTTTTAAGCAGAGAGTCACTGGTTCGAGCCCAGTACGGCCCACCACCCAAAAATGATGTTGCGTCCCCATCGTCTAGCCCGGTCCAGGACACCGGCCTTTCACGCCGGCGACAGGGGTTCGAATCCCCTTGGGGACGCCATCTTTTTTGTACTTAAAAGATTATAAAGCCCCGGAATTTTTTCCGGGGCTTTTTTTGTTTGTGCCCGCCTTTTCTTATGCCCGGAAGTGTCGGATATTTTCATGCTTTGACTGGGACGTTTTTTTCTGTATACTTCACTGTGGTCTATCCCCATGAGCAGCATTTCCATTGCAGGCACGAAATCACATATAGCATATCCCGTAATGGTTGATACTTGAAAAATTCCAGAAATATTGACAGCGTAGCAAAAATCATTTTTTTAGGATCATCAATTACGCTACGGGCTATATTGACAACCATACAAAAACTGCCGCTATTAAACACCCAGCGCCTCTGATGATGATATGGAATTTTATGGGGATCCTCTCCCCGGAGGATCATGGTGTGGTCTGTTTTCAACCTCGGAGGTTCTATATTCAAATGAAACCAATTGTTGCCCTTGTGGGGCGGCCCAATGTGGGCAAATCAACCCTTTTTAATCGAA
>CAYSSE010000406.1:0-3780 GCA_964433355.1 uncultured Desulfocicer sp.
CTGGGTACTGGGTACTGGGTACTGGGTACTGGGTACTGGGTACTGGGTACTGGGTGAATCCTTTGGAAATACCCTTCCAGGGAGGTAAATATTTGGGCTTGGTAATGTAAATGTGGCTACCACTTAAGGCTGGATATTCTCAAGACTTTTTATGTGGACAATTAGCTTTTAACACCTAAAATCAAGGATACAAAGATGCTTGATTTTAAAGGCTGTCCAGCCGTAAGTAGGTAGCCGTAAATGTTTGGCCAGTGCCCCATATTCGCGTATTTGGGACTGCGTAGCATACTAATGCTAAGGTGAGCAGTACAAACTTAGGTGAATATGGGGTGCTGGTCGAATATTTACCTTAGTCTGTTGAGAGTTCCGGGACAACCATTACGGTTATTTCCGGTTCAACATCCTTGTAAAGCCTTACTGGAACCTTATATTCACCTGCTTCTTTGATAGGTTCAGCAAGGAGAATGGCACGACGCTCAATGAAAACGTCCTGGGCATCCAGGGCTGCTTTGATGTCATGGGAGGTGACAGAACCGTAAAGCCTTACCTCCTCAAACACTTTGGCCTTAATGGTGCATTTTATATCTTTGACCTTTTCTGCCATCTCCTGGGCCAGTTTCTTTTCTTTGGCAATCTGAAGATCGAATTTGGCCCGGGCCTGTTCAATCACCTTTCGGTTCTGGGGGGTGGCAGCAATGGCTTTTCCCTGGGGAAATAGATAATTCCTTGCATATCCCGGGGCAACCGTGCATTCGGAACCCACAATGCCCAGTGTGTCTATTGTTTCTTTGAGTATTACTTTCATTTTAACCTCCGATAAAGGTTCAGTCGGTTGTCAGACCGTGTTGTTTTTTTATGGTGGGCAAAAACCCATGCCGGAAAGGATATCCCCGGTAAGTTATTTATATGGTTGTTGTCCTCTTTTGCACCGTTTGTGCCGCGCTATTCTACGGTATCGTCCACTGTGTTATTTTTTCTGAAGTTAATCCATGTATCAAAAAAACCCAGCCCCACCACCACCAGTAGAAAAATCTGTTGAAGGGCGATGATGCTGTATATGAAAATTTTCAGGGCCTTGGGAAATTTCTTTTTTTCAAAAAAGAAAGAGACAATGGCAATGCCCTGGAAAAAGTACACCGGCAACAATGAAATTAAAAAATTCAAACTGATGAGTTTAAATAATTTCACCGGTAAAATAAGAGCTATGCCAAAGGCAATAACCAGCCACACCAGATGTTCCGGTGCTTTCCAGTGGTTAAGGTGGGCAAGCTCTTTAAAGTGTATCCCTTTTTTCATGAGTATTTTTTTGATAAAAAGGATGTTGCTCCAGATGACAACAAGCAGCATTGAGATAAATAATGAGGGCAGAACCCGCACCAGAACATATTGGATTGTGTCCATGGACTCGGCAATCACAGCCACATTTTCCTGGGGGATCCCCATGTTGCTGTATAATTGCATAGTTAGATCAAGGTTTGCCCCGACATAGGCGGACACCATGGGAAGAAGTGCCTCCCCGGTGAACGTGGTCTGGGCAAGAACAATGAAAGAACAGGTGCCAAGAGTGGTAAGAGCAGTGTAGAGACCTGTTCTTACAATGGAAAGATTTCTTTCCATGCATTCACCTATCATGAATCCAGTGAGCAGGAGTCCCCCGTAAAACAGCGTGTCAATGGATAGCTCCCCTGAAGCCGTTGCAATAATTCCCAGCACCACGGAGGCAATGACGGCACTCATGGTTCTTCCCAGTTTAAGCCGGTAAAAAAGCACGGGCATGGGCAACATCATGGCCATTAGAAATCCCAGTAAGGGCACATAAAGGGTGATGGAAACGATAACCAGGCATGTGGATATACCCGTGAGGATATCCTTTAATAGGGCAGCCCGGGCGTTTTTGGGATGGGGTAACTGATCCATTATATTTGCTTTGGTGGGTTAACTGAGTTTACCAACATAGGGCAGAAATGCGATGGTTCGTGCCTGTTTGATGGCAACTGCCAGTTTTCTTTGATGTTTGGCACAGGTGCCTGTGATGCGTCGGGGAATAATTTTACCCCGCTCGGTGATAAACGGTCTTAATGCCTTGGCATCTTTATAATTGATTTCAAGGGTGCTGTCTGCGCAGAATCGGCATACTTTACGGCGCTGGAAAAATCTTTTTTTTGTGTTTTTTTTCTGGAATGCCATGGTTAGTTTTCCTCCTGTGCAGCTTCAGCGGTTTTTGTCTCCGGGGCTTTGGTCTCTTCCGGGGTGTCAGCTTCTGCTACCTCAGTCACCTCGTCTGCGGCCTCATCGGTGGCTGCGGGGGCGGCTTCTTTTACTTCTTCTGGTTGCGCTGCTGCGGTGGCTTCTTTTGCCTCTTCTTGTTGAGCTGCTGCGGCAATTTCTGCTTCCAGGGCACTGGCAGTCACATCTTTTTCCAGCAGGACTGTCATGAATTTCATCACTTTGTCGTCCAGGCGGAAGTTACGTTCAAGCTCGGTGACAAGTACGCCGGTTCCACCATAGGTCATGCAGACGTAATGGCCCCGTGCTTTTTTCTTTATGGGATAGGCAAGTTTTCTGTTTCCCCAGTCATCAAAGTCGATGAGGATGCCTTTTTCCTGTACCAACAGGTTTTTGTATTTGTCAAATAGATTCTTTCTGGCATCTTCCTGGAGATCAGGATCTGCAATAAAGATGGTTTCATACCTTCTCATGTACGCTCTCCTTGCGGATTACAGCCCCGTTTTTATGCGGAGCAAGGATAATAATGGGGAACCGGACAATCCGGTTCTGTGTGGTTACTTATACCTGTATCAATGGTTGGACTATCTGCCATTGTTTATTACTTCCAACCGAAAAAGTCCTCTTCCGAATTTTTTATTCAAGAGGGGCGTTTACGATTAAAATTAAAACTTTATGATATGGGCTTTAGTCCGTAAAACCTAATTCTTCAGGTTTGGGATATAAGCCTACTCTATCTGCCTTTAAATAAAGCATATAATAGACATTATCGGAAATAAAGAGTTTCCTCTGAAACGGGATTTCCAGATAAGCAGGAAATCCATATTTTCAGACATTTTGGATCCCCAATTTTTTGGGAAAAAGTTAGTTTCTTTTATTTCCGATAATGTCTAATAGCTTAAATTAAACAATAATCATACCACCCAATTATTTTAGGGTCAATATAATTTTTTGATTTGCCACAGCATCTCTAATTCTGGTTGTAATTGATTTGATATCATGGGTGCTATGTCGACTGGGCTTTTAAATCCTCCAGCTCTTCCCATCTTGCATACAGGGTATCCACTGTTTCTTGGGCCTTTTGGAGTTGAGTGTAAACTGTGGCAAGGGTGGCGGGATTTTCCATCACAGCAGGTGTTTCAGCCTCTTTTTGAATGTTTTCTGCCTTAGATTCAGCCGTGAGTATTTTTTTTTCTATCTTGTCCAATTCAAACTGGTGCTTGTAAGAAAACCCGGAGGATTTGGGTTGACTTTTGCCTGGATTTTGGGGCTTAGATGGCTGTTTTTTTTGAATTACTGTGGATGTTTTCTCTTGCTGCTTGAGGCATTGATGATAATCGGCAAACATCTGAGCCCTTCCCTTACCATCAAAAAATAAGATATTATCCGTAACCCGATCCAACAGGAATCGGTCATGGGAGACAATGACCACAGCTCCGGGAAAGTCCAGAAGGCTCTCTTCAAGGACTTCCAGAGACGGTATATCAAGGTCGTTGGTGGGCTCATCCAACAGGAGGATGTCCGCTGGCTGGGCCATGAGGTTGGCAATGAGTA
>CAYSSE010000407.1:0-3776 GCA_964433355.1 uncultured Desulfocicer sp.
AACATTACGGCTTTTTAAAAAGCCGCTATCCCTTTAGGGTAGCGGTAGTTTACAACCAATTTTCGGCATAACTGTGAAATCAAAGGTAAGCGGAAATCATGACGCACAAAACGGTGCCACCTGTGCCCGTTTGATATCCACTTGGGCCCACACCTTACCGATGACATAGGCTTCATCGTTGAGCCATTGGGACTCCAAGGCCTCCCTGGATTCAAAATCACATACAATCATGGAACCCACCATTTTACCGGCATCATCCAGAATAGCTGTCGCATAAAGCCACCGCCCCGCAGCATACATTTTTTCCGCCGTTTCAAGGTGGGCGTTCCGGGCCGCCATTCGGCGATCCAGAGCCTTTTCATCTGTACCATCGTACCCCATTACAACAAACTGCATTTTTTACTCCTTTCATTGATATCTTTACATTTGTCTATTTTTTTTATGTGAAAGAGTAGACATATCTAACATTTTTTCATGCTTCGTTGTGGGCAGACCGGGGTCAGAATACGGTCTGCCCGTGGCAGTTTATATGAAAATGAAGTGTCCAAGCACCCTCAGCAGAGCCCCCCCCCGATGGGTAATAGGAACCGGCCAATTGTGCCGTCTAACGGTTCCGGCCGGGCCCATTACCCGTCGGGGGGGGCGGCATGACATCATTTGGCTCCGCGTCTACGACCCAATATTCGTTGTGTTCGGCAGGACATGTCCGTTTTATCCATTCAAATACATCCGCCACATGGGAGTCAATATATTGAAAATCCAATATTTTATCCAGCTCTTTTTAGAAAATCAGCCATTTCCACACCACACTGGCCCATTGTCTCTGGTTCTGCCTGCGGTGAACACCCCAAAATGGTGGCCAGGCACAGGCGGCGACACCTTACAGCGTTCCAAGGAATTCACAGGCAGTCCCAATGTTTTTTTCATTGAAAACGGCCACACCGTTTTTTCTCAAAAGAGCCGCAGTGACGCCTTGACCTGGGATACGTTTTCTGGTGAACGACCCATCATAAATTGATGTGGAACCGCATGAAGGGCTCTTTTCCTTTAATATAGCAACACGGATGGAAAAGCGTTTTACCAGATCAAGGGCGATGTCAGCCCCCCGGATAAATGCAGCAGTGACATCCGCACCCTGCTCATTAATAATACCAGCCTTTTCATTGAGTACATCCTCACCAGATCCCCCCACAATTTCCGCCGGAGGTCTTGGAATCAAAAGTCCCCCTTCCACCTCTGGGCAAACCACAACCAGACGCCTTTCTTGCTGCCACACCAGGAGAATACTACTTTCAATAGGCTGAATTTTATTGTCATAACGCACATCCAAACCCAAAAGACATCCACTGATTAATATTTTTTCCATACAGTTTTTTTTCCAAAAATTTAAATTTATCATTGACTATACCGCCAACGCATGCAATGAATATATATTCATTTTTAATTTTCACAGACCCAAGGGCTTAAAAAGCCCTAAAACATACTGTTAAAAACATGGGTTCACACTAAGTTTTTATTATAAATTATAAATGGTCAAGTTTTTTAATAAAGAACAGATACTGACTGATCTTCCCAAACAAACTGTGGGGATCATAGCAGAATAAAAAATGAAGAGCAATTCACTTATCACCTAATTTTCAACGGTTGTAATGGCACAGGAACCGCCTGCCGTTATGACTAATTTCAGGAGAGGACAACCCCATGGCACAATTTATCTCTGATCGAAGGGACATTGATTTTTTATTGCATGAGCTGCTGGATGCGGCATCCCTTGCCAAAAAAAGCGAAGACTTCGCTGAATTCAACAAAAAAACCATTGACCTCATTGTGTCTGAGGCAAGGAATCTGGCCATCAAGGAGATCCTGCCCACCCAGCAGGAAGGAGACCAGGAAGGCTGCGCCCTGAAAGACGGTGTGGTGACCACGCCAAAATCTTTTAAACGCCTCTATGATCTTTTTAATGAAGGTGAATGGCTGGCCATGACAGAAGACCCGGAATGGGGGGGACAGGGCATGCCCCGAACCATTGCCTCTGCTGCCATGGAATATTTCAACGGTGCCAACTATCCTTTTATGATGTACCCCGGTCTCACCCACGGGGCTGGCAAACTGGTGGAAGAATTTGGAACCGATGAACAAAAGAAAATTTTTCTGAAAAAAATGTACTCCGGCGAATGGGCAGGCACCATGCTGCTCACTGAATCCGGTGCCGGTTCCGATGTGGGGGCCTTGACCACCACTGCAAAGAGAAATGACGACGGCACATACAGCATCACCGGTGAGAAAATATTCATCTCCGGTGGAGAACATGATCTCACAGAAAACATCATCCATCCGGTGCTGGCACGCATTGAGGGTGCTCCAGAAGGCACCAAGGGCATCTCGTTGTTTCTGGTACCCAAATTCCTCGTCAGCAAAGACGGCTCCCTGGGTGAATTCAATGATGTCATCTGCACCGGTATTGAGCACAAGCTTGGCATCCATGGCAACAGCACCTGTTCTTTGGCCCTTGGCAACAACGGCAACTGCGTGGGAACCCTTCTGGGTGAAGAAAACAAGGGCATGAAGGCCATGTTTGTCATGATGAACGAGGCAAGACTTTTGGTGGGTTACCAAGGGTTTGCCTGTGCCACCTCTGCCTACATGTATGCTTTGAACTATGCAAGGGAACGGGTTCAAGGAAAAAATCTTCTGGAAATGATGAACCCCGAGGCCAAATCCGTTGCCATCATCAATCACCCCGATGTCCGAAGACAATTGATGAAAATGAAGGTGTTTGTGGAAGGCATGCGAAGCATCCTTTACTATGTCAACTACTGCGCTGATCTTGCCTCCATCGGTGAAACCCCGGAAGAGCGGGCCAAATACCAGGGCATAGTGGAGATCCTCACCCCCATTGCCAAGGGATATGTCACGGATCGTGCCTTTGAGGTGTGCAGCCAGGGCATGCAGGTGTATGGCGGATATGGTTTCATTGAAGAGTATCCCATGGCCCAGTTGCTGCGGGACTGCCGTATTACCCTGATATATGAGGGCACAAACGGTATTCAGGCCATGGATCTGTTGGGCCGGAAACTTGGCATGAACAAAGGAAAACCGGTGATGGATCTCTTTGGTGAGATGCAAAAAGCCGTGGTCGCTGCCAAGGAAATCGATACCTTGAAAGACCAGGCAGAGAAAGTTGAGATGGCCCTGAACAGTATGGGTGAAGTGGCCATGCACCTGGGTCAGACTGCCATGTCTGCCAAAGTGCTGAATGCCTTTGCCAATGCCCATCCTTTTCAGGATGCTGTGGGGGATGTGGTGGTGGCCTGGATGCTTCTGTGGAGAGCTTCCGTTGCTGCCCCCAAGGTTGAAAAGGCTAAAAAGAAGGACAAACCCTTTTATGAGGGGGTTGTTAAATCCCTTCAGTTCTTTGTGGAAACCCAACTGCCCATCACCATGGGTAATCTTAAGGCCCTTAAAACCACCAGTTCAGTGGCCGTGGACATGGATGATGCTTCTTTTGGTGGATAAGCTTTAAAAACAAACCCAATTTCAGATAGATTGTGAGACGCAAAAATCCCCTGATCGGTGAAAACCGGTCAGGGGATTTTTTTATATGAAACTCCGTCCAAACGACTGGAATTATGAGGGTTTCATTTTTCGTTGTGGCAGGTGGTTACTGCCATGTGGGTTATTAGAAAATGTGGCACCGAAATGCCGACAACAGAGCCCCCGACGACTGCCCTGACCGGAACATTGGGAACCAAAGGGGGAGGATTTTTGCCCTTCCA
>CAYSSE010000408.1:0-1570 GCA_964433355.1 uncultured Desulfocicer sp.
AATATGGGGCAATGGCCAAACAGTTACATTACTAAGCCGAATATTTACTGAGAGTTGATTGATAATACACACCGGATCCCTCTCAGGAATTGTGAAGATAAAAAAACCGGATCACCGAGTTAAAAATTCACTTAAGGAGAAAAATCCATGGCAGGGCACCTGCAGAACGAAATAGAAAAAATCAAGAAAGAACTTTTGTCCCTTGGGGCCATGGTGGAAGATCGCCTTCAACAGGCCATGTATGCCATTAAAACCACGGATGCCCAACTGGCCCGGAAAATCATTGACACGGATTTTGAGATTGACCAGCGGGAAATCGAAGTGGAAGAAGAGTGCCTGAAGATTCTGGCCTTGTACCAGCCCGTTGCCACGGATTTACGGTTTCTGGTGGCGGTGATTAAAATTAACAATGATCTGGAGAGAATCGCCGATTATGCGGCCAACATTGCCCGGCGCTTTGAAACCTCTTCCCATGATCCTTACAAGTTCAAATATGACTATACCGCCATGGCCAACCAGGCATCCAAAATGTTGAAATTGAGCCTGGATGCCCTGGTGCGCTGGAACGTGGACATGGCCTATGATGTCCGGGATATGGATAAAGAGGTCAATCTCATGAGAAATGAAGCCTATGATTCCATGAAAAGAGATATCCAGAAACATCCGGAAATGGTAAGTGAAATAATTAACATGTACCTGATTTCAAGGCACTTGGAGCGTATCGGGGATCACAGCACCAATATTGCCGAAGAGGTGATCTATCTCATTGAAGGGGAAATTATTCGGCATACGTGAAAAGAAACTCGGGGTAAAAACAGGAAGAGACAAAATGGCAAAAGAAACAATTTTGGTTGTGGATGATGAAGAAGACATCCTGGAACTGATCAAATATAATTTAACCCATGAAGGATATGTCATCTTGACGGCAAAGACGGGCGAGGAGGCCATTCAAATAGCCACCCGTTCCCAGCCGGATCTCATTGTACTGGATCTGATGCTTCCGGGAATTGATGGTCTTGAAGTCACCCGACACCTGAGAAGTCAAGCCAGCGCCCATGAGCTGCCCATTGTCATGCTCACGGCCAAGGGAGAAGAGAGCGATATTGTTACAGGCCTGGAACTGGGGGCAAATGATTACATCTCCAAACCCTTCAGTCCCAAAGTCCTCATCGCAAGAATCCGGGCCATCCTGCGTCGTCGCAAAAAAGATACCATGGATGCACCGGATATCAAACAGGAAGGCGATCTGATCATTGACAGAAAACGTCATGTGATCACCCTCATGGGAGAGGTGATGGATCTAACGGTTTCGGAATTTGAACTGCTCTCTTTTCTGGCAAACAAAAAAGGGTGGGTGTTCACCCGGAATCAAATCGTTGATGCCATCCATGGGGACAATTATGCGGTCACGGAAAGAAGTGTGGATGTGATCATTGTGGGATTGCGGAAAAAATTAAAAACCCATGCCGCTCTCATTGAAACCGTCCGGGGCGTTGGATATCGCTTCCGGGAATAGTTCTCCGTAAATATTCGTCCAGCACCCCATATTCGCTTATTTTGGCCTGCTCAC
>CAYSSE010000408.1:1670-3771 GCA_964433355.1 uncultured Desulfocicer sp.
GCTACGCAGTCGCCAAACAAACGAATATGGGGTACTTGCCAAACAGTTACATCATCAACCCGAATATTTACTGTTCTCCATCACCAAGTACCAAGTAAGTTCTCAATAACCCAGGGTGGTAAAGCCTGTTTAGCCCTTTAAACGCCGGGTGGAATTCAAAATGGATACTAAATACCCGAACTTATTGATATTTTACAATATCAAGCTGAATACTTACTACCAAATAGCAAGAGCAAGTTATTGTATTCCACACCTTTAACGGAACTCCAAACAACATTATGAACAAGAACAAGAAAAAAAAACTTATCTGGCAGATTTTCCCGGCATTCCTGGTGATCACCGTGTTATCGCTCCTGGCCGTAACCTCCTGGTCCAGCAATTACTTTAAAACAATTTTTCTGGAAAATTCTGAAAAAGAGCTGACCATCCAGACAAAATTGCTGCAACTTCAATTTGCCGATCTCCTGGGCGAGAATCACGACCGCATCGGTTACATTGATGCACAGTGCAAGAAAATTGGTGGGTCAACAGGCACACGTGTAACTGTGATGCTTCCTTCGGGAAGGCTTATCGGTGATTCTTTTGGTGAGACCATGAGTATGGAAAATCATATGAAACGACCTGAAATCATGACGGCATTAAAACGCAAAAAGGGAATCTCCATCCGGTACAGTGCCACACTGAACCAGACCATGATGTACATCGCGCTTCCCGTGATGGCAGATCAACGGGTGATTGCCGTTGTTCGAACCGCAGTTTCCATCTCCAGCATTGACGAAAAAATAAAAGCCGTCCGAAACAATGTTTTTATTGCCCTGTTTTTTACGATTATGGCGGCGGCCATTGCCAGTTTATTTGTCTCCCGGAGAATTACCCGCCCCGTTGAACAGATGAAAAAAAACGCCTTGTCATTTGCCAGGGGAAACCTGGAGGCACGGCTTGCCATCCCAGACGCTGAAGAGCTGTCTGAACTTGCCCTGACCATGAACCACATGGCAGAAAGTCTTGATGAAAAAATTACAAGTCTTAAAAGCCGCACCATGGAGCTTGAGGCCGTTCATTCGAGCATGCAAGAAGGGGTGATTGCCATTGACAATGAGGAACGTATCATCACCATAAATGCCGCGGCTGCAAGGGTATTCGGGTTTTCCGTCTCCAATCTCAAGGCCCGATATATATTGGAAATTGTCAGAAACATGGCCCTGGAGGAATTCATCCAGCAGGCGTTGGCCACCCATGAACCCGTGGAAGTGGATATCGCGCTGTCAGGAAATGGGGATTTGATTTTAAACATCCATTCCACAGCCCTTTACGATGCCAAAAATATTCGCATGGGAACCTTGATTATTTTCCATGATATTACACGATTGCGGTGCCTTGAAACCATGCACAAGGATTTTGCCGCCAATGTCTCCCATGAACTCCAGACGCCGCTCACGGCAATAAAAGGCTTTATTGAAACTTTGCAAGAAATAATGACCCGCAATGATCCTGAAGCATGTGATAATTTTTTAAAAATCATTGAGAAAAATGTTAACCGCATGGTGGTGCTTATCAATGACCTTCTGGCATTATCCCGGATTGAACGGCTCCAGGGAATCGACGTTGAATTTGAGGATCAGGACATTGCCACATTGATACAGGGCGCTGTGCATACCTGTCATGCCCAGGCAAAAGAAAAACAAATGACCATTAGCGTTGATTGTCCCGAAAATCTTTGTGCGCCGGTGGATCCCCTTCTCATGGAACAGGCCGTTTTAAATCTTCTGGACAATGCCGTTAAATACACGCCCCATGAAACAAATATAAATATACAGGTCATTAAAAAAGACCAAGGGATTGAAATTGTAATTAAAGACAATGGCCATGGCATTGAGTCGGCCCATCTGCCCAAAATTTTTAACCGCTTTTACCGGGTGGATAAGGCAAGAACCCGCAATGAAGGGGGGACGGGCTTAGGGCTTGCCATTGTCAAGCACATTGTCCAATACCACCATGGTAAGGTGAGCGTAAGCAGTGAAAAAGGCCGGGGTACAGCCTTTACTCTCTCCATTCCCGCATGATCCACATGCCCTCGCAAGGGGGCTGTGTCTCCTTTTTT
>CAYSSE010000409.1:0-3763 GCA_964433355.1 uncultured Desulfocicer sp.
CATGAAATGGGGAAAAAATCAAGCGCTTCTGAACAAATGCAGCAATTATAGGCATTCTTGATTATTCGGTTTAGACTTGTTGGGCAATAATTTTTTTGCCCGACAGATCCTCTTCCCGGCTAAACCGTATTCGGTTTACACTTGTTGGAGCAATAACCCCTTTTGGGAGGAGTCATTCCCCAAACGGTGTAAAGTAGTTTTGAGCTGATCTGAAAGATGCCCAATTCTAAATCAAAGGGGGACTCATCAACACCGGTTTGCCGCCCATGGGTATCTGGGACTGCCGACATTGGAATTAAGACTATAAATGAATATTTGCTCAGTTTTTTATTTTTCTTGTTTGAGGTGTATGTTTTTGCTCAAAAACACGGTTTGTATAAAATATCAATTAAAAACAGTATATTTGGCGGAGTTAAAAATGATTATTCCCTTGACAACGGGAAAAGTTATTTGATAATGATTATGAATAGATATTCATTTGTTGTGCCACCCTGAAAAAGGACGAATCTATTTTGCCAAAAGAAAAATCTGAAAAATATTCAAGCATACTCCAAGGGGCTGGGGCCGTCTTTGCCCGTCTTGGGTTCTACAAGGCAACCATCTCTCAAATTGCCCAGGAAGCAGGGGTTGCCGATGGAACCATCTATCTTTATTTTAAGAACAAGGATGATATCCTCTATCAGTATATTCAGTTTAAAACCGCTGCCTTTTTTGAAAAGATGCGCAGTGCCGTGGATGGGGCTGAAGGGGCTGAACAAAAACTCAGAAATTTAATCCGATGTCACCTGGAGGAGTTTCAAAATGACAGAAATATGGCGATTATTTTTCAATCCGAGGTGAGATATCTTCGGAACAATTCCCTCCAGGTGAAAGATATTTCTAAATTGTATCTTGATTTTTTAACGGAGATCATTGAACTGGGACAAATGGAGGGACATCTTCGCCAGGATCTTTTCATCGGCCTTGTGAAGCGCTTTGTCCTTGGGGCGGTGGAGGGGATTATTGCCACCTGGGTGGCTGCGGAAAGAAAGTATGATCTTGTGGCCATGGCCGACCCCCTGGTGGATCTTTATCTTGGAGGCATCCAGAAAAGATAAACGGGATATATGACATAAATGGTATTTTTTTGATAAATACCTTTTTTTCTTGATTTTTTTGCCCTTCTTGATTAAAAATATGGTGCTGTATTCCATGGGATGATAAGGGAATCACTAACTGTTAATATTTTATAATGGAGTTTAAAACATGTCACCACTGATTGGACCAGCAAGTTTTAAGTTTTTCGGGTTTTTCCCGGCTGCTGTTTTTTCCTTTGTGATACCTGTTGTGGGTGTTGCACTGTTTGCCTATATTATGGCCCGGCGACTGGCACCCCTGGTAAAGGCGGCACCGGACAACCGGCTCAATGATATCCCCAACCGCATTAAAAACTTGGCAGTGTTCTGGCTTGCCCAGTACAGACAGCCACGGTATCGCGTTGCCGGTATCTGCCACATTGTTATTTTTGCGGGTTTTTTAATTTTATCCATTCGATCCACGTCCCTTGTGGTCATTGGACTTTCCGATGGATTTGTGCTGCCGGGTTTTGATGGGGTTATAGGCAGTATTTATAATTTTCTTAAGGATTATGCCGCCACTGCCGTGCTCATCGCCTGTGTGGTGGCCGCCTACCGTCGTCTTGTGGTTAAACCCAGTCGTTATTCTGTACCTGAAAAATACGGAAAAGACCACACCTCTGAAGCGGTGTTTGTACTTGGTATCATTTCCACTCTGATGATTTCTGAAAGTCTTTTTGAGGCCACCCAGGTGGTTGCCGAAGAAGCCGCTGCCGGTCATGGGGTTTTTCTTGCCCCCCTTTCCCTGGTGTGGATATTTAAAAAAATGGTTTCGGGCATGTCCCAGGGGACATTGCAGGCACTCCATCTTCTGATGTACTATATCCATGATCTTACCTTTTTCTTCTTTTTATGCTTTCTGCCCATGGGCAAACATTTCCATGTTATTACCTCCATTTTTAATGTTTTTTTCATGCGGGTTAAAAAGGGCAATATCAAGCCGGTGAAACATGGGATCTCCGAAGAGGAGCTGGACGATCTGGAATCCTTTGGAGTGAAAACCCTGGAGGATTTTACCTGGAAGCACATGCTGGATTTTTACTCCTGCGCTGATTGTGGCAGATGTTCTGACCAGTGCCCGGCCAATGCCGTGGGACGTCCCCTTTCTCCTCGGTTTATCTCCATTAAGGCAAGGGATTTGATCTTTAAAAATTATCCCCTGTCCGGTGAGATTTATAAAAGCAAGATGCTGGTGGAGGATATTTTCACCGAGGATGAAATCTGGTCTTGTACCACCTGTGGGGCCTGTGAACAAGAGTGTCCATTGGGAATTGAGTACATTGATAAAATAGTGGATCTGCGCCGGGGTATGGTGGATGAAGGCATGGTTCCCCAGTCGTTGCAAAAACCCCTTAAAGCCCTGGAAAAAAGAGGGAATCCCTATGGCATGATGGAGAAAAAACGGGCGGATTGGACCAAGGACAAAGAGTTTACGGCCCAATGTGACGTAAAAATCCTGGAAAAGGGTGCCACGGCAGATACCCTGTACTTTGTGGACAGTATTTCCTCTTATGATGATAATATCCAGGAAATTGCCCGGCGTACTGCCAAAATTCTGGATCGGGCCGGTGTTGATTTTGGTATCCTTGGCAAGGCAGAAAAAGACAGTGCCAACGAGGTCATTCGATTTGGCGAGGAGATGCTTTTTCAGGATCTCAAAGCCCAAAACACCGAAGCCATACTGGCATCAGGCGTTAAAAATATTGTCACTGCTGACCCCCACGCTTTCAACGCCTTAAAGAATGATTACCAGGGACTGCCCCCGGTGAAGCACATCAGTCAGCTAATTACGGAAAAAATTAAATCAGGCTCCCTGACCCTGAAGCATGCCATCCATCCGGAAAAGGTATATGTTTACCATGATCCCTGTTATCTGGGCCGTCACAATGGGGTATATGATGATCCCCGGGAGGCATTGGATGCCATTGAGGGGCTAAACCGGGTGGAGTTTGAAAAAAGCCGGGATCGCTCTTTTTGTTGCGGCGGTGGCGGGCTTATGCTGTTTTACGAACCGGAAGAAGAGGTTAGAATGGGTGTTTTGAGGGTGAATATGGCAGCCGAGGCGGGTGCCACTGTTATTGTTACGGCCTGCCCCTTCTGTCTTGTTAATATCCAGGATGGCATCAAGGTGGCGGGTAAGGAAGGTGAAATTGAGGCAATGGATCTCACCCTTCTGATTGAACAGCACCTGGCCTGAGAATAATGTATGGATTTGATTTTGTCCATTTCCATGGATGAATGAGGCCCGGCAGGCAGGTTTGCACCATTGTTCTTTTGTTAATACCTTATGTCTTTGCCTGAAGTTAATAAAAACATAACTGCCACGGGCAGACCGTATTCTGGCCCCGGTCTACCCACAACGAAGCATGAAAGAATATTAGATCTATATACTCTTTCATATAAATCATGCAAGCCTGGCTCGAGTCCGACTGGACAAAATTGGAATCCACGCTTTGAAAACAATGTAGGTAAATTTGCATGTGTCCCTACTATTTGCTGTTTTTTTGCTTTTTGTTACATACAATGCCATTTTAAAGAAACCAAAAAAATGCAAATTAGGTTTTAACTGAATAGGGATGGCCATGCATGGACGTTTAATTTTATTTGGAGGTTGCAATGGAGATTTTGGTATGTGTCAAGCGAGTGCC
>CAYSSE010000410.1:0-3754 GCA_964433355.1 uncultured Desulfocicer sp.
ATTATTTTTTGCTCAAAGCGTTGATGTCATTGATCAGATTGGCGATTCCCTGGAGAAGCAGAAAGAGAAAACACATGGCCATGAGAATTTTTAAGGGCCAGATGGGAGGAGCCCAGCTTGTTGAGTTGACTTCAAGCTCTATCGTCGAGGTATAGGCAAATTTGAAGGCCCAGATGGTCATGGGGATCATTACGGGCATGAAAAACACAACATTGGTTAAAATTTTCATAATTGTCTGTTTTTTAGAAGAAAAAAGGGCAGTGAAGATATCCACCTTTACATGGCCGTCATGCACCTCTGTGTAGGCAATCCCAAACATGTAGTGGAGTCCATATAGAAAGGTGGTGGCTTCAAATCCCCAGATGGTGGGGGCATTAAAGGCATATCGCATGAACACTTCGTAAATCACAATGAAAAGAAGCGGGTAGATGAGAAAAGACGCCCACTCCCCCTCTTTTCTCGTAATGGTTTCAAGGGTATTGGAAAATGTGTCCAACATGGCAAGAATCCTTATTTATGAAAAATGGGTAAAAAATCCCTGGTTCTTCAGCCCAGGGGCTGAATTGCCGTATGGTGATATGCGCTTCAGTCTATGCGTTTTTGAAAAAGCACTCAATTGGGAGTAACAGCATCACAAAGGGGACAAGCATCACAATGGGATAGCAAATGGGATAGCACAATGGGATAGTGGGATAGGGACAGATTTTAAATCTGTCCCCATCATCATCAATTGATCATTGATTGCAATCATCAATCATCAGCGCATCAGAAATCTTATTTAATCCGTGGTGCGACCTTCAATATAGGTTTCATAGGGCCATGGTGTCACACCACTTTTAGCCTTACGCCACACGGAATAATCTTTTTTAAATTTTTCCTGGGAGTCAAGAACCTTTTTAACATCCGGGTATTTTTCTTTCAGTTTTTCAAGGTAGGTATGGGTTACTTTTCGGAATTCAATCAGCGTACTTTTTTCCATCTGGACGATTTCAACTTTTTCGCCGAATTTTTCCATGGCTTTGGAATTCAGGTTTTCTATCCAGGAAAGACTCCAGAGCTGAGTCTCTTTTGCACAGATTTTTACGATGTATTTTAAATCTTCTGGGAGCTTATTCCAGGCGTCCATATTGAAAAACAGGTTGCACTGTCCTCCGGGCTGATGCACACCGGGTTGAATGGCATATTTTGTGATATCGTCAAAACCCATGGGATAGTTCATGGCCGGGGCTGAAAATTCTGCCGCATCAATAACACCCCGTTCAAGAGCAAGGTAAACTTCGCCACCAGGAAGGGGACTTACCGATGCACCCAAACTGTTCATGATGTCCATATACCATCCCGGTGTACGGATGCGGAGTCCTTTAAAGTCTTCCATTTTGGTGGCTTTTTTATTGGAGAAAAGCCCCATATCCTGCCCAGTCTGGCCACCGGGAAGGGCGTAAAGGTTGTATCTTGCGTAAAGCTCCTGGAGGAGATCAATGCCGCCCCGCTCGTACAACCAGATATTGTATCCAGCTGAGTCAAGACCAAATGGGACATCTCCAAAGGCCACAAAAGCTTCATTTTTACCCTTCCAGTATCCTGGCCAGTCATGACCTACCTGGGCAGATCCTTTACTAACAGCATCAAAGCTCTGCATGGCCGGAACCAGTTCGCCTGCAGAAAAAGGTTTGATATCCAGTCGACCGGCAGATGCCAGACGGACACTGTCTGCGAAATGAACGGCTATATCGTAGAATAAAAGACCCTTGGACCAAGGCATGACCATTTTCCAACGGATTTTTTCCGAGGATGTTTTAAAGGAAACCCTTTTGGCGTCTTTGTGGCGGAAGTCTTCTCCAAATTTTTCGCGTTTTGCAAAGGAGTTGGGGGCAATCATGCAAAGAATGACAAGGCAGGTAATGGTAAAGCTTAAAATTTTCTTCATTGTTGTTTTCCTCCATTAATAATGACTTGAATGGCATACGGTTTCTTTGTTGGGTCTATCCTGGGGCTTGGGGACGCTGGGAGTGCACCTCCTTTTCTGATTTGTTAGGGCTACTAAACAGACCAATTGGTTGTTTTGGTAAATTGATTGTTGCTTTGGTTTATGGTATGGCCAATATAAATGCAGGAGTATTGACTTGTCAAGAAAAAAATATATTATTTGAAAAATAGTTTCAACTCTGCTATATAGAATGAAAAAGTAAATAAATCAGTGCCTTTATTCGTTTTGTGGATTTTCAGCTCCCATGACATTTTTGTTTTTTTATAATTATTATTATGCTCATGTGGGTTTTGAAAGCTACGAAAACATTGGTACTACCAATATTAAAAACACATAACCATGAGAGGATTCCAATGAAAGGACTCATAGATCAACTGACAAAAATTGTTGGCAAGGACAATCTGCTCACCCAGAAAGAGGATATGGTGACCTATTCCTATGATGCAGCTGTTCTTGATCCCGTGGTACCCCATGCGGTTGTTATGCCGGAAAACAGCGAACAGCTCGGCCAGATTGTCAAGGTGTGCTCCACGCACCGGGTGGCAATGACGGTGAGGGGGTCTGGAACCAACCTCAGCGGGGGAACCATTCCATCAAACACTACGGGGGTGGTTGTGCTGACGGGTAAACTCAACAAAATTTTGGAAATCAATGAAGCAGACATGTATGCCGTGGTTCAGCCCGGGGTGGTAACGGCCACCCTGGCCGCCGCCGTGGAGAAAAAGGGGCTGTTTTATCCCCCAGATCCCGGCAGCCAGGCTGTGTCAACCCTGGGGGGTAATGTGGCTGAAAACGCCGGGGGGCTCCGGGGACTCAAGTATGGGGTGACCAAGGATTATGTCATGGGGTTAAGTTTTTTTGATTCCATGGGCGAACATGTGAAATCAGGTTCAAGAACAGTGAAATGCGCCACCGGCTACAATCTGACCGGGTTGATGGTGGGATCTGAAGGCACCCTCGGGGTCATTGACGAAATTATCCTCAAGCTCATTCCCCTTCCCAAGGCCCGCAAATCCATGGTTGCCGTGTACAAGACCATTGAACAGGCATCGGAAGCCGTTGCCGCCATCATTGCCGACCGCATTGTACCAGCAACCCTGGAATTGCTGGACAACTTCACCATCCGGGCCGTGGAATCCTACAGTAAGGCCGGATTACCCGTGGATGCCGGAGCTCTTTTACTCATAGAGGTGGACGGGCATCCCGGACAGGTGGAAGAAGACGGACTCCGGGTGGCGGAAATTTGTCGTGAAACAGGGGCAGAAAGTGTTAAAGTGGCCACCGATGATGCAGAACGGGATCGCATCTGGGCTGCCCGGCGCAGTGCCCTGTCGGCCCTTGCTAAGCTCAAACCCACCCTGGTACTGGAAGATGCCACCGTTCCCCGGAGTAAAATCCCGGCCATGGTGAAATACTTGCAGGAAATTTCCAAAAAATATGATATCAGCATTGGCACCTTTGGCCATGCCGGAGATGGCAACCTCCATCCCACCATTCTCACGGATAAGCGAAATAAAGCGGAGTGGCACCGGGTGGAACAGGCCATTGAAGAGATTTTTGATCGCGCCCTTGAACTGGGAGGGACCTTGTCCGGCGAACACGGTACCGGCCTTGCCAAAGCCCCGTTCCTGGAAAAAGAGACCGGACGGTCCGCCATATTGTTTTCAAGACGTCTGAGAAAGGCCATGGATCCTTACAACATACTCAATCCGGGCAAAATAACAGGAGTGATTTAATATGAGTGACATGAAAGCCCTGGCACGGCGT
>CAYSSE010000411.1:0-3747 GCA_964433355.1 uncultured Desulfocicer sp.
TTATATGAAACTCAGTTCAAGATTCTGATGTTATTTGAATTGCATTTTTTGGCTATCCACCTATGCCGGGAGATTTTGCAAAATCAGGGGCTTGCAAAGAGCATGATTTCGGAGACTTCAAGACTACAAATCATCCCGCTTTAGACAGGTAGCCTTTTTAGCGATCTATTGTAGGCCACATGGCACATTTTTTGCTAATACTGTTACTACAATCATAAATCGAGGTTTGGTGAATCCCAAGATTCCCTTAAGATATGGCATCTCTCGATGATCAAGCCCCACAATTGCAATCGCATCATCATTATCAATTCAGTATGGGAGATAAACAATATGAGTTCAGCCAAGTATGATCGTTTTATGACAATGCGTAAAAACAGCGTTCCCCAGGGACCGGCCAACATTACCCCAGCCGTTATCAGTCATGCATCCGGTGCTGTTATGACCGACATTGATGGCCGTGACTTCATTGATTTTGCCGGGGGAATCGGCGTAAACAATGTGGGGCATTGTCATCCCAAAGTGGTGGCAGCCATCAAAGATCAGGCTGACAAATTTATTCACACCTGTTTCCATGTGGGCATGTACGATTCCTATGTGGAGCTGGCAGAAAAGTTGAACCAACTGGCTCCCGGTGATTTTGAAAAAATGACCATGTTTGCCAACAGCGGTGCTGAAGCCGTTGAAAATGCAGTTAAAATTGCAAGGTATGCCACCAAACGTCCCGGAATTATCTGCTTTGAAAATGGGTTCCACGGCAGAACCCTGCTCACCATGTCCCTGACAAGTAAGGTTAAACCCTACAAATATGGATTTGGCCCCTTTGCGCCGGAAATCTATCGCATGCCCTATCCCTACTGTTACCGCTGCCCTTTTGGCCTGAAACACCCCCAATGCAACACCTATTGCGCGGATTACCTTGAAGAGTATTTTATCACCAATGTGGATCCTGATTTTACGGCAGCCGTCATTGCAGAGCCCATCCAGGGAGAGGGCGGTTTTGTGACGCCTCCACCGGAATATTTCCCCAAACTTGCTGAAATTTGCAAAAAATATGGCATCATGCTCATCATTGATGAAGTCCAGGCAGGTGCCGGGCGAACCGGTAAGTTTTTGGCCATTGAGCACTGGGGCATTGAACCGGATCTGATCACCCAGGCCAAGAGTCTTGCCGGTGGCATGCCCTTAAGCGCCGTGACCGGTCGAAAGGAGATCATGGATATGCCACACACCGGTGGCCTTGGTGGCACCTATAGTGGTAACCCCATCTCTTGCAGTGCGGCCCTGGCTGTCCTTGAAATTCTCTTTGAAGATAAACTCCTGGAACGCTCCAAAGCCCTGGGTGAAACCCTGTGGGATCGATTTACCACCATGCAAAAATCCCATGAAATCATCGGAGAAGTAAGGGGTAAAGGGCCCATGCTGGCATTGGAACTTGTTAAGGATAGAGAAACCAAAGAACCAGCCACGGAACAGGCCAAAAAGTTGATCCAGATCTGCTATGACAAGGGATTGATCGTTCTTTCTTGCGGTAACTTTGGCAATGTGATTCGAACCTTGATGCCCTTTGTCATCACCGATGAGCAATTGGATAAAGGGCTTTCCATTCTTGAAGAGAGCCTGGAAGAAGTGAGTAAATAAACATCCTAAATATCCAGGGTCGGCGACTGGTCACCCCATTGCCGGCCCCATTGGCTTGATTACAACACTCAAGAAAGTGTTTCAATTCTCATTGTGGGCAGGCCAGCCCCGAATACGGTCTTTGCCCGTGGCAGTCATATCAGGTTTTCCATTCCTGGAGGGAACTGGTGGAGTGTGATTCCGAATAAGATCTTTGCCCGTGGCAGTCATATCAGGAGATGTTTTTTCAATTTTCGGGCCACCGTGGACTGGTTTAATCCCAGGGAGTTGGCCATTTTAACCTGGGTTCCATGGAATTTTAAGGCTCTTTGAAGAATTTCTTTTTCAACAGCATCCACCTTGTCTTTGAGAGTTTGCCCCGGATGCCACATCTCAGAGCCCACTGGGGCCGTTGCCATGCTATCACGAATACTTGCGGGCAGATCCTCCAGACCCACATACCCATCCTGGGACATCACCACCACCCGTTCGCAGATATTAATCATTTCCCTTACATTACCCGGATAACTATATTCCAGCATGGCACCCAGGGCTTCCCGGGAAAGAATAACGCCTTGTTTGTCATAGCGCTGGCAAAATTGTTCCGTAAAATGGTTGATCAAGGGCAAGATACAATCCCTTCGTTCCCGCAATGGCGGCATGGTCAGGGGAATGACATTGAGGCGGTAAAACAGATCACTTCGGAACTGTTTTTGAGCCACCATTTCTTTCAAATTTCGGTTGGTTGCTGCAATAATCCTTACATCCACTTGTTGGTTGGCCGTGCCACCCACACGGCTGATTTGTCCATCTTCCAGAAACCGCAGCAGTTTTACCTGGGAGGATAGGGGTAGTTCTGCGATTTCATCCAGAAAAATAATTCCCTTGTGGGCCATTTCAAATTTACCTGGCTTTCCCCCCTTTCCTGCACCGGTAAAGGCTCCTTTCTCATATCCGAAAAGCTCACTTTCCACCAGAGACTCGGGGATTGACCCGCAATTGAGCTTGATCATGGGGTGATCTTTCCGGGGGGAATATTTATGGATAAGGTCGGCCACCAGACCTTTCCCGGTGCCGGATTCCCCAAGGAGCAACAGGGTGGAGTCCACAGTGGCAAGCCTTACCGCTTGTTGAATAATATTCATATATTCAGGTGTTTCAGCAATGATCTGACGGGATTCCATCTCCTCAATCTGCATCTCCAAGAGATCCTGGCGGTACTGGTTGGTCAAGGCCACCTTTTCTTCCAGCTCTTTTTCAAGGGTTTTGATTTCGGTGATGTCCCTTTCATTTACAACCACCCGGAACATCTTACCATTGGAGTCAAAAACAGGGCTGCCCGTAAGAAAAAGTTCCTTTCCGTGGCGGGTTTTCTGGAGGATGCTGGCTTTTTTTTGGGTTTTAAGCACTTCAAGGGTGACGGATTGGTCAATGAGTCCTTCTTCAACCAGTTCGGTCATGTTTTTTCCCACCATGTCTGCGGATTTGATATGGGTGAGATATTCCGAAGCTGGATTCATCCTCAGTACGACCCCATCTCCATCACAAATCCATAGCCCATCGTTGCTGGAATCAATGATGGTATCCAGTTCCATGGAAAGGTCTTGAAAGGATTTCATTTGCGAGGTGACCTTTTCCATGGCCGTCATATCCTGGAAAATACATAATATTCCCAACACCTTTTCCTGTTGGCGTATGGGATTTAAGAGTACAGAGTAGCGGATATTATTTTTATTAAGAACAATGCTTTTTGCGGTTTTATTGGCTTTGAGTACCTGGTGTGCATGTTTGGTGAGTTCGGGGAGGGTGGTGGAGAGCATGGCACCGGGAAATAATTCCAATCCGCTTTGGGCAAGTTGGTTTGAAATCATGATTTTTAATGTCATGTCCAGGGCCGCAATACCGTTGGGAGAGGCGTTTAAAAATGCTTTGCTGAATTGCTTCCAGTCAAGTTCCAATTGATTTTTCTCCCCGGCGTTCCAGTAAAGTTGTTCTGTTTGAAAAATCATATCCAGTCTCCTGATTTTTATTTTGCCTTTCGAATCACTCTGGAGTCCCGGAGCAGATGTCCAAGGATTTTATAAAAATGGCGTAAAACCCCTATCCCTTTAGGGTAGGGGATGTAAGCCA
>CAYSSE010000412.1:0-3731 GCA_964433355.1 uncultured Desulfocicer sp.
GGCGTGGACGAGGGGGAATCACTGTCCGGGTGTCTCTGTTCAGTACCTCTTCATAAAATAGTTTGACTCCACAAAAAATAACATTACAGCTACTCCAGGCATATTTGCGCTCTTCAAGAAGGTAAACAAAATAGTCTTGAATCTGCTCATCCGACAATTTATCCGGGCTTTTGTGATAGTGGTTGGCAAGGCCTTTTACGGCACCTATGTAGGCTTCGTGAGTTTTGGGCGAAAATCTTTTAAAGGTGAGATGATTCTGGAAACATTTTCTTAAGGCTGTCATTTTTCTCTCCTGATATTAATGGTTAATATTCAGGAGAGAGTATGCAGTTTTCTTAACTTAAAATAAAGATATAATTCGGGCGCTTAAGAATAATCTGGAAGTAGAAATTCGTCGGAGCACCTCCGCGGAGCGGTTTTGTTGAACCGATTGTTATTACCCCATATTCTCATTTAAATCATGTTCTCAATATGGAAATCCAGGTCTTGATCATCGTTTATTTCCAGAACCAATTATAATGGCCAATACCCAGATCACAAAATCTTAATCAAGCCATCTCCCAATTATCTTCAACGCCATGGCAGGCCACAAAGGTTCCATCCTCCAAGGAGAGAAGTTTGGGTACCTCCTTAACACATCGCTCCCGGGCAAAGACACAACGTCCATGAAACACGCACCCAGTGGGCAGATTCACCGGGGTGGGCACCTCTCCTTTTAATTTAATATGCTTGGCCTTTTTCTCCCCCACCCGGGGAATGGCACTGAGCAGTGCCCGGGTATAAGGGTGTCTGGCCGTGGCAAACAGGGAATCGGCTCTGGCCACCTCACACAGGGTACCAAGATACATCACTGCCACACGACTGCTGATATGCTGCACCACAGACAAATCATGGGTGATAAAAAGATAGGTCAACCCCCGTTCCCGTCCCGCCTCCATCAGCAAATTCAAAATCTGGGCCTGGATGGAGACATCCAATGCCGACACGGGCTCATCAGCCACAATGAATTCCGGGTCAAGGATCAATGCCCTTGCAATACTGATGCGCTGGCGCTGCCCCCCGGAAAACTCGTGGGGATATCGGGCCTGCCAGGCAGGATTCATCCCCACCTGTTCCATCACCGAGGCAATTTTATCCTCAACAGCTAAGGTTGCAATACCGGGGTTGTGAAACCTCAGAGGCTCTGCCAGGGTCTGCCAAACGGTTTTCCGAGGATTTAAAGAGGCATAAGGATCCTGGAAAATCATTTGTAATTTTTTCCGAAAGGGCAGCATTTTTTCGTGGGTCAAACAGTCAATGCGCTCCCCCTTGTAAAGCACCTGTCCGGAATTGGGAGGGTACAGCCCCATCACCACCCGGGCCAGGGTGGATTTGCCGCAACCGCTCTCCCCCACCACGCTCAGGGTTTCACCTTTTTTAATCTCAAGGCTGACGTCATTCACCGCTTTTACCGTGGTTTTTTTTCTGACAACTTTTCCGTTTTGAAAGCCTATCTGATCCAGCAACCCTCCGGAAATATCAAAATGTTTAACAATGTTTTTTATGCTAAGAATTGAAGTATTAGTATCCATAATATCCTTGATAGAATCAGTGGCAGATCACATCACAATATCGGCCTTAAAAACAGGATCATCCAGCAATAGATCTCTCAAGAAAAGCTGGAATTAAGGGAGTTCATGATAAATAATCTACCCGTCTTTACTTAAAATACACTGTAAATACTGACAGTTAAGTTTAAAAGTGGGTAGTTTTATTTCTATGAAGTCCCTAAGATCAATTAATCAATGACGCGTGATCATCGCTCAACCATGTGACATGCGGCCATAATCCCCTGTTTTGTGGACAGCAGTTTGGGTTCTTTTTCCAGGCACACCGGTTCTTTAATGGGGCACCGGGGATTAAAGGCACATCCCGGTGGAATATCCGTTAAGTTGGGCATCATGCCGGGAATCTGATACAGATCTTCCCCGGGCTTGATCATGCCGGGTAAAGATTTGATAAGACCTTTGGTATAGGGGTGGGTGGGATGCATCACCACCTCATCGGTGGCACCGGATTCTATGATTTTGCCGGCATACATCACTGCCATTTTTTCTGTCACCTGGGACACCACCCCCAGATCATGGGTGATGAGGATCAACCCCATCTCATCGGTGTCACACAGTTCTTGGAGTAAATCCATAATCTCCGCCTGGATGGTGACATCAAGCGCCGTGGTGGGCTCATCCGCAATGATCAGGGCCGGATCAGTGAGCAATGATATGGCAATGATGATGCGCTGGCGCATGCCGCCTGAAAACTCATGGGGATACTGGGCAAGCCGTTTTTCCGGCGACGGAATGTAGACTTTCCTGAGTTTTTCCAGGGCAATTTTTTCCGCCTCATGGCGGGAGATGTTCCGATGCGCCTTAAGGGTTTCCACCATCTGGGTACCGATGGTGAACACAGGATTTAAAGTCATCATGGGATCTTGGAAAATCATGCTGATCCGGTTGCCCCGGATCTTTCGCATTTTTTCATCGGAAAAGGTACTGATCTCCTCCCCATTGAACAATATTCTCCCCCCGGAAATAAATCCGGGCTTGGAGATCAGATTGATGATGGCAAACCCGGTGACGGATTTCCCGGCCCCGCTTTCACCCACAATGCCCATTTTTTCCCCGGGATCCAGGGTGAAACTGGCCCCGTTAATGGCGGTGAGATCCCCGCCTCTCAGAGCAAATTTTACTTCCAGATCCTCTACTTCTAAAAGATGAGACATAAAATACTATCCTTTATACAGTTTCGGGTTAAGGACATCCCTCATCCAGTCCCCCAGAAGATTGATCACCAGCACAAACAAGATGAGAAAAACACCGGGAAAAATGGTGATCCACCAAATGCCGGAAAATATATATTCAAATCCGGATTTAATTAAAGATCCCAACGAGGGCATGGTGACAGGCATTCCCAACCCCAGAAAGGACAAGGCAGCCTCACTCATAACGGCATTGGCCACCTGTATGGTGGAAATAACCATCACCGATGTCAGGGTATTGGGAAGCACATGGCGCACCATGATCACCGGTCGGGAAAGACCAATCACCCGGGCTGCTTCCACGTACTCCTTGTTTTTTTCCCCCATGACCGAGGCCCGTATGGTTCTTGCATACACCGGCCATTCGGAAAGCCCGATGATGACAACCAAAAGGGGTACGGCAAGCTGTTCATAGCTGCCGATGCCAAACAGAATCTGGAACACCGCGCTGATGAAAATGGCCACCATAAGATAGGGAAAAGAAAACTGAATATCCGCCATGCGCATGAGTACGGCATCCACCTTTCCCCCCATATATCCTGCGGTGAGCCCCACGCTAATACCGATAAAAGCCTGGAGGAATACGGCCCCAAGCCCAATCATTACCGAGATCCGCAATCCATAGAACATGGTGGATAAGAGATCCCGGCCCATGTTGTCCGTACCCAGAAGAAATTGTGAGGATCCCTCTTCGTACCAGGCCGGGGGAATCTCTGAGTTCATGATATCAATACTGGCCGAATCATAGGGATTATAGGGGGAGATCAGGGGGGCACCAAGGCTCAATAAAAGAAATATCACCAGGATGATAAAGCTGACCATGGCCACCTTATCCCGCTTGAAACTGTAAAAAAAATAAGATGCTTTAAATCGTTTAAGAGATGCTTTCATTTTCTGCCTGCTATTCTCACTGTGGGGTTAATAAAACCATACA
>CAYSSE010000413.1:0-3709 GCA_964433355.1 uncultured Desulfocicer sp.
TGAATTCAAAGCAGAGCTTTGACAGTTCTTTTGTATGAAAATGATGTCAATAAAAATTGTCGGCTAACAGGTCTGTAGACCCGACTGCGTGAACGGGAGCCGCTTTCCGCGAGGGCTGTTGGTGCGGAGGTTCAAGTCAACATTAATCCTTATTTCCACTCAAGGTAGAGCTCCTTGTAGTTCAATCGATGCAGCAGCCGGGTCATGCCCCCCTTCTGAGGCACATTTTTACCATGATTTTAATGATCACAATGCCAAGGGGAACAGCCACTCCACCACATATAAACCCTCGCCAGAATTCAGATAAACCATTCCACCATCCCATTCTAAATATATCCCTCCTGTTATCTATTTCACTAACTCTTCAATATTGCCCTCTTCTTTGAAGAAGTCTTTAAAAAGAGTGATATTTTCTCATTGACATAGATAGCTGGCCATGCAATATACATAGCCAGCTATTTAATTGCTTTGGAAATATATTTTGTACAATGGATAAGAAAATGAATTGTCAAAGGGACTTCAGCAGAGATGAATAAAACAATTAATATCAACATAAATAAGTGCGACGGTGATGGCGCCTGTTTAATCAATTGTCCAAACCAGGTTTTTGAACTTAGAGAAATAACAACAAAGGAGTATGATTCCCTGAAGCTTTTAGGGAAATTTAAAACAAAAATCAAAGGCCGGGTAAAATCTTTTGCCGTCAATTTTGAAAATTGTGTGGAATGCGGCCTGTGCATCCAACAATGCCATGAACGAGCCATTCAATGGGTTTAATTTTCCATAAACAAATTAATTACGAATAAAAGGATAAAAAAAAATGAAACCTAAATTAAGCATACTATCAATTATAGCAGCACTCGTTGTTTCAGGAATTACAGCTTATGCACAAAATGATGTAAAGCCAGACTCAAAAGTTTATCAAGTTGAAACGAGGCTGGATAGCTATACGCGCCCAACAACATTTACCCCGGCAAAAGCAATGCCTGTCAATGGCGCTATTTCTGAAAATATTGTTACTACTACTCAAAACATACTCAACAAAGAGGCACATTTTCTTAAAAAAGGTCTTGTAAAACCTGTCGGTGAAAAGCAATTCAGTGCATGGGAGGTTGTAAGTGATGAAGGTGGTTCAGGACATATCCAGACGGCCCCAAACCCTTTGACCTATTATGCGGCTGGGGCTTCCTCAAGTTTATTGACCCAGGTTGAAAGACTGATACAGGTATTGGATTTGGACGTTGAGGATGTAAAAGTAGAATCAAAAATTTTTTTCAAATGGTCTGATCCGATGACCGATAAATGGTCTGGTTATACGGATAAAGTGATCTCCAACATTCTCATTAAAAGTAATGAATCCCCTGAAAAGATAAAGACATTAAAAGAGAAAGCGCTTAAAGCCTGGGCAATTGGAGAGGGTCTCACCAATAAAACCCCCATTGATGTAGGAATCCTTATCAATGCGGATGATTGGGCTGGCCTGGCGGCTCGTCCCGGTAAAGTACAGTCACCGATTTCCATCGATAATGGCCGCATGATCACCAATGTAACACCTGATCTGAACCTGCAGACAGTTGAAGTGGAAAAAGATTTTAGTCTGGACATGGGGCATTTCCCCAATCCGTTTGTATTCAGTGAAATATCCATAGCAGAATCCGCACATGATGCCGCACGTCCGTACCTGCATAAAATCAGAGCAAAATCCCTGACCGAAAATTACCAGACCTGGGAACTTTATACCGATGACAGCCACGGATATGAGGGGATTGATACGGCACCCACATCAAGAGATTATTTTACCATTGGCACTTCATTTTGCCTGATGAGCCAGCTTACGGCAAATAAAATGTACTTCCAGAAACAGGGCATCAATATCGATGATTTCAGAGTTGAACATCAGTTTAACTACCGGCAGGATAATTTCATGACGCCTACCATGACCGGTCATCTCGATGATGTCATCACGAGAGTTATTGTGAAAAGTGATGCAGCAAAAGATATTGCGACGGATTATGCGAAACAGGCTCTTAGCATGTGTTTTGCCGGTGAGGGTATTCAAAATGAGACAGATATGGAATCAAATGTCTACCTCAATGGAACGATTGTTAAATAATTTTAAGTGTGATCCTGTTAGACATCCAGGCAGAAAAGAAGGCCAAACCCACGAGGATTTATTTTCCATCGTTGAAAAGAAAAAACATTAGGAGATAAAATATGTTGGTAATAGGTATTGAAGGAAGCCCAAGAAAAAAAGGCAACACGGAACAACTCGTTTCTACAGTACTCGAAGGCGCTACAGATGCCGGGGCCACAACTAAATTTTTCAAGCTGGCTGATATGAACATTGATGATTGTATCAGTTGCTATTCGTGCAAGAAAAAGGGTGTCTGTGCAATTGATGATGACATGCATATTCTATATGATGCCATACAGGCAGCAGATGCTATTGTTCTTGGATCACCTGTTTATTTCTGGCAAGTCAATGCCATATTCAAACGCTTCATGGACAGGCTTCTCGCGTTTATCGCACCCGACTTTTCCACGCGTCTCAACGGGCCTAAGAAATTACTCTTGGTATATACACAAGGCAACCCTGATACGAAAAAATTCCAGGCATACTTTGATCATATGGAAAAGCTGTTTTCTTTTCTTCATTATGATGTACAGGGCACCATAGTTGCGAATGGAACGAGACAGCACAATGATATCCTTTCAAACCAAGCGCTTCTGTCTGAGGCCCGTAAGGCAGGATTCCAAATAGCATCTGCTACAGCTAATGATCTCCACCAGTGAGGAAAAAAAATAGTATGAATAATCGGCATCCTTCATATAACCCCCAAATAACTTTACACTTTTGGGGGAAATAATTCCGGAAACATGGGCTTATTGCCCCAACAAGTGTAAACGGGTAAATGAAGGATGCCACACCGGGAAATTCATTTTTTTTTATTGACTTTGAGTCGAATAGACACCACAATCGACTCAATATTTGAGCTGATTAATTAAACGACTCAAAGGCCATTCGTTTATCAAAAGGATTGAATTCATCAATGGAATATATTTGGCAAAAAAAGGCCTGGCCTGAGTTCACATGGAACAGTGTGAATTTGTTAAAACCGCTTGGTGATGTTCGATTCAATCAAGGGGCATTGATCGCCCAGGTCAGGGAACTGGGTTTTGATATTCAGCAAACCCCCGCGCTGATATCTTGGTGGAAGAAGCATTAAAAAAATCAGCCATTGAAGGGGAAACACTGAATCCAGATGCGGTGCGATTCTCTGTCGGGCGCCAGCTTGGGCTTCCAGATGCCGGGTTAAAGGATGCACAGGACTCAAAGGCAGATGGTCTTGTACAATTATTGCTGGGTGCCACAAACAACCATTCCTGAAAATTGATATCGGATCGGATTTTTGGGTGGCATGCAGTATTGTTTCCCACTGGATTTTCAGGTATGATAAAAATTAATGTGGCCCAGTGGCGGGATGATAAACAAGGTCCGATGCAGGTTGTGTCCGGGCCTGTGGGCAGGAGAAAAATCCATTTTGAGGCTCCTCCCGCCGCCATGCTTGAAAAAGCAATTTGATAGCATCCTTGACAAGGAGGGAAAATTTTATGAGAAAAATATGTTTTTTTATGCTTCTGTTTATGTGTTTTCAGACCTCGTTAGCAGTTAATCTTAAAACTTTCCAAAATGCTTAAAACACACTGC
>CAYSSE010000414.1:0-3702 GCA_964433355.1 uncultured Desulfocicer sp.
CCCTCCTGATTCTGGGCAGCCTGTTTGCACTGGCCGGATTCACCTACATGAATCATTTTGCCAAAACGCCCCTAAGCATTCGGGGAGCCACCATCCTGGTTACCATTGACAGGGGTGCTGTTTTAAAGCAAATTTCAAATACCCTTTACAACAATCACCTCATCGAAAACAACCTTGCTTTCCAAGCCCTGGTAAGGCTTCAACAAAAGAGCGGAGCCATCAAATCAGGAGAGTACGAACTTTCCCCTGCCATGTCCCCGGCCTACCTGCTTGACCTCCTATGCCGGGGAAAGGTCAAGCAATACCGCATCACCATCCCCGAGGGGCTCACCGTGGCAGAGATTGCCCTGAAAGTTGAGGTAGCGGGCCTGGGAAAACGAACAAAATTCATGAAACTTGCCCATGATCCGTCCTTTTGCGCCACCCTGGGTATCCCGTCAAGCCAACTGGAGGGATATCTGTTCCCAGACACCTACTTTTTTGAAAAATCCACCCCAACACCCCGTCTCATCACCACCATGGTAAAAAGATTCAAAGCCATGTTTCCACCGGAGTGGGAAGCCCTTGCAAAATCCAGGGGGCTTTCCAGGCACCAGGTGGTTACCCTTGCCTCCATCATTGAAAAGGAGACCGGAAGCCCGGAAGAACGCCCCCTGATATCATCGGTGTTTCATAACCGACTGAAACAAAAAATGCGACTACAGAGTGATCCCACAGTGATCTATGGTATTGCCAACTTCAATGGCAACCTCACCCGTCGGGATCTGAAAACGCCCACCCCTTATAACACGTATACAATTAAGGGGCTTCCCCCGGGTCCCATTGCAAATCCAGGCAGACAAGCCCTTGAAGCGGCCCTGTTTCCGGTGGAGAGCAAGTTCCGTTATTTTGTATCCAGAAACGACACCACCCACTATTTTTCAGAAACATTAAAAGAGCATAACCGTGCTGTCAAAAAATATCAGCGGGGCAGGTAATCTGGTAAATCGTAAATATTCAACTTGGTAATGTAAATATTTGGAAAGTGCCCCATATTCGTTTATTTGGGACTGCGTAGCATACTAATGCTATGTGAGCAGGCCAAAATAGACGAATATGGGGTGCTTGCCGAATCTTTACGGTCAGTCAAATTGATTGAGATACACAACCAAGGAGCCACTGTGAGATTTTATCTTCCGATCCCACTCAAACCATAGCACCACGCCATCGCGCTTGAGTCGTACCAGAAGATCCTCCACCACATGGGGCAGCACCGCTCCAAATTCAGAATGAAGCCCCCTTCCCACCACCACCCGTAATGTAAAAAACCCGTTTCTCCAAGAGTGACGAAGGTAGGTCTCTGTGCGTGACTGTGCTTCCATGGCGGTGAGGCCGTGGAGATCCAGTTGATTTTGAGGCGGAGGATATCTTTTAAGCCGTTTTTTAAGTGGCACCGGCCGGGGGGGATCTCTGTCCCTTTTTTCCCTTAAAAGGGTATCTTGATTTTTCCCCTTTAAGGAAGATTCCAGCAGTTCAGAAAAATTTTCATTATCCGCATTGTCATCTTCAACCGCCGCCTCCGGCACTTTAAACATATCGGAAAGATGCAGCTCTTTATCCAGAAAAGGCAGGCCATGGCGATCTTTAATCACCCGCTTCTGATTTTCGGTTAAAGCCTTCTTTGGGAAACCATCAACCCCATCCGTGTCGTGATCTTCCAGGGTCAATTGTGAAAAAATCTGGTTTAAATCCTGATCTTTCCCAAATACCGGAATCCCGTTTCGATTGACCCATTTGACAGGGATTACATTGTGTCTTTTTTTTCTTTTTGCAGCCATGAAACCATATTAGTGGAGATGCCCTTTTTTTTCAAGAAGAATAGCGTCATGTTAATTGACTTTACATATACTTACTGATATTGTTTTCTGTTATGGATACAGGAAATATAGCAGAATATATTGATCAGCAAAGAGTGGTTTGTGCAGTGGTGACACAGCTAAAGAACCTGCGGCTGAAATTGCTCACGGAAAACAACCGTGAAGTCAATCTTGCCACAGGACGGCTGGCCCATATCTCCCGGGAGGGACTCAACCCTTCTGCCTCCAGGGAATCCCTGGTGAGAGAGTTGAAACTCATCTCCCAGAAAAGACGGAATCTGGCACAAACCCTTGACATTGAGGAGTTGTGGGAACTGCTCCATGAAGATGGAGATCCCATTGACATCCCCACCATGACGGCGCTTTGCTTTGATCCACCGGTGACGCCGGATCACGAATCCGCTGTTATCCGGGCGTTTTTCAACGATAAGCTCTATTTCAAATTCGGAAAAGACGTGGTGACCCCCAATACGCCGGAGTACATTGAGTTAAAACTCAAACAGATCCAGGAAGCCAAAGCCCGAAAACGTCTCATGGACAACGGGGGCGCATGGGTCAAAGGCATGGATCAGGGGACACCCACGGAAACGCCTGATCCTGAAATCATCAAAATTCTCACCGATTATTATATCCATGAAAGGGAGAGCAAAACAGCCACCGATGCAAAGGCCATCCTCTCCCAGGCGGGCACAGAATCCCCCCAGAAAATTTTCAACATCATGGTCAAGGCGGGCATCTGGCGCAAGAATGAAAACCTTGATCTCATCCGCCTGGATATCCCCATCGCTTTCCCTTCTTCGGTTATGGAAAGGGCCGAGGTTCTGATTTCAAACCATGAAGATTTTACCCGGGATCCCCTGAGAAAAGATCTAAGAGAGGTGCCCCTCATCACCATTGATGGGCAGTCCACCCTGGATTATGACGATGCCATCAGCCTTCAGAAAAAAGAAGATGGGGGATATCTTCTGGGAATTCACATCATTGATGTGGGATTTTACATCAAAGACGATGACGTCATTGATACAGATGCCAGGGGCAGGGCCAGTTCCATTTACATGCCCGATGACAAAATCCCCATGCTACCCCCAAACTTGTCCGAAGATCTGTGCAGCCTGCGAGAAGGGGAAACACGGCCCGGTATTTCCACCCTGGTGAACCTCAACCGTTTTTTTGAACTCATTGACTATGAGGTCACGGCCAGCATCATTAAAGTGCATCACCAGATGACCTACACCGAAGCCAACATGCTTAACGGTGAAGATGATCCCATTACCACACTTCATAAAATTGCCACGGTGCTCCGGGAAAAACGCATCAAGGCAGGTGCTGTTCAGATCACCCTCCCGGAAGTCAACCTCTGGGTGGAAGATAATGGAGATATTGGCATCTCCCGCATTGACCGGGAAAATCCCTCCAGAATGTTAGTGTCAGAGATGATGATCCTTGCCAACTCCCTCATGGCAGAATTCCTTGCCAGCCATGACACCCCAGCGGTTTTCAGATCCCAACCCGAGCCCAAACAGCGTCTGTTCCAGGGGGTGGAAACCTCACTGTTCATGAACTGCATGCAGCGGAAACAGCTCAACCGAGCCGCCACGGGCACCAAACCCGCCCCCCATTCCGGGCTGGGGGTCAAGGCATATTCCACAGCTACCTCCCCCATCAGAAGATATGTTGATCTGCTCACCCAACGTCAGATCCGGGGTATTCTGGGATATGAAACAGCCTACACAAAAGACGAGCTTACATCCATTCTCCAGGTGCTGGATATTCCCATGGCCAATACGGGCAGGGCACAGTTTCAACGACGTCGCTACTGGTTGCTTAAATATCTGGAAGGCATGAA
>CAYSSE010000415.1:0-3685 GCA_964433355.1 uncultured Desulfocicer sp.
TGCCATGAATCCCCTGTCCACAGATGCAACAGGAGAGCCCTTGGATAAGAGTAAACCCTTGGATAAGAGTAAACCATTGGATAAGAGTAAACCATTGGATAAGAGTAAACCATTGGATAAGAGTGAACCTGTAGATAAGAGTGAATCCGTAGATAAGAGTGAACCCGTAGATGCCAATGTCGAATATAGACCAAAGAAAAAAATTGAAAAAGAAGTAGTTCCAAGTTCCCTGGATCCTTTTCCTGGAGAGAACGCCACAGCAGATTCCTCTGACAGCGATACCCCCCCCTCACTGAAAAAAAAAGATAAGGATGAAAAGGGAATATGAGCCAGGAAGAAGATAAAACCCCCTTTACAGAACATCTAACTGAGTTAAGAGATCGTCTGGTTCGCTGCTTCATCGCTGTTGGCGTGGGGTTTGTTGTGGCCTATTGTTTCAAGGAAAAGCTGTTTGAAATTCTCATGGCCCCCCTGGTGACAGCCATGGGGGAAAATCAGAAGATGATTTTCACCGGCCTGCCCGAAGCATTTTTCACCTATTTAAAGGTGGCGCTTCTAACGGGGGTTGTTGTGGCAGTTCCTGTTCTTTTTTATGAATTCTGGATGTTCATTTCCCCAGGGCTTTATCGCCAGGAAAAAAAGTTTCTGATACCGGTGGTGCTCTTATCCATTGTTTTTTTTGCCATTGGCTCCAGTTTTGGATATTTCATCGTATTCCCCTACGGGTTTCAATTTTTTCTGGGATTTTCATCTGAGACTATCCAGGCCATGCCTTCCATGAAAGAGTACCTCGGATTTGCATCCAAAATGCTGCTTGCCTTTGGGTTTGTATTTGAACTGCCACTGGTGATTACATTCATGGCCCGCATGGGGCTTGTCTCTGTTGATTTTCTTTGTAAAAATCGTAAATATGCGGTGTTGATTTTTTTTGCCGGTTCTGCCCTGATTACTCCCCCGGATGTGGTAACCCAGATCATGATGGCCATTCCGTTAATGATTCTCTATGAGATCAGCATTGTGGGGGCCAGGATGTTCCAAAAAAAGAAGGGACTTGATGAAGATGGGGAAGAGCAAGCGCAAGAAGAATCTGAAGATGCTGACAAAACAGAATAATTCAACGCACTATGAGCCAGTGAAGTCGCCTTGACGGGAAGGTAACCGGATTGCCATGTGGCATTCCGTGTTTTTTATAGTTAAACAAATGCAAAAGGAGTGTAGTTATTATGAACAGAAAGCTTTTAACCTCTTTGATGGCAGCGTTAATGACTGTGTGTTTCGTAGCGGTGGCAGTGTATGCCGGAACTCAGGCACCTGATAGCATCACCATGAATACCGAGGGGTATGCCAAACACACCAAGGGACTGGTCACTTTTTCCCATAAGGCCCATTCAGAAAAATATGGTGTTGCCTGTGGCCAATGTCACCATGATGATAACGGGGAACCCCTGGCACTTAAGGGCGGTGAAGATGTCCAAGGGTGTGTGGCATGTCATGAAGAAACTGCCAAGAAACCCAAGGGTGAAAAACTGAGCAAAAAAGATAAAATCATGAAGTATCACAAAGAAGCACTCCACGCCAACTGCATTGGCTGCCACAAGGATTTTAACAAGGACAAAGGATATAAGTCAAAAGACCCCAAAGCTGCTCCCCAGAGCTGTGGTTCCTGTCATCCCAAGAAGGGCTAATTGGAATCAATTGTAGACAATTTCGGAGGGGAACCCGGGTCTACCGTAAACGTGGTAGTTAAAATAAAAAAAGGGCCTTGGCAGTATATCATGCTGCCAAGGCCCTTTTTCTATTTTTGTTTTTTGTAGAGGAGCGCCTGTTTTACCATGGCATGGGACCAGGACGACGCACAGGATGAAAGGGTGTGCGTATAGGTACCAAATACGTTGTAGTGGCAAAAACCATCTTTGTTGTCAATGATGCCCTTACCCCTTTCCATGGCAAAAGCCATCTCACTTTCCTGGTACTCAATGTCTATGATGTGGGAGTATCTAAATTCATGTCCCCGGATGAGGGTTCCCTTGGGAAAGAAGGGGTTGTCCTGGATGACCCTGACCTGGGTATAGCCATGACCCACAGGGCGTTGGGACAGACCAAAGGAGATGGGTAGAATGTCAGCCATGGGGTAGGTGACACCGTTCAGGGTGAGACTTTTACCAAGGAAGATCAAACCACCGCATTCGGCATAGATGGGAAGACCTTTCATGGCAAGGGCTTTTAATTGATTTCTAAAGCTTTCATTGTCAGCCAGTTGGGCCGCATGGGTTTCAGGGAACCCCCCTCCCATATAGATGGCATCCACCGATGGCACGTTGGGAATTTTAAGGGGACTGATCTCCTGGAGAATGGCACCGCTTTCTTCCAGTGATTCCAGGTTATCAGGATAGTAAAACTGGAAGGCAGAATCCCGGATAACGCCTATTATGGGACGCTCTTTTTTGGGGATATGGGGGCGTTTTGTTGGGTGTATCTGTGCCGTTTTCCCCTCTTTTCCCAAAGATGTGTTGGTAAGGGTATCAAAGGACAGGGATGCTTTCTTGCCACATTTTTCGCATAAGATATCCTGGGGGGGGATGGCAGCAGAAGGAACCCTTGCCTGGGACTTTGAGGCATTGATGCAGGCACGGTAAAGCCCATCAAGATCAATGTGTTTTTTGGCCACCCGGGCTGCCGCTTTTATGGATTCCAGGGCCAGTTCGTGTTCTGCTGAAGGGACAAGTCCCATGTGTCGTTCCGGGAAGTCCTCGGCTTTAAGTTTGGGAACAGAGCCAAATACCGGAATATTGCAGAACTGTTTGATGTTGTCTTTTACTTTGTTTTCATGGCGTTTGCCTGCCACCCGGTTGAGAATGACACCCATAATGTTGACGTGGGGATCAAAGTGGATGCATCCCAGAAGAAGGGCTGCCATGGTGCGGGTGCTTTTGGTGCAATCTAAAACAAGAATAACGGGCAGGTTGAGTAGTTTGGCGATTTCTGCGGTGCTGGTGCGGCCTTGGATGTCAATGCCGTCATAGAGACCTCGGTTGCCCTCTATTACCGCAATGTCAGCCATGGCAGAATTCTTATGGAAGGATTTTTTTGCCTGATCCGTTGAACACATGAAGGTGTCCAGGTTATAGCAAGACCGGCCAGCTGCCTTGGACAACCAGCCGGCATCAATATAATCGGGCCCTTTTTTAAAAGGGGCGACGTTGATCCCAATATCCCGCCATGCAGCCGCAACACCAAGGGAAATAACGGTTTTACCGTTCCCCCCCCGGAGCCCCGCAATTACAAGGCCAGGTATCTTTTTGTTTTGATACTGCATGGGCAGGTATATCCTGGGATATTTTATAAGAAAGTCTCACCAACATGCTGGAATTAAAAGACTTTCATTTTTCGTTGTGGCAGTGGTGACTGCCATGTATGTTTTATATGAAAGAGTCGGCGTATCTAACATTCTTTCATGCTTCGTTGTGGGCAGGCCGAGGCTATAATACGGTCTGCCCGTGGCAGTTATATCAATCTTCGCCTTCTGATCCGGCCTGTTTACCCATGCCTTTGAGACCATACATGGTGGTACTTCCGCTGGACCAGAACTCCATGACTTCATCTCGCACCATTTTATTCAGCACATTTTTAATGGCTCTGGGTTTGTCATCGGGAAAAACTTTATAAAAATCCTTGATGTAGAATT
>CAYSSE010000416.1:0-3650 GCA_964433355.1 uncultured Desulfocicer sp.
TACCCATCGGGGGGGGCTCTGCTGAGGTTGCCCGGAAGTTCTATTTTCTAATAAAAAAAATTGGATGCAGGAAACAGGGATACAAATTTAATGAGTGTTCAAAATGAATGTAACCGATGCGGTACCTGCTGCGAAAATGGTGGCCCTGCATTGCACAGCCAGGATCTGCCTTTAATAGAAAAGGGGCTTTTATCCTTTGAAGACCTGATCACCATCAGAAAAGGGGAATTGGTTGATGATCCCGTCACAAAATCCATTGAGCCTGCCAAAACCGAGTTTTTAAAAATAAGGGGAACAAAGGGTTCATGGGCCTGTGTGTTTTATGATAAAAAACAGAATGGATGTACCATATATGACCATCGGCCCTTTGCCTGTGGGGTTCTCAAATGCTGGGATACAAAAGATATTCTTGAACTGGCTGGCAAAAATCTCATTTCAAGGCTTGATATTGTACAAGAAAATAATCCGTTGAGACAACGATTGATCGAACATCAGATGCTGTTCCCATTGCCCGATCTAAGAGGTATGTCCCGAACAATTTCCCGTTCATCCAAGAAGACCATCAAAAAGATTGAACGGATGTGCAATAAAGACATTGCCCATCGCATTGAATCCGTGGATACCTTTCAGCTCTCAGTGGCATTGGAACTATTTTATTTTGGTCGCCCGATTTTTGAGATGCTTACCCCCCTGGGGTTTGACATAAGGGAAACAGCTTCGGGCATTAAACTCAAGTTTAAGTAACAGGGCTTCATCATAAGTACCCGAGCATATATTCCTCAAGATAAAGTCCATGGAATACGGAAAAATATATGTGTAAGTACTGACCCCCCCCTGAAATAAAGAGTCAGGTCGATATCCGTTCCCATTCAAACCCGGTAATATTCTTATCCTCTTTGTTAAATTCAACACCGATTATATAAATTACAAGTCCTTTGTGCTGAAATTTTTCATGGTAATTCTTTTCTTTGATTTGCTTTAATGCACTTCCTGCGCTCCCTGCTTTCCCGATCACCTTAAACTCTATGACATAAAGATTGTCGTCAAGCCTGACCGTTAAATCAATTTGTCCTTTATTTGTGGTATCTTCCGCCGTCACCGTCAACCCCAGAGCCGTAAAATAGCAGTAAAATATGGAGGCGTAGTACCCTTCATATCCGGCCAATTTATTTTTCCGGTACCAGTCATGGGGAATTGAGGCAAAAAAAGCATGAAAAACAGCTTTCAACGCTTTAAAATCGGCTTGTTGCAGGGCAGTGTAGACCTTGGACATGTTCTGTTGCAAATTAAGGGGATGCCCTACAAAGCCATGCAGAAGCGTTTCATTAAAACCCATCTTCACTTCCAGATTGGGATATTTCAGGTGAAAAATTCTTCTTGGCCCCTGCTGCGTGACCTTTTTAATTGTCAAATAGCCAGTCTGAAATAAAAGGGTTTCAATTTCAATGTGATCAATGTCAAAACTGGAAAGCATGGTTTCGCTGATCTCCACCTGTTCTAATTGTGGCGCAGTATACTGCCTTTTTTGTATTAATTTAACAAGAAAAGAAGGGCTGCCGGTTTCAAACCAGTAGCTTCGAAAAATCCGGCTGTCCAGGTAAAGGAGCACATCATAGGGATTATAAACGTACTCTCCCATAAAATTGTAGCCGTCATACCAGTTCCCCAGCGCTTTCATATCAACGTCGGCCAGATAATCAGCAAAAACCTGTTTGATTTCATCTGTTGTATATCCACATAAGGTGGCATATCGTTTTTCAAGGGTGATATCATTCAGATTGTTAAGACCACTGAAGATACTCACCTTGCTGAATTTGCTCACACCCGTCAGAAAGGCAAACCGTATATGGGCATCCCTGTCCTTGATGACCGAGTAAAAATCTTTCAACCCCTCCCGGATCTCCATGGCAATTTGGGGATTGTCGATATTATCGAGAATGGGTTTATCATATTCATCCACAAGGATGACCACCCGGTTATGGTATTTTTTTTCAAGCTTTTGAATCAGTTCGGCAAATTTGTCCGCTATATTCTCATTGGTTAATTCAATGCCGCAGGGGTGGGCATGCTCCTCCAACATTGTTTTGATTCGTTGTTCCAGAATTGCCCTGCTCTCAACAATCCCTCTGCCAAAACTAATTTCAACAACCGGGTGTTTCATATCCCAGTTCCAGTTTTTCTCCAGGTATAAACCGTTGAAAAGAGATTTCTGACCCAAAAAAGCAGCTTTTAATGTACTCACAAGCAGGGATTTACCAAACCGACGGGGGCGGGCAAGAAAATAATAATCGCCTGCTCTGTGGGTCAATTGATGGATCAACTCTGTTTTATCAACATAACAGTATCCACCTTCCCGTAATTTGCTGAATGTTTGCACACCAATGGGTAGTTTTTTCATTATCAGGTATCCTTATTCAGTCAACTTTCGTGCTTGATTACAACATTGGGGGGTTGATCATAAGATGGACTACTATACGGATTCTAAATATATAAAATTCATAAGTATTTGTAATTATATAATTTATTTAACTGTTTAAAAAAAATATTTCAAAATGGCGCATGTTGTTACCAAACCCAACATTGGCGACTCGTGAAGGACGGTGATGCAACGGGGCCAGAATTATTTTACAATGAGGATTATTTGAGAATGGAAGTTCCCCCATCCTCCTCTTGCACCTTTACTTTGCCCCCTTCCAGCATCTGAACCACAAAGGGAAACCACAAACGTTGAACATGGGGCTGAACTGCAAAAAAATTGGTGGAAAAGGCTCCCATGATTTTACTATAAAAGAGGCTGGCGGTACCCTCTTTGGCCTCTTCATTAAAATCAATGAGATATTGTACCCGGGCCAACTCCTTATCGGTATCATCCACCTGGGCCGCCATAAAAGGTGCAGAGGGTTTTTCACTGGCAATGGTGATCCTGGAAAAATCACACGCCGCATAGCCTTGCAGATATAGCATTACCTTTTCTCGATCCAGCTCCTGGAACCGCTTATTAAGTAGCACCCCTTCGGCAATAATAAAATTAAGATTCTTGTCTTCAATATAAAGGGCCACCCGGCTCTGTAGTGCCCCCCCAAGGGTTATTTCGTTAATATCTTTTAAATCCAACATGAGTGTTTGAACTCTCCCAACCTATGCGTACCATTAACAACACCTTCACCAAATTTAAAATAGGTTTGAATTCTTACAAGCCATATATCACATATAGTGTAAGAATAGTTCACAAGACACTACATATTGATTGATATTTAAACCAAAATAAAATTAGCTAAGGTATTGATTAAGCGTTTGAATATATTTTTTTTTATAAGAAAGTCTCACCAACACGCTGGAATTAAAAGACTTTCATTTTTCGTTATGGGCAGGCTGAGGGCAGAATACGGTCTGCCCGTGGCAGTTTATATAAAAAAGAAGTGTCCAAGTACCCTCACGAGCCCCCCCCCGATGGGCAATAGGAACCGGCCAATTGGGCCGTCTACGGTTCCGGGCCGGGCCCATTGCCCGTCGGGGGGGGGGGCGGCATAATGGCATTTGGCTCCGCGTCTACGACCCAATATTCGTTATGTTCGTCAGGATATGCCCGTTTATTAGAAAATAAAACTTCCGGGCAACCTCAGCAGAGCCCCCCCCGATGGGCAATAGGA
>CAYSSE010000417.1:0-3649 GCA_964433355.1 uncultured Desulfocicer sp.
CATCGTGGCAAATTGCCCTTTGTTGCCGGGGGAACAGGTTTTTACATCAAAGCCCTGCTCCATGGCCTGTTTAAGGGCCGCACCGCCGATGAAAAAATCATCGCCCGCCTGGAAGTAGAGGCCGTCCGAAAGGGCTCCAATGCATTGCATGACCGTCTGGCAACGGCAGATCCCGTTGCTGCGGCCCGGATACATCCCAATGACAGATTTCGGGTGGTTCGGGCACTGGAGGTTTTGGAGAGCACCGGTAAACCCATCACCCATTTCCATGAAATTCATCAATTTGCCCCCTGCCGCTATAAGGCTCTGAAACTCGGGTTGACCATGGATCGTGAACGATTATACCAGCGCATTAACCGCCGGGTGGATCTCATGATGGAGATGGGACTGGTGGATGAGGTCAAACATCTCAGGGAAAAGGGGTACGCCTGTGATCTTAAGTCCATGCAGTCCATTGGGTATCGCCATGTTTGTGATTACTTAAACGGTAGTACCTCCCATAAAGAGATGATAACCTTGCTCAAGCGGGATACCCGTCGCTATGCCAAACGGCAGTTTACCTGGTTTCGTAATGACAAAGACATGATCTGGGTTGACCCCCATGATCTGGAACAGGCCAGTCAACTGGTGGCTGAATTCATGGAAAAAACCATGGGAACCACATGGAGTAATGATGAAACAAATGATGATTAAAAATAGGTGTGCATGGGTGATGGTATGGGTGGTGGCACTGGTTCTCTTGGGAGGGTGTGCCAAAAAACGAATATCACCAGATCCTTCAATGCCCCCTGCCACCGCTGAGTTGGACTCAACCACAAGCGTCTATGATCAGGCTCATATCGGGGAGCCTGCTGAAACCGCAAGTGTGGCATCTCTTGTGCAACGTGGGGCTCAGCTTGCCGGGGTGGGAAATTACCGGGCCGCTCTGGACATTTATGGGGTGGCATTGACCCGTGCTTCGGTAAATAAAAGGCCATTGATCGTTGACTCAGTGGAATCTGTGCTGCTTAAATGTGATGTGCCCCTGCTCCAGGAGATCAAGACCAGTCCGGATTCCCAGATTCCTCCCCCACTTGTTCTCTATGCCCTGGGTTATCGATATGCGGCCCGGGGGGAAAAGGAATTGTCACGGGAGGTATTGCTGTCATATATCCAACAATATCCCCATGGTCGGCGCGTGGAAGATGCCCGCCAGCTCTTGGAAATTCTCGTCGTGAAAAAAGAGGAAGGGGTTAAAATCGGATGTCTTTTACCCCTTTCCGGAAAATATGCAGTGTTTGGACAACGGGCACTTAAAGGAGTGCAGGTTGCCCTGGCCCGGTTGATTCCCCGATATGGGGATGGTATTCGTCTCATCATCCGGGATACGGCATCGGATAAAGAAATTGCCTTGCAGCGCATGCAAGAGTTGGTGGATGCCCAGGTGATGGGTATTGTGGGTCCCATGGTCACGGCCCAGAGCGTTGCCCATGTGGCCCAGTCCCATGGCATCCCCATGATTGCCATGACCCAGAAAGATGCCGTGGCCCGAACCGGGGATTACGTTTTTTCCAATTTTATCACCCCGGCCATGCAGGTGGAGGCCCTGGTTTCCCATGCCATGATTCATCTGGGGGTGAGTCAATTTGCCGTTCTACACCCCCGGGACAGGTATGGGGAAACATTGATGACGCTTTTTTGTGATAAGGTCAAAGAGAGGGGGGGGCAGGTTCGAAAGGTGGTCTCCTATGATGGAAAGGATACCGATTTTTCCAAAGAAATAAAGCAAGTTGCCGGATTTGATGACCCCGGACTCCAGGCATCACTCCGGCGCTCCGGTGGTGCAGGAACGATGAAGCCAGCGGACAGGCCGATTGTAAACTTTGAGGCACTCTTTATTCCAGATGCCCCTTCCCGACTGGCCTTGATTCTGCCCCAGTTAGTATATAATGACGTCACAGATATTGTCCTTTTGGGAACCAATATCTGGTATCATCCATCATTGATTCAACAGGCAGGGCCATACGTGAGAAACGCGGTGATCACCGAAGGATATTTTGCTGACAGTTACAGAGAAGAGGCCCGGCAGTTCAAAAATGCCTTTGCAGGCATGTTCGGAGCTTCGCCAAGGTTCATTGAGGCCATTGCCCATGACACCGTATCTTTGCTGGTGGAAGCGGTCATGGATCCCACCGTTACCTCGTCAAAAACCCTTAAAGAGGCCCTCATCGGCACTCGGATTTTTGATGGGGCCACGGGAAAAACCCTGTTTGACCGGGAGGGCCAACTGCATAAGGATCTTTTTTTCCTGACAGTGAAGAACGGGGTTTTTGTGGAGATCACCCGTTGACCAGGGAACCTTGTCCTGTGGCTTCCAACACCGATTGCCACAATCTGCCATGGGGATCCACCTGTTTTCTTTTGCCCGCTGATGCCTCCATGGGAATGTGTACATAGTGGTTGTTCCAGTGGCTGATGAGTAGGCCAGTTTTACCGGCCATGCCGGCATGGACAGCATTTCTGCCCAGAAAACCGCAATAGACACTGTCGTTGGAATTGGCTGACAAACTCCGGATCATATAGCTTGGGTCAATGTATTTCAGTGTGATGGGAATTTGTTTTTCATTGAACCACTGGCTGATTTCATCTTTTATAAATACCCCGATGTCCTTTAGTTTAATGTTCCCGGATGGGTCATATTCCATGGGTTGATCTGTAAAGAATTTCTGGCCCGCTCCTTCGGCAACCACAATGACTGCATGTTTTCGCTGCACCAGGCGGGCCTCCAGGGCCGCTAAAAATCCTGACGGCCCGTGAAAATCAATGTCGATCTCCGGGATGAGTACAAAATTGGCATCCTGTTGGGCCAGGGCCGCCGTGGCCGCCAGAAAACCCGAATGGCGACCCATGAGTTTGATCAGCCCAATGCCAAAGGGGTATCCGGCGGCTTCATTGTGTGCCCCTTTGATGGCATCGGTGGCAATGTCCACGGCCGTGTCAAATCCAAAGGATCTGGATACCAGAGAAATGTCATTGTCAATGGTTTTGGGGATGACAATGACGCTGGTTTTAAGATTCCTTTCCCTTACCTTGTCGGTGATTTTTTTGGCTGCCATGAGGGTGCCGTCCCCCCCCACCATGAAAAGAATACCAATGCTCATGCGCTCCAGGCAATCCAGTATGGCGTCCATGTCCTGGGTGCCCCTGGAGGATCCAAGCACTGTGCCCCCCATGTTCATTATCTGGGAGACATAGGCCCGGGTCAGGGTGACGGTGTCATGGCCGTATTGGGGGATGAATCCCTGGAGTCCATATTTCATGCCGTAGATGTGTCGGACGCCATAGCAGTGGTGGAGTTCCAGAAACACCGACCGGATGATATCATTGAGACCGGGGCAAAGGCCCCCGCAGGTGACAATGGCACATTTTAGCTTACTGGGATCAAAATAAATTTTTTCCCGGGGGCCCGCTGTTTCAAAGCCGGGGATGGTGCCGTGGGCTTTAAGGTCGGCGGCCAGTTCTTCGGGATCCACATTGTATGCAACTCGACGGTCATCAGATACAAAGTTCTGGGTGTATCCTCCCTGGCTGCGACTTGCCAAGGGAGAATCAATGACAGCTTCTCCCAATGTCTGAATGTGGGTGGTTATATCCGTTGTTTTCATGATGT
>CAYSSE010000418.1:0-3640 GCA_964433355.1 uncultured Desulfocicer sp.
ACTGGGCTTTTGAATGAAACGCCTGAAACGAAGCACAGCCATTTTCAATAACCAGGATCGGTATCTTTCAAAAACCATTATTTGAAGGCATCCTTACATATCTCCTCAAAAATAGTTGACACTTTTTTGAATGAATTCCCCAAAAATAAGGGAATTTCTAAAAAGTGTCAACCAGTGAATAAAGGATGCCCATTTGAATACCGATTGCCTGAACCGGTTGTGTTGACAATTACAATTTAAACCGCTTAACAACCTCTGACAGGAATGCTGCCATTTTGGCAAGTTCCGTAGAAGATTCATTGGTCTGGTTGGCACCAACGGCGGTTTCCTTTGCGGCGGTGCTGATCCCCTGAACATTCTGGGAAATATCACTCACCCCCCTGGCAGCCTCAACTGAAGACTGGGCCACTTCCTTTATGCCACGGGATAACTCATCCACATGGCGGGCCACGTCAGATGCAACGGTTGAGGTTTCATCCGTGGAGTTTGCAATCTCATTGACCAGCTTGGCGGATTCTCCGGCATTGTCGGCCACCTCTCTTACCGTTTTGGCATTGCCAGCAATGGAGTGTGAAATTTCACCGGCAGTGGAAGTCTGCTCTTCAACTGCGGATGCAATGGTTTCATTGATCCCGGCAATTTCCGTGATGACCTTGCTGATTTCCGAAATGGCATCCACGACAGCATTGGTGCTGTTCTGAATCTGATCAATTTGTCCTGAAATCTCGTCGGTGGCATCTGCGGATTGTTTGGCAAGTTCCTTGACCTCCCCTGCAACAACGGCAAATCCCTTACCGGCTTCACCGGCTCCAGCCGCTTCAATGGTTGCATTCAGTGCCAGCATATTGGTCTGGTCCGCAATATCTTTGATCACGCCCACCACCTTGCCGATCTGTTTGGATGCACTGACCAGAACATTCATTTTTTCAGTAATCTCATCTGTCGACCGGCTGGCACTCTGTGATATACTGCTGGCATGACTTGTGTTTTTAGCCACTTCATTGAGCGAAGAGGTCATCTCTTCCATTGCGGTCGCCACGGTATTAATCCCGGTTGATATGGACTCACTGTCTGTTGCCATTCGCTGAACATTTTTTGCGGTTTTATGGGCAGACTCAGCAACATTTGAAAAGGTGGAAGACATCTCTTCGGTCATGGTTGCAATATTGGAAACAGATGAACTGGATTGTTCCGCTGCCGAAGCAACGGTGCTGACGCTGGCGGACACCTGTTCGGAAGCCGCTGCCACCGAGTCGGCCTGGGCATTCATCTCCTCTGCCGACGAGGCCATCTGCGTGGAAACCGAAGACAGCTCCTCTGACGAACCGGACAGATTGTTGGTGGTATCGGTCAATTCCCTCATGATATCCCGCAGTTTTTTGGACATGTCCCTTAACGCCTGTGCAAGGATACCGATTTCATCTTTTTGCTCCACATCCAACTGGGTTGTCAGGTCGCCGTTGGCAACGGAGCTTGCAAATTCAACCCCTTTTAACAGAGGCTTTGTAATCATCCGGGCAATAAGATAAGCACCTAAAGCCACAAGAATAGTGATGATTAACCCCACCATAATGATGGAATTCCTAAGTTTTTTTACAGGGGCAAGCACCTCTGCCGTGTCTGCCTTGGCCACGAGACACCAGACTATCTCACCGATTTTTACCGGGGTATAGGCCACCATGACTTCATTTTTCAAGTAATCCTTAATGGTATCAATTCCCACTTCATCTCTTTCAAACACCGCTCGGGTTGAAGAGTTATCCACCTTGCCTTTGGCTGGATTTTTAAATGAGGCCATCACCGAGTGATTTTCAGGGTCACGAAAGGAATCAGACCGCATCAGATAGTCCGGCCCCACCAGAATGGTTTCTCCGGTCTCCCCCATGCCTTCTCTCTGCTTCATGATTGAATTTATGGATTCCAAAGAAAGCTGTAGTGCAACAACCATGTCAAGCTCCCCATCCTGCTTATCAATAACCGGCTGGGCTATAAAAGCGGCTGGTTCATTATTGCTCGGGGCGTAAGGGGCAAAGTCCGCCATAGCGTACTGGTGTGATTTCTTTACTTTTCTAAAAAGCTTGCCAAGACCTGAATCGGCAAATTTTCCGTTTTCAAAATTGGTCTGATAATCTGCTTCCTGGGCAACGGAATAAAAGCAGTGCCCATCCGAAGTCATGAGAAAAAGATCATAGTATCCATACATTTCTACATATTTTTTATAGAAATACTCTCCCTGGTTATCTTTTGGGCTAAACGCTTCTGCCACATCCATTTGTGTAATAATCGCCCAGGACAAATCCATTATCTTGAGAGGGGAAAAACAGGAAAGAACGGTATTGCCGTTGTAATCTATGGTCACATCCTGTCCTTCCTTGCCTGCCAAAGCATTTTGTGATGCTTCGGTGTCTACCTTTCCTTTGTCCGGATTTAAAAAGCTGGTCTTGACCGTATGATTTTTCGGATCAAGAAAAGAATCCGACCGCATTAATTTATCCGATCCAATCAGATAGGACTCACCAGTTTCGCCTAACCCAACCCTTGTGGCCATAACTTTGTTGATCTGGTCAAGGGGCATCTGAAATGCAATAATACCGACCATTGATCCTGAATTATCTTTGATGGGATAGCCTGAAAACATGGCGGGATCATCATTGCTTGGGGCATAGGGGGCCATATCCACAATAGCGGGTTTGCCTGAAGCTACAATTTTTGCCCAGAGATCCCCAAGCCCTGAATCCTTGTATTTTCCATGGCCGAGATTTTCCCCGAGATCTTTTTCCTTTGCGGCTGAATACATGATATGACCGTGTTTTGCACAGATTAAAAACACATCATACACTCCGCTGGTTTTGTAAAATTCGTCAATGGGTGCTCCCAGGGTTTCCCATATCTTTTGGTACTCCGGGGTGGACACATCATAATTTCCGGTGGGTGAGGTGTTCATGTCATTGTGATAAGCTACCAGCCTGTCATAGAGCAGGCTGACATCCTGACTTTTGGCAAATATACCCATCTTCATAAATATGTCTTTAAAATAGGTTTCTATTGCTATTTTTTTTAGGTGCTGTACGGTTTGAAGCTTGTCAAATGCTTCATTTCTAAGCGTATCTACGGTTTCCATTAAAACGCTCATATCCCCTTTGCGTTCATCAAAAAAGTTTTCGATCTGTTTCTTTTTAAGTTCCCTCATGGAAATCAGCTGCTGATCTGTTTTTTCCATCAATGCATTTTTGGCTTGAAAATTACTCCAGAATCCAACGATGACAATGGGCAGCAGACCTGCAATCAAAAACAGGGTGATCAGTTTGGGTTTCATCTTGATGTCGTTTAAAGAAAACATTTTACCTCCAATTTAAAAAATTATTGTATTTTAATGCATGTGAGGGGTTTGCAGAGACAACTTTCTCGCACGCATCAATACTATATATTGATATGCATAAGATTGCCACTACTGCATGTAGCACAGTTGGTCTGAATGTTTTTATTTCTGCAAGCGGATCACGTAACAATTATTTTATATTTTAGACTTCCATGCGGTCACAGGCCGCCATGATTTTTTCCCTGGGTGATGATGGTTAATTTTATTTAAAAATCAGGATTGATATCATTTGTTTTCCGTTAATGCCTTACATTTCTTTGT
>CAYSSE010000419.1:0-3629 GCA_964433355.1 uncultured Desulfocicer sp.
GGCCCGGGACCGTAGACGGCCCAATTGGCCGGTTCCTATTACCCATCGGGGGGGGCTCTGCTGAGGGTACTTGGACACTTCATTTTTAGATAAAACTGCCACGGGCAGACCGTATTCTGGCCCCGGCTTGCCCACAACGACGCATGAAAATCCGTCAGATTTGACAGGAATTTCTTATAAAAAAAACGGAAACAAAGCCATGAAAAATGCAGACCATCTCACCGGTATTACCACCACCGGCACCCCTCATCTGGGCAACTACGTGGGGGCCATCCGGCCCGCCATCCAGTCCAGTCGAGAAGACAATAGACAATGTTATTACTTTCTTGCTGACTACCATGCCATCATCAAATGCCAGGACCCGGCACGCATCCGACAATCGGCCCTGGAAGTGGCTGCCACCTGGATTGCCCTGGGGCTGGACACAGACACCTCCATTTTTTACCGCCAGACCGATATCCCGGAAATCCCGGAACTTACCTGGATTCTCACCTGCATTACTGCCAAGGGCCTTATGAATCGTGCCCATGCCTACAAAGCGGCTGTGGCAGACAATGAGGCGGCTGGCAGAAAGGATTTGGACAAAGAGATCTCCATGGGACTGTTCAGCTATCCCATTCTCATGGCCGCCGATATCCTCATGTTCAACGCCCGCAAGGTACCTGTGGGACGGGATCAGATCCAGCACCTGGAGATGACCCGGGACATTGCGGGACGGTTCAACCACCAGTTTGGAGAACACTTTATCCTGCCCGAGGCCGTGGTGGATGAAACTTCAGCTGTGCTGGCGGGCCTTGACGGCAGAAAGATGAGTAAAAGCTACAACAACACCATTCCGTTGTTTGAGACGGAAAAAAAGCTAAGAAAGCTGATCATGAAGATCAAAACCAACTCCCTGGCACCCGAAGAGCCCAAAGATCCGGAAACCTGCACCTTGTTTGCCATTTACAAGGCCTTTGCCACCCGGGAAGAGACCGCGACCATGGCAGACAGATACCGGGAAGGCATTGGCTGGGGCACCATGAAACAGGAGCTGTTTGAGCATCTCAACGAAGTGCTCAAAGGTCCCAGAGAAGCGTACAATGAACTTATTAAATCTCCAGGAGACATTGATGCGGTGCTCAAAAAAGGGGCCATCCGTGCCCGGGAATATTCGGTGCCCATGCTGGATCAGGTTAAAAAGGCCATTGGCATACAGGCTCTATAAGCCATAGCCGTTCTCCCCAGATATACTTAGAATCATTTATCATTACAGCGACCAATGCCGCTGTAATGGTATGGGCATTAATCTAAGATTCGCCCTGCCCAACCTGTAATTGCCCCCCCGATTCATGACTGTGATTTTCCCGGGGAAGATTGAAGAGACTTAACCTCCCCCGGGGTCAAATGACGCCATTTTCCCTGGGCAAGATCCCCCAATGTCACACGGCCCATTCGTACCCGCTTGAGGTGGGCCACATCATTGCCGGTTTTGCTCACCATACGCCGGATTTGTCTATTAATCCCCTGTTTAAGCACAATCTTAAAATCGTTGGCACCTGTACGCCACACCCGGGCAGTTCTCGTTCTTTTTCCATCAAGTACTATGCCCTTGGCCATTTTTTCCAGGGCTCCCCGGCTCACCGGTTTAACCGTTGTAACCGCATACTCTTTTTCATGGTTAAATGAGGGATGAGACAGACGGTTATGAAGTTCCCCATCATCGGTGAGTAAGATTAACCCACAAGAATCTTTATCCAGTCGCCCCACGGGATAAATCCGCTGGGAAACAGTTACCAGATCAAGGACAATGGGCTCCCGGCCCTGGCGGGCACAGGAAGAGATCACCCCCACAGGTTTATTCAGGGCAATATAAGTCAAGGCTTTATCCAAAGCTATCTGCACGGGCTTTCCATCAAAAAGAATGGCATCCATCTCCGGGTTCACCTTGGTTCCCGGAGTTGTCACCACGGTTTCGTTGACCTTAACCCGGCCCTGGGAGATCAAGACTTCCCCCTGTCTCCGGGAGCAAATGCCCGCCTGGGACAAAAATTTCTGAAGTCTCATCATGAACGATAATCCGCATTGATTTTCACATAATTCTCAGAAAAATCACAAAACATGAAAAAATCGCTGTGATCCCCCAGGTTAAGATCCAGGAGTATCTCAAGCTCATCGGCCTTCATCCCTTTGGCTGCCTCTTTTTCCGCATCCACCCCCTGCCATACGCCCCCCATCACCAGGGGAACCTCTCCAAAGAAAAGATCCATTTTATCGGGATCCACCATGGCACCAGAGCGGCCCGCAGCTGCGGTGATACGGCCCCAGTTGGGATCTTCACCGTAAAGAGCGGTTTTTACAAGGTTGGAATGGGCAATGGCCTCAGCGGTTAAAAATGCGTCCTGGGCCGAGGCAGCTCCCCGAACCACAATGCGGGCAAGTTTTGTGGCCCCCTCCCCGTCCCGAACGATCATTTTTGAAAGCTCAAGCAAGGTTTCATCCATCACCCGCTGAAACTCCAGGGCATCGTCACTATCCTCCAGAACCGCCCCGGACATACCGTTGGCCATGGCAATGAGCATATCATTGGTGCTGGTGTCCCCATCCACGGAGATGCGGTTAAACGAAACAGCACAGGCTTTTTGAAGTACGGTTTTTAAAAGCGTGGAAGAGATATCCACGTCCGTACACACAAAGGCCAACATGGTGGCCATGTTGGGCCGGATCATGCCAGATCCCTTGGCAAAGCCGCACACGGTAAAGGTTTTACCTTTGATGGTGCAGGTTTTACGTACCATTTTTTTTGCAAGATCTGTGGTGAGGATGGCTTCAGCAAAATCATCAGCCTTGTCCGATGCCATATCCGCCACCACAAGGGGGATTCCCGTTTGCATTTTTTCCATGGGAAGGGGGGCACCAATAACCCCGGTGGAAGCAACCAGGACCAGATCTTCGGGAATATTGAGTATTTCTGCGGCAACACGGGCAGTTTCCAGTGCATCTTTATACCCCTGCTCACCGGTAAAACAGTTGGCATTGCCAGAATTTACCACCACTGCCTGACAAATACCGGGAAGAATGCGTTCCCGACCCAGAATCACCGGGGCTGCCACCACCTTGTTGGTGGTAAAAAGAGCGGCGGCAGAAGCAGGTCTTTGTGAATAAATGATCCCAAGATCTTTTTTCCCGTTTGTCTTGATACCCGCAGCAATGCCGCTGAATTGAAATCCCTTCATTGTATTTTAATCTCCCTGTTTGACTTTTATGGATGGCGTATTATCGTAATTCGGTGTTCCTGTTATTTTCTCATCTGCCCTAAGTTTTCCGCCTGTGGCAGTTTTTTTATATGAAAGAGTAGATACGCCTAACATTCTTTCATGCTTCGTTGTGGGTAGACCGAGACCAAAATACGGTCTGCCCGTGGCAGTTATAATCAAGTCCTTTTAGACACCTCGTCAGTTGTAAGTTCTCATAACCTATTGAATTTATTAGTAGTGAAAAAATTAGAATAAAAATTCCAGTTCTAATTATTTCAGTAAGTTATACAATAATGGCTTAGCAAACTCAGAGAACTTACAACTCAGGAGTTAGACACCTTTTAACAGAAAAACAGCCATAAGGAAATATGGAAGTATGGAAGATTTTACGGT
>CAYSSE010000420.1:0-3615 GCA_964433355.1 uncultured Desulfocicer sp.
CCAGTCACTGGATTTGGAGTTGCTGTGTTTGCTTATTTTCCCTTGACTTATCACGGGATTCATACTAAATTCAAGAATTTTTAATCAATGCTTGAGGTGTGACCTTAATACATGTTTGATAACCTAAGTGACAAGTTGAGTTCGGCATTTAAGAAGCTCAAAGGCCGTGGAACCCTGACAGAGAAGAATATTGAAGAGGGGTTGAAGCAGGTTCGTATGGCGCTTCTTGAGGCAGATGTTAATTACAGGGTTGCAAAAAAAGTTATATCCGATATAAAAGACAGGGCTTTAGGGCAAGAGGTGATGGACAGCCTCAGTCCTGGCCAGCAGGTAATTAAGATTGTGTTTGATGAGTTTACCCAGATGATGGGGGATTCACACAAAGGGCTCAATCTTGAAGGTCGTACGCCTGCGGCCGTTATGCTTGTGGGACTACAGGGGTCGGGTAAAACCACCACGGCAGGCAAGCTGGGGCTCTATCTTAGAAAAAAGGGTAAAAACCCTTTTCTTGTACCTGTGGATGTATACAGACCCGCTGCCATCGATCAATTGAAAAAAATTGGTAAACAGTTGGATCTTCCCGTGTTCCCTTCAACCACGGACATGCTGCCCCTTGCCATTTGCGAGCAGGCAGTTGTCATGGGCAGGGAAAAGGGGTATGATGTGCTTATCCTGGATACCGCCGGTCGGCTCCATGTGGATGAAGCACTCATGGCGGAACTTGGACAGATAAAAAAGGCAGTTCATCCGTCGGAAATCCTCTTGGTGGCAGATGCCATGACCGGTCAGGATGCCGTTAATATAGCCGGTTCCTTTGATAAAACAGTGGGACTGGATGGGATTGTTTTGTCCAAAATGGATGGGGATGCCAGGGGGGGTGCGGCACTTTCCATTAAGGCGGTGACAGGTAAACCGTTGAAATTCATCGGTGTGGGTGAAAAATCAACGGATCTGGAGCCCTTTCATCCAGAACGAATGGCTTCACGGATTCTGGGCATGGGAGATACGCTTTCCTTCATTGAAAAAGCCCAGGAAGCGGTGGATATAAAGGGGGCTGAAGCCCTTGAAAAGAAATTGAGAAAAAATCAGTTCACCCTGGAAGATTTCCGGGATCAGATGGCTTCCGTTAAGAAAATGGGCTCCATCAAGGATCTCATCGGAATGCTGCCGGGCGTGAACAATAAGCAGCTTAAGGATATGAACATTGATGAGCGGGAGTTTGTGAGAATTGAGGCAATTATCAACTCCATGACCCCGGGTGAACGAAAAAATCATGGTATCATCAAAAGCAGCAGAAAAAAACGAATTGCAAAGGGAAGCGGGGTCACGGTGCAGGATGTGAACAAGCTTCTTAAAAGTTATACCCAGACAATGAAAATGGTGAAGAAGTTTAATAAAGGCGGTATGCGATCATTAAAGGGCATGCTGCCGTTTTAAGGAGAAAAGAAAGATATGTCGGTAAAGATTAGATTGGCAAGGGGCGGCGCAAAAAAGAAGCCCTTTTACAGAATTGTGGCAGCAGATTCAGAGTTCCCCAGAGACGGTAGATTCCTTGAAATGCTGGGAACCTATGATCCCATGCTGGAACCTGCTGCGGTTACTTTGAAAGAAGATAGAATCAAATACTGGATGGGAGAGGGCGCACAGCCCACAACCACAGTAAAAAGCCTCTTGAAGAAAGAGGGTTTTGGTTCCAATCCTGCCTGATAAGTTGTGTGAATCGTCCAAATTCTCAACACCCCAATAAAGGAGATGGATTTATGAAGGATCTGATTGAATACATTGCAAAGGCGCTGGTTGATAATCCTGAGGCTGTGGAAGTTTCTGAGATAGAGGGGACTAAAACATCTGTACTGGAGTTGAAGGTGGCAAAAGAGGATTTGGGAAAGGTGATTGGAAAACAGGGCAGATCTGCCCGGGCCATGAGGACCATTTTAAGTGCGGCCTCGGCAAAATTAAAAAAACGTACCGTGCTGGAGATTGTGGAGTAATTAATGGAGACGTCGGATCTGCTGATCATGGGACATGTTACCGGTGTTCATGGCTTAAAAGGATATATCAAGGTAAAATCCCATGCAGGATCCAACGAAACATTTGATGAGGGGGCCAGGCTTTTTGTGGGCTCTTCCGTGGATCAGGGAAAATGGTACACCATTGTTAAAACGTCTTCCCATAAAAAAGGGGTGCGGGTTTTGCTGGCAGATGTGGATGTCAATGCGGCCCAAACCCTTGTGGGTATGGATATTTTCATCCCAAGGGCAGATTTGCCGGATTTAGATGATGATACCTATTATTGGAATGATCTCATTGGTATGACGGTGACCGATATTCATCAGGGTCTTCTGGGGATCATTGAACATGTGATGCCCACGGGCAGTAATGATGTGTTTGTGGTGACGGGGGGAAAACGCGAAGTGCTGGTTCCCTCCCTTGCCCATGTGGTGCTTTCGGTTGATGTTGAAAAACGGATCATGACCATTGATCTGCCCGAGGGCCTTTGAACATGGCCCTGGACAATACAGAAGAGAAGGAAAAAAAGATTCCTGAAACAAGCAAGGGCATGGGATTTACGGTATTGACCCTGTTTCCGGAGTTGGTCACCTCTTTTTTCAGTCACGGTATCATTGGCCGGGCCATGGAAAGAAAATTGATTTTCGGGGAGGCCATTAATATCCGGAATTTTACCTCGGATCGTCATAAGAGTGTCGATGACAGGCCCTATGGCGGGGGGTGCGGGATGGTCATGACACCCGAACCTCTGTCCCGGGCCATTGGTGACGCCAGACGCAAAACCGGGGATGCCCGGGTGCTTTTGATGTCCCCCCAGGGAAAGCCCTTTGATCAAAATCGTGCCCGGGAGTTTGCTACCACCGGTGAAAATATTATTTTTGTGTGTGGCAGGTATGAGGGTATAGACGAGCGTATTTACCACGAGTTGGTGGATGAAGAGGTCTCCATAGGGGATTATGTGATGACAGGGGGTGAACTTGCCGCCATGGTGATCGTGGATGCGGTGACACGCTTGCTCCCCGGGGTGCTGGGGGGGGAATCTTCGGCTGAAATGGATTCCTTTGAGAACCATCGCCTGGAATATGCCCACTACACCCGGCCCTTTGAGTTTGAAGGGATGACGGTGCCCGATGTGCTCTTGTCCGGCAACCATAAAGAGATAGAAAAATGGCGTCAGTCCTCTTCTTTGAAGCGGACATTTATAAAAAGGCCCGATCTTTTCCACAAAGAGAAGTTGTCAAAAGAGGAAAAGGCGTGTCTAAAAATGTGGTGCAGGGAGCTTGAAGCACTTGTCAAAGAATAATCTTTATCTGGCGCTGATCCATTACCCGGTATCCAATAAAAAGGGAAATACCATTGCATCGGCCCTGACCACCATTGATATGCATGATATTGCAAGGGCCGCCATTACCTTTGGGGTAAGAGGCTTTTATGTGGTGACCCCGCTGATGGATCAGCAGGTGCTGGCCCATGAAGTGATTGCCCACTGGACAGATGGGGTGGGTGGCGTTTTAAATCCCTTTCGGAAACAGGCCCTGGAGTTGATTCGAGTGGTTTCAACCTTTGAAGATGCGGTGAAAGAGATTGAAAATGAGCGTCAGGCCA
>CAYSSE010000421.1:0-3613 GCA_964433355.1 uncultured Desulfocicer sp.
ACATTGATAAGGGGATGGTATTGGGATGTAATCATCCCATCGGCCCCCTGGCGTTGTCGGATCTCATCGGACTTGATACCCTGCTCCGGGTGATGGAAGGCCTTCATGAAGAGATGGGGGATAAATACATGCCCGCCCCCTATCTAAAAAAATTGGTCCGGGCCGGACGATTTGGCCGTAAGAGTGCTAAAGGGGTGTACGACTACAGTCGAAATGGCAAGAATTAATTATAAGAAAGCGTCATAAAGCCCTTGAAATCAGTATGGGCAATCAAACGCTCTCAAACTTCTTTGCGTTTTAATGCTATGATTCATTTGATACTATCTCACCTATGACGTATTCTATTCTATAAGTTATCCGTCACCACAAAAATGGGGAACCACAATGAATACAAAACTCACATTAAGACTTGATGATCATTTGATCAAATCAGCAAAAGAATATTCCGCCAAAACGGGCAAATCAGTCTCAAAAATTGTTTCAGACTTTTTTGTAATTATTAAGAATGAAAAATTAAATAAGAGTTGTTCAATCACACCAACTGTTAAATCTTTGAAAGGCATTTTGAAACATTCTGAGTTCTCAGAGAAAGAATAGATTTAAAAATTGCTAACTCGAGCACTATATGCTGTATGATTATCTGAACATACTAACAAAATATAGAATGGAATTTGGACCAAAACAAAATTGGCGAAGTATTGACTTAAGCCGGGATATTTTCAAGGCTTTTTATGTGGAAAGTCAGAATTTGTCCCCTGAATTTAAGACTGCTAAGACGCTCGATTCTAAAGGCTGTCCCGTCTTAAGGCGGGACAGCCTTTAAAATTACCTTACACTTTTTTTAGACAATTCTCCATTTGCAGGGACTTATTTCCCAAAAACTGTAAAGTTTTTTTGGGCTCATATGAAGGGTGCCAAATTTGCTTGTTAATTTTTTATAAACCGGGGGGAGATGCCCCCCACCACAGGCTCATAATATCGATAAATTGTTTTTTCCCCCAACAGTTCATCCACATCTTTCTGGATGCCCATGCGCTCTTCACTATTCATCCATCTATTCCAGTCTTCCAGGGTATTCCAGTTACTGATGACCAGATATTCGCCTTTACAGTCCAGACAACTAAAGGTTTGACTGTTCAAAAAACCCGGCTGGGTTGCTGCATGGGATCTGAGTTGTACGATGAACGGGGATAGTTTAATTGCCGTTTTTTCATTTTTTACAATGCGTTTAATAATAATGGAAACTGACATAATCTTCTCCTTTTTAAATAGTTTAAAAACAAGAAATCACGGTGTACACTCCATAAAATATCAACGGTGGAAAGGGGTATGATGTAAGATTCGTCTTTAGTTGCGATTCAGAATCTGTTAAGATTTACATTCTATCAATTTGTTTAATTTATTGTCAAATGATAATTCAATGGCACAGCTTTTTTTGTATATTGAAGTTTAACAAGATTCTGGAGAAATGATGAAAATACGAAAACCCACCCGGGAAATCCACAGTAAGGTATATGCCCTGCTTAAATCGGCCTTTCCCAAGAGCAGATACGAGGCTCAATTAATAGAAGATTTCCACACCAACGACACCCCAATCCATGAATGGGTCTGCATCCATGTGAACCGGGTCATTGCCTACATCGCATTTTCCAATGCATACAACGACACCGAGGTGTGCGGCCTTCATCTTGCACCTGTGGCTGTGGCCCCCCAGTTTCAGGGTCAGGGAATTGGCTCAGAATTGATACAATTTGCCCTGCGTCAGGAAGTCCTCAAAAAAGGTTCCCTATTTGTCTTGGGTAATCCTGAATTCTATCGACGATTCGGATTTAAACCTTGCCAGATGCCCATTTGTCCCTTTGATAAGAACAACAGACATTTCTCAGCCATTGGTAATACCACCACAACGCCTTTTACTGTGGGATATGAGCCTGAATTTCATAAATAGAAAAAGAATGGGCATCCTTCATATGAACCCAAAAGTAATTTACAGTCTTTTGGGAAAAGCCCCTACAAATGGGAAATTATGTAAAAAAGTGTAAACTACTTTTGAAGGATGCCAAACAATGAGGGTGGAGCCTATCAATCCACCCATTTTCTACCCACAAGCATATATACAAAAACAGAACTTAAAATCAGATATCCAAACATCTGCACATTTTTTGTCTTAAGAATAAAAGACAGGGAAAGAATGATGGACGTACATATCGCGAAAAATAATGGTTTAGGAATATGCTTTAGAATCACCCGTCCAAAATGGGCAAAACGAATATGACTCACCATTAATCCCACAGAGACACCGGTGAGTCCCCACAATATAACCGGGGTGGCAATGAGAGAGGCTCCCAAAACAATCAACGCCCCCGCAGGACTGGGAAGCCCGTTGAATATCCCCTCTGGTAAATCTGTGCGTTTTTTATCCCAGGCAACAAACCTAAAAAGGCGAAATGCCACCCCAACAATAAAAATCATCCCCACCAGCCATGCCAATGACCCCTGTTTTTGCACAATCACATAGGCCGGTGCCAAACCAAAGCTGACAAAATCGGCAATATCATCCAGGTAAGGACCATATTGTGTGCCACCATGCTTTAGCGCCATGCGTCCATCAAACAAATCAAATAATTGCCCGGTAATGATAATACAAATGGCCCAGGCAAAGTAATGGTTATGGGTCAAGATAAGGCTTGTCACCCCACAACAAAAATTAAGAGAAGAGAGGATATCCGCATAGAGGCGATTGGGGATAAACTTAAACAAAACAGATGCAGAAGAAAGAATAATGCAGGCCATGAGTACGCTATTGCCAATATTTATAATATCCGGATTTTTATCCATCAATGCACATAAAATAACAAGACCAAAACAGATAATGGCTTTTATTTTACCAAAATTATTGGCCGCCACGGAAAATTTAAGCCAGGCTAAAATCCGTCGGGCAAAAATTTGACCGAAAAATTCAATAACCACAAGAATCCATATCAGTTTTATTGAAATAATCCCCCCATAGGCAAATCCGATAAGTGGCGGCAGGTAGGTCAACTTATCACACAGGGGATCCAGCACCTCTCCCCAGTGGGAACCTAAGTTGCATCCCCTTGCCACAACACCGTCTACCCCATCAAGGATGGCCGCAAAGGTGAATATAAATATGGCAATGGATTGGTGGGAGGTAAAAAAATAAAGAGCAAACCCCAAAAAAGCCATGGCGGTGCGCCAGTAACAAATTGCATTGGGGTGCAGTAACCATTGATGGGACATGATATAGTCACGCATGTATTGTTTTTTCACCGCCTGGGAAAACCATGCAAAAAAAGCCGTTCCAATGGCGGCAGAAACAAGAATAACTAAAAATCTTTCCATTTTATCATCTCAATCCGTTAAAATTTTTTATATAACTGCCACGGGCAGACCGTATTCTGGCCTCGGCCTACCCACAACGAAACATGAAAGAATGTTAGGCGTGCCTACTCTTTCATATAAACCTAAATGGCTGTAAAACCAACCACAACGAAAGTCCTTTAATTTTAGTACGTTGTTGAGACTTTCATATAAACACCCATGCCCTGACGAACACAACGAAGAATGAAAATGGCATTATGCCGCCCCCCCC
>CAYSSE010000422.1:0-3577 GCA_964433355.1 uncultured Desulfocicer sp.
TAGGCAAAGGGATGGCAAAAGAAATCCAAACGTTTGGATTTTATGAGATCTACACATATCATAAAAATCAAAACGCTTTTATTTCTGCAAGCGGCTCATATAGTATAGATAGATTGATCGTTGCGTATTGTCAAAAGAAGGTTTAAGTATTATTTGTTACTCCAAAGAGACACGCCTATGCGGAAACGCCAGAAAGAAGCTATTTTAAAATGCCCTCTGAACCTCAAAGGTCATATATGACCGAAGGTTGAATATGACCTTATTATGTGATTTTTCACATCTTCAAAACAGGGTTTTAAAAATTAGTTTATCTAAATATATCAACATGATAATAAAAACAGGCCGTGAATTTAAAGCCTGGCACACAAATTGAATAGTAAACAGATGAATGAACAACGAAATCACCCGGGAACACCTCTCCGTGATTTAAAAAAAATCATAATATGAAAAGGAAAAATTATGAAATCAAAAAATTTATTCAATTGTTTTATCCTTGTATTTTTTCTATTTGCCTTTGTTGCGGGTTGTGCCGGAACATATCATCACGAAAGTACGGGAGAATTTGTTGATGATTCCGTTATAACCAGCAAGGTGAAGGCACAAATATTTGATGACCCAAATCTCAAGGTGCTCCAGATCAATGTTGAAACTTTCAAAGGGAAAGTGCAGTTAAGCGGTTTTGTGAATTCTGTCGCGGCCTCTACCAGAGCTGTGGAAGTGGCCAGGTCAGTTAAGGGAGTCAAATCTGTTACAAACAGCATTATTATCAAGAATTAGCTCAAATAAAAAAATAACAGGAGAAAAATTATGAAATTTTTTAATACCATGATGGCATTACCGCTCATTACCGCTTTATTTCTATTCGGATGTGTTGCCCGGCAACCGGTCCAGCCCATTCCTGATTTTACCCCAACCCAGTTTGATTCAAACGGATATGATTCTTCTGTGGAGAATTTCCTGATTATACTGGATGCATCCAGCTCCATGGATGATACGTATAACGGAAATAAAAAATTCACAGTTGCCCGTGAAATTGTAAAGCGCTTAGGTCAGACCCTGCCGGAACTGGGGCAAAATGCTGGTCTCAGGTCTTTTGGACACAATCAGCAGGTGTCTGATAGATCGACGGTACTTTTTTACGGCATGGAAACATATACCCAAAAGAGTTTGAGTGAAAAATCAGGTTTGATTACAGCCGCTGGTGGTACCAGTCCTATGCATAAAGCCCTAAATAAAGCCGGGCTGGACCTTAATGATTTCTCAGGTAAAACAGCCATTATTATTATCAGCGACGGCCAGTCGGCGTTGAGTTTAGAGTCTCCCATAACCTTGAAGGCAGCCCAGGCACTGAAAGATCAAAAGGGCGCAAACATTTGTTTTTATCCCATCTTTGTTGGGGATGATAAAGAAGGGATGGTCCTGATGGATGCTATTGCCCGGATCGGTAAATGTGGCTTTGTCACCAAGGCGGATAAATTATTGACAGGTAGTGGTATGGGGAAGTTTGTGAAAGATGTTTTCTTGACCAAAAAGATCATGGTTAAAGCACCGGTTATCACGCCCAAAGTTGTTGCCCCTCCAATAGTTGAAAAAGTCTGGGTGGTGGATGAAGCTTATTTTGATTTTGACAAAATCATCATCAAACCGGCAGGCGTTGCTTACCTTGACAAGGTCGTCAATGTTCTGGAATCTCGTCCCGATGTTTTTGTTAGAATCCAGGGGCATACGGACAGCATTGGTACCAAAACGTATAATGAAGCTTTATCTCTGAGACGGGCTGGGGCAGTAAAAACCTATCTTGTTGATAGGGGAATTGATAAAAATCGTTTGTCCTGCGAGGGATTCGGATTCTCAAAACCGGTGGAATCCAACAAAACAAACAAGGGCAGGACATTGAATCGACGTGTTGAAATTTATCCGATCATAAAATAGACAACGCTTTTTAAAAGCCAACAGTGAACAAGTCTCCCCTGGGTAGATATCATGACCCGGGGGAAACTTTTTGGCTAAAGACTCAGGGGGTTTCTTACCGATTTTTTATAAAACACCGGATCAGTTTTTTCCGGAGGCGGATGACTGTAATTCCATTTGGATGCTGGAAGCACGTGATCCCGTGATCTCCAACACTTCAGCCGTCGCACCATTAAGTTCAATTCGATCCCCAACAGTTGGAACCCGGCCTGTTTTTTCCGTTAAAAGGCCTGAAAGGGTTTCAGCTTCAAGGCTTTCAAGGGTAAGTTTCAGTTCCCGGTTAACCGTCGAAATCAATGTGCCCCCGGGGACAGTGAAATTACCGGGGCCCTCTGGTTTAATCTCCAACGGATGTGTGTCAAATTCATCCTCAACCGGGCCGACAATCTGCTCTAATACGTCTTCCAGTGTTGTACAGCCAATGACCGTACCATATTCGTCCACAACAAGGGCCATGTGCTGATGTGTCTCCTGGAACTGCCGCAGAAGGCGGCTGATCCGCATTGTTTCCGGCACAAATTGGGCTGGCCGGGCCATTGAACGCAAGGCGTCTTCCATATCTGGTGATACACCGATCAGGTCTTTGATGTGAACCACACCCAGCACATTGTCCAGCGACCCATCGCATAAAGGATAGCGTGAGTGTTTGTTTTCTTTTACCAGTGAGCTATATTCGGTAAAAGACCAGTTGACATCCAAAAAAACAATATCATTACGGGGTTGCATAATACGGCGGCAGATTGTGTCGTCAAATTTAAAAACTGCGTTTATAAGCCGATGCTCTGACCGGCTCAGTTGGCCGTGTTTATGTGATAGACGCAGGAGACCTTTAATTTCATCTTGACTGTGGACCGCATCGTGTTCAGATACACTGTCGACCCCAATTATTTTCAGTAAAAAAGAGGTGGTCTTATTCAAAGCGATCATAAACGGATAGGAAACAAAATAAACCACTTTCATGGGCAGAGCAACCCACAGCAACACCTTTTCTGGACGCCGCAGGGCATATATTTTGGGAGCCTGTTCACCAAAAACAAGATGAGCAGCGGTAATGGTTGAGAACGCTATCGTAAAGGCAATGCCATGTATCCAGATCTCGGAAGTACACCCTATTATCTGAAGCAACGGCCGCAGCAGGTGTGCGATGGCTGGTTCTCCAATCCAACCAAGACCCAGTGATGCCATGGTAATGCCAAGCTGGCAGGTTGACAGCGAGGCGTCCATCCGCTGTGTGAGCCAACGCGCGGTTGCAGCAAAGGGTAGGTTTTTTTCCACCTGCTCATCTATTCTGCCTGGTCTGACTTTCACCAGCGCAAATTCTGCAGCAACAAAAAAACCATTTATACATACCAGAATAACTGCAAACATAATATTAATAAGGTCAGCTGTCCAGGTCGACATAGGTATTCCTTCTGGTTAGAATTAAAGCAATCATAATCATTTATCTGTCAGGTAAATTTTCATCAGACTCTTGAAGTAGTAATGAGGCCATACCAAGAAAGGGGAATTTAGTATGTTACGGCTACCGCCATAAGGCGGGACAGTTAAAATCTATGAGCGCAAACGACGGTTGGCATCTATTTTGCAGGTGAAGAACAGAATAGCG
>CAYSSE010000423.1:0-3575 GCA_964433355.1 uncultured Desulfocicer sp.
ACGAATATTGGGTCGTAGACGCGGAGCCAAATGGCATTATGCCGCCCCCCCCCGATGGGCAATGGGCCCGGCCGGAACCGTAGACGGCACAATTGGCCGGTTCCTATTACCCATCGGGGGGGGGCTCTGCTGAGGTTGCCCGGAAGTTCTATTTTCTAATAAACTGCCACGGGCAGACCGTATTATTCTGTTTATCACACGGAGTGACATTTAGTTATAAACTTTAAATTTTCGTTCCAGCAAGGCCACCAACTGGGACAAAAATACCGTGACGACAAGATATATGCCCGCAATGGTGAAGTATATTTCAAAGGTTAAAAAAGTCTCGGCAACAATGGCGTTGGCCTGCATGGTCATTTCGTAAACGGCGATAACACTGACAAGGGATGAATCTTTAATTAGAGAAATTGTCTGGCTGGTTAAAGGGGGTAAAACCCTTCTGATGGCCTGGGGAAGGATAATCTTTCGGTAGGTATCAAAAGTGGATAACCCCAGGCTGTGAGAAGCCTCCCACTGACCCTTTGGCAGAGACACAATGCCGGATCGATAAATCTCCGAAGCATAAGCCCCTTCAAACAGGCTTAAGGCAAGTATGGCGGCAAAAAGGCGATCAATGCCCAACACCGGAGCCACAACAAAATAAATAAAAAAAAGCTGAACAATAAGGGGGGTATTGCGGGCAAGTTCAAGGTATATCCGTGCAAAGGCCCTTCCAACAATGGAGTCAGACAACCGAAGAAGGGCTGTAAGTAGGCCAATGGCATAGGTCAGAATCATGCTGATCCAGGTGATATTCAAGGTAACCTTTAACCCTTGGAGCAGGGGACCTGCTGTAAAGGTGCCATCCTCCAGGGTGAATATATATTTAGGCACTTGATACCATTGCCAGAAATATCCCTGCTCGGAAGCCCCCCTGAGAATTATAAATGCAATACCCGCCATTACCGCAACATAGGCAACAATATCTTTTATGGGAATATTTGAAAGGGTAAAAAAAGCCTTTTCCGCATCAGTGACCCTTGGGTTATGGCTCGGTGATATGGGATGGTTCATTGCTCTCCTTTTGCAGGGTGATATGAAGAATGCCACTTTTGAGGCTTGATCATAAGAGGGGCCACCCAGGTAGATCCTTATCTTTTTGAACCCTTAAGTTATTGTAAATACAATATTTATCTTTATCGTTTCAAAAAATAACATAAGGTGCTCACTGTTATGACCAACCCCCACTTTTGGGGACTTGATTCCAAATTCCAGATACTTTGTGAGGGGTTCCTCTCTATGTGTATACAATTAAATGTTTTTTTGAATCAAGTTCTTTTTGGGCTTACTTCTAATTTTAACCCAAAATCCCTGAATAATGCCATGGGATCCAGCTATGGATTTTCAAGGATTTTTGGCATCCTTCATTTGCCAGTTTACACTTGTTGAACCAATATTCCCATTTCCCGGTACTAATCCCCAAAAAAAGTGTAAAGTACTTTTGGGACTATATGAAGGATGCCGGATTTTCCACCTGATTTTTCCGTTGAATTTTGACCTCCAAAGATTTCATCAAAGGAAATCCGTCAATGGGATCATTGCGGTCATCATGGGTGATCAGGTTTACATTACTCTCCTTCCATCCATGGGTAATCTGGGTCACCCCGGGCAGAATATGAGACGGAGGAACAACGGTGACCGGAATATCCACAGAGCCCACCAAAGAGGTGACAGTCACCACATCTCCGGTTTTAACCCCTAAGTGTTTGGCATCATCGGGATGTATTTCAATTTCGGGATTGGGAACGGCGGTGCGGCATCGCTTAAAATTGTGATTTCGCCCATGACAATAAAGCAATTGTCTGGCCCCTGTCACCAAGACATAGGGATATTCAGGGTTTGGATCAGTTATGTAGGTAGGGGGAATATACGCTGGTACATGGGGATATCCATAGTCGTTTAAATAGTCTGAAACAAATTCAAACTTACCCGAGGCGGTGTTAAATTCCTTTTCTTTATTTTTGTGAAAATGCCTGGGGGTGTATTCAAACCCTTCGGGATGGTTGAGCAAGGTTTCAATGGTAATTCCCGTGTCTTTTAAAATCCATCTATTTAATTCATCTTCATCTTCCCAGGGGAAATAATCTGATGCCCCCAGTCGGTGTGCCAATTTTTTCCAGAACATATAATCATAATCACACTCAGGAAAAGTCACAATTTCAGGGGATAAACCAATGCTTTGACAAATAGGATAACAATGGAGTTCCGAATGCTCCAGATAGGTTGCCGCTGGCAGCACATAATCGGCAAGTTCGGCTGTTTCAGTCATAAAAAGTTCCCGCACCACAAAAAGATCCAACGCTTTAAGGGCTTTGATCACCTTTTGGCTGTTGGGATTGGTCAGGGCGGGATTTGCCCCGGTAAGAATCATCCCCTTCAAAGGGTAAGGTTTTTGTGTCAAAATCGTGTCCATGGCTGTCATGGTATGACATTCTTTGCGAAAATCATATAAAACCGGAAATTTATCTGCCCCAATGGGGTCCAGGTGCTGCAGGGGTTTTTCGTCGTACAGCGTCAAACTTCTAAGGGGAATTTTTTCTGGAATGAATCCTCCCCCCTCTTCATCCAGAGATCCCAGCAGCCCATCAAGGCAGGCGATGGCCCGGACATTGTTGATGCCATTTTCATGGTGTTCAAGACCGTTTCCCACATAAATACATACTTTGGGCCGGGCATTGCCTATTTTTCGGGCAATTTCCACCATTTGTTCAGCAGGAATTCCTGTCTCTTTTTCCACCCGTTCCGGTGTGAACACTTCCACATACCCGGCATACGCTTCAAAACCATAGGTATGGCCTTTGATGAATTCATGGGAAATCAAGTTGTCATGGATCAGTTGTCTTGCCAACCCAAGGGCCAGCGCCCCATCCGTTCCGGGCAGGATCTGTATGAAATCATCTGCCTGACGGGCAATGGCAGACAGCCTCACATCAATCACGATGAGCTTTCCGTCCTTTTTCCGCCCCTGTAAAATAGATTGGGTCATGTTTGGATGGGCATAGGGGGGATTGCTTCCCCAGATCACCGTACATTTTGAATTCGCAAAATCAGGTTCTGCCCAGGTACCAGACACCAGGGCGTACCCGATCCATCTTCCCACATAGCACTGGGAGTCATTGGAAAAATAATTGGGGGTTCCAATGGCATGGGCAAAACGCCGGGCCAGCTCTTCCTGGGTTAAAAAGCCCACGGCTTCGCCCTTCCATACACTCATGGCCCGATGACCCCATTGGTGTTGAATCTGTTTTATTCGTTCAGCAATTTCATCATAGGCCTGGTCAAGATCAATCTCCTGCCATTGGTTGCCCACCCGTTTAAGGGGTTTTCTCAACCGATCCGGGGCATTGACAAGATCCACGCCCAGTTTTGCCTTGCCACACAGTCGCCCATGATTCCACTTGTGTTCTTTAAGACCTGTGATATCAACGATGCGACCATTTTCCACATAAACATTAATGCCGCAATGGTCATTGCACATCCGGCACATGGACTTATAATGCTGTTTCTTCCCGGTTGATTGTCCCATGGTTTTCCTG
>CAYSSE010000424.1:0-3574 GCA_964433355.1 uncultured Desulfocicer sp.
TAAGCGAATATGGGGCACTGGCCAAACATTTACAGTACCAAGCCGAATATTTACACTTGCGATATCAAAAAATGAAAGAAATAAAGACTTTTGAGCCTTTAATAGCAAGAGTTATGAGGATATTTCATTACATTCTTTGATTTCGTGCATGGCAGTTTGCCCTTTAGGCTGTTGTTGTGTGATACAATGAATATTACCACCGCCCAAAAGGATTTCTCTGGCATAAACCGGAACGATCTCATATTCTGGCATTGCTTTTTTCAATGTATTAATTGCCAGTATATCAAATTTATCATCATTGAAAACTGGGAGTATCACAGCACCATTGGCAATGTAGAAATTTGCGTACGAGGCTGCTTGCCGATCCCCTTCTTCACGTGACTTTGTACCTTCAAGATGATCGACTCCTTCACTTTCCTCTTTTGAAATCAAAATGGGTGCAGGAATATGCAATTTAAAAATTTCAAACTTTCTTCCCTTTGCATCTATTGCCTCTGAAAGAGTTTCATAGGCTTTCAAGCTCATCTCATATTGAGGATCGTTCTTGTCATCCGTCCAGGCAAGGACTACTTTTCCCGGTGCAATAAAGTGCAGGATATTATCAACATGCTCGTTGGTTTCATCCAGATAAATCCCGGACGGCAGCCATATTATTTTATCCAGATTGAGGTAGTTTTTCAACGTATCTTCAATCTCTTCTTTGGTCAGGTGAGGGTTCCGACTCTCGTGTAATAAGCAGGCTTGAGTTACAATTAACGTACCCTCTCCATCCGCATGAATGGCTCCTCCTTCAAGGACGAAATTTTTCAGGCTGTAGTAATCTTTTCTCTCAATATCGCATATTTTTCGGGCTACCTTGTCATCCTGATCCCAAGGGAAGTACAGCCCGTCTACCAATCCTCCCCATGCATTAAAGCGCCAATCAATCCCGCGGACTTCGCAAGTTTGGTCATTGACAACAAAAGTAGGACCGGTGTCACGAACCCACGCATCCTCTGTTGTCATTTCAATGACCCTTACTTTCGGGTCGAGTATTTCCCGGGCAACGCTGAATTGAGATTTTGATACCAGCATGGTAAGCGGTTCGAATTGGGAGATACTATTCGCAACGGCAGTATATGCAGCCTGGGCGGGTTTAGCACCTAATCTAAAATTATCTGTCCGTTCCGGCCATATCATCCAACAGCCTTCGTGGGGTTCAAACTCCCCCGGCATTCTAAATCCATCATCCTTAGGATAATTGTTTAATCTCTTTGACATTTTTATACCTTCATAGTCTTATAATTATAGTGTCGATCACAGGACCTGATACTCGGGTACTTATGCACCACCGTCAAGGGTCATCAGGGGCCCATATTTTTCCGGACGTCTGTCCCGGAAAAGCCCCCAGGCATCCCTTTCTTTTTGATAAGCCTCAAGATCGAATTCTTCAACTATAACCCCTTCACTGGTACGATCCATTTCGGCAATTTTTTGGCCTTTGTTATCTGTGATAAAAGATGATCCGTAAAAAGTAATATCAGATTTTTCAAAGCTTTCCGTCCCAATTCGGTTAGAAGCCACAACAGGCATAATATTCGTTGCAGAATGTCCCTGCATACATCTTTGCCAGTGATCTTTACTGTCATATGTGGGATCCGGTGGTTCAGAACCAATGGCTGTGGGAAAAAAGAGCACCTCTGCACCCATCACGGCCAGGCATCTTGCTGTTTCAGGGAACCATTGATCCCAGCAAATACCAATACCGATTTTCGCATATTTGGTATTCCATACTTTAAAGCCGGTATCCCCGGGATTGAAGTAAAATTTTTCCTCATATCCCGGGCCATCCGGGATGTGTGTTTTCCTGTATATCCCAAGATTTGTTCCATCGGCATCAATAACTGCAACTGAATTAAATCTGGCCTGATTTTTTCTCTCAAAAAAACTTATGGGAAGTACCACATTCAGCTCTTTGGCAACCTTAGCAAAATGTCTCACGGCCATACTGTTTTCCAACTCTACAGCTTTTTCGATATGTTCTGATTTTTCCTCCTGGCAAAAATAGAGATCTTCAAAAAGTTCCTGGAGCAAAATGATCTGTGCGCCTTGGGAAGCTGCCTTTCTTATCAATTTTTCTGCTTTATCAATATTTTTGCTTTTGTCATCATTGCAAGCCATTTGTGTTGCGGCAATTTTCACATTCTTCATTGGACTCTCCCAATCACTTGTTTTCAAAAATTAGTCTGTAATTTTAGGCTACCCAGTTAAGGCGGGACAGCCTTTAAAATCAAGCGTATTAGCAACCTTTATTTTAGGGGGGGGGTGAAAGCTAATTATCCACATAAAAAGCCTGAAAAATATCCCGACTCAAGTGGGTAACCGTATTTTATTAAACTTTTGACTTGAGAAAAACTTTAGTTTGGAACACTAAAACTTCTCCAGAACAATATCTTTTTTTTTGGGGTTATGACATCTTCAGATCAGATAATAATCTCCTCAATGGGCAAATTCAACCCCTCCCCCCTGAGCAGGCGCTGGGCATCAATAAGAATTTTAATGGACTGGCCCATTTTGGCCATGCCAAGGAGACAACTTGCACTTTCAACAACGCCAAAGGAGGGAACATCTTCAATATCATCGGCCATGATGGGCAATACTTCAGAAACGGTGTCCACAATAATGCCAATTTTACTTTTTTCCCCTTGGAGCGAGTGTTCAAGAATGATAATGCAGGTGCGGTTGTTGTATTCAGCCTCTTCCTTATTAAAGCGCAGTCGAAGATCCATGACGGGGATCACCTGATCCCGGAGATTGATGACACCTTTTACAAAGGAAGGGCTCTTGGGGATGGAATGGAAGGGAACCATGTGTATGATTTCCACCACCGATTCAATGCCAATGCCGTACTCCTGATCACACAAAGAAAAAATCAGATATTTTCCTTCCCTGTCAAGACGAACTTTTGCGCCCCCCCCTTTGGCATCCCGGTTCAGTACAGTCTGTACCGACTTTTTGATGTCATGGAATACACTCTGATGTCGGCTATGGGCGTAGTTGGCACAGGCTTTTTGGGCAAAACGGGTATCCACAAATTTATTTACATCAATGGGGGTGCCCACTCCCATCTCCTTGAACATGTATTGTTGTATGCGATCCAGGTCTTCAATGCTTGGAAAAAGGTCATCAGTCTTGATGCCCTGGGGTTCCTTGAGTACATTTTTTAATACGGCAACGTTCAACCCCAGTTTTTTGTCCGGATCCAAAAAATCAATGGCTATTTCAGCAGCCTTTTCAGGGTATTTGGTGATAAATTGGCCAGACTCAACCAGTAGATTGGTAAATTCCTGGATTGCTTCCGGATGTTTAACAATGAGTTCTTCTCGCACCACCACAACGCAGCAGGGATGATACTCCCAAAGTTCCCCGGACAGAAACAACAGTTCTCCGCTGCCCCCGGCAATGGATTTGGTGCCCAAAGGTTCCGCCACGGTGAATCCCCCGGCCGTGGGATTATCGGCAAGGAATTCCGGCATTTTTACCGGTGGGACGATTTCAAAAAACATATCCACATCTTTATTGCCCGCCATTCCCG
>CAYSSE010000425.1:0-3570 GCA_964433355.1 uncultured Desulfocicer sp.
GCGACCCGGAACTGTTAGACAGCCCAATTGGTCTGTTCCATTACCCCTCCCCGGAGGCTCTGCTGTCGATACTCCGGTGCTATAGTTTCTGGTTGCAACTACCATGGGCACACTTGGGTTTGCCCACAATGAAAATTAAAAATTCTGGTATCCATGAAAATTTGTGAAAAAAAGAGAATAAATCAGGTCTTGGTTCATGTCAAAGGATTTGACGGGAATCCGTTTTTTTCATGAGCAATTTACTGGATTTTTGTTACTTCATCTCCCATAAACTCCCATGAAAAAGGAAGCGTTTTGTCTGAGTCCCACGGATTGTATATCCATATTCCCTTTTGTGTTAAAAAATGTGCCTATTGTGATTTTTACTCCACCAGTGATTTTTCATTGAAAGAAGATTTTGTGTCAGCGTTGTTGGTGGAAATGGGGATGCGTTCTTTGGGAAATCATTGCATTGACACTATCTATTTTGGCGGGGGAACCCCTTCGGTACTCACAGCCCGGGAGATGGAGCGCATTTTATCTTGCGTCCATGATCTGGCCTGTATTTCTGATCCGGTGGAGGTGACCATGGAAGTGAATCCTGGCACCGTGGGGGGGACATACCTTGCCGATATGCACTCCCTGGGTGTGAATCGCCTTAATATGGGGGTTCAGTCATTTCAAGATGAAAAACTTAAATTTCTGGGTCGAATTCACAGTGCCGCTGATGCTGTCAAGGCCATAAAGAGTGCCCGCAGAGCAGGTTTTGAAAACATCGGCCTTGATCTCATGTTTGGCGTTCCCCATGAAACGACCCCGGGCTGGCAGGGGGACATGGATACCGCTTTCTCTTTTTCCCCGGAACACCTCTCCTGTTATATGCTCACCTATGAACCTGATACGCCCCTTGATAATACCCGCAGGGCCGGTGGGGTGATTCCCCTGGAAGATAAAAATGTGGCCGACCTTTTTACCTTAACGTCCCAGCACGCAGGACACCGGGGGTATGACCACTATGAGGTGTCTAATTTTGCGAAAAATAAACAATACCGCTCCCATCATAATGAAAAATATTGGTTCGGCGTGCCCTATACCGGCCTTGGGCCGGCAGCGCACTCCTTTGATGGTGCCCGGCGCTCCTGGAATCACCGGGATGTGATCCGGTATGTTCATCTCCTTGGCAAGGGGGAACTGCCTGTCATGGAACAGGAGACCCTCACTCGGGAGCAAGTTTTGATGGAACGGGTGATGTTGGGCCTTAGAGCCTTTGAGGGGATCGATATCCCGGCCTTTGAAAAGCTGTCTGGACACTCTTTTGAGCAACAGTTCCGGACAGTTCTGTACAGGGTGAAAGAACAGGGATGGGGTCACATTTATGAAAGGCGGTTTGCCTTGAACCTTGGGGGGATGGTTTACCTGGATACGGTGGTGGAGTGGTTTGTGGACGAAATTGTCTGAAAAAACGGTTTATGGATATTGGGTAAAAGATGGAAGGGTGAAGGGTTAAGAGTGAAGGGCTACGAACTGTTTGGTCTGCCCGTGGCAGTTTTTATATGAAAATGAAGTGTCCAAGTACCCTCAGCAGAGCCCCCCCCGATGGGTAATAGGAACCGGCCAATTGTGCCGTCTACGGTTCCGGCCGGGCCCATTGCCCGTCGGGGGGGGGCGGCATAATGCCATTTTCAATACTCGTTGTGGCAGTGGTGACTGCCATGTATGTTATAAAAAATTGGTAAGAAAACCTCTGGAGCTTTAACTTAGGGCTTGTTGACGTTGGACATGGTTGTTATTTAATGCCAGCTTTTTTGGGGTTTGCTTCCACTTTTTTCAGGATTTCCATGGATTTTTCCTGGGGCAGCCATTGAATGGTGCCTTCCCCCACATCATAGATGGCCCCCAGCACCTTGACTTTGCCTGCGGCAACCAGATTCCGGGTGGCCGGGCTTTCCATAAACAGCTCTTCAATGCCGGTCCAGATATTTTCTTCAATGGCCATAGGGATGATGTCCATGCCTTTGATCTCGGGATGATCTGCCATGGCTTTTTTAACTGCAGGAATAATATTATCCACCAGGGCTGGAATGTTTCGTTCCAGTTTATGACCATGGCCAAGAACTGCCTGGGTAACGGCGGTGACCGCACCGCATTGGGTGTGTCCCAGAACCACCAGCACCGGAGTATTTACATGGGCAAGACCATATTCAATGGAACCCCTTTCATCCACATCACATACATTCCCGGCCACGCGGATGACAAAAAGATCCATGATACCGGCGTCAAAGATGGCCTCCACGGGAACCCGTGAATCAGAGCAGGTAATCACTGTGGCATAGGCGTGGTCTCCCTGGTTTTCTGATCCTGCCTGGAGCAGCCTTGCAAGGTTCATGTGGGGATGAGCTGATTCTCCGTGGACAAATCGCTGGTTGCCTCTTCTCAGAAGACAAATGGCTTCATCCGGGGAGGGTTTGCCTTCAAAGGGGTCTTTTACCCCATGGGCTGTTTTAACGGCGGTATGCGCTTTTGATGTGTCTGCTACTGTGGTGTCCACGTGAGTTTTTGCTGTGTCAGTGGATGTCACCTGGGGCGCTTTTTTAGCGATATTTTCTTGTTCCTCGCCCGGGTGTTCTTCTGCTTCATTGACCTGGGAGGCAGTTTCAGCATGGACTTTTTCTTCGGTAACGACTGCTTTGTGAGTAGCTTCTGGGGCAGCGGGGGCATCCATGGCAACTTCATTGTGTGTTTCCGTTGCAGCAGGTGTTTGGGAACTGTTATCACCGCCAAAGGTGACCACCAGGATGAAGGCAACCATTAGTCCCAAATATCCCCATAGAATAATTTTGTTCTTTTTCTCGTCCATTTTTTCTCCTTAAATGAATTGACCTGTTTTTATTTTTTTATATGAAAGAGTAGGTACGCCTAACATTCTTTCATACTTCGTTGTGGGCAGGCCGAGGCCAGAATACGGTCTGCCCGTGGCAGTTATTAAAAAAGAAGTACCCGATCTTGTTATGGTGACTCCTTTTTATTATTTTTTTTTCCTTAATTGTCTGGTATCCCCCACACGGATGGTGAGATTAATGGTGTCAAAATACTCAATCAGGGGGATGATAAATTTACGGGAAATGCCTGCCATGTCCTTGAATTGGGGAGTGGTGATTTCACCGGATTTTTGCAGGAATGCCACAAGTTCCGTTTCAATATCTTTGATGGCCTTTGCATCAAAGTAAAGATCGTCTTTGGTTTTGATAATGCGTTGTTCATCAATTAGAATTTGAAGCACCCCCCTTGCCACCTTTTGATCCACCTCCAGATCCTGGCAGATGGTGCGGAAAAAAGGTGGGGTGAGTCCAGAATCCTGGTAGGTTTTGAGAAATTTTTCCCTGACTTCCTGCTCATCCACCTGCAATGCTACTTCATGCTGGGACAGACGGATACTTCCTTTATCTTGGATTACTTTGTCCTCTTTGGTGAGTCTTGCAATGATTAGGGGAAAGAGCTTTGAATCTTTGTCACTAAAGGCCCGGAATTTGGATTTGAGTTCCTGGCTGGGCATGCCTTCTTTTAATGGATTGTCCTTATGGTAGGTGGCAA
>CAYSSE010000426.1:0-3569 GCA_964433355.1 uncultured Desulfocicer sp.
AAAAGCCATTGCCTTTCATAACGCAGCGCATATTCCCCGGCAGGGGGATGACAGATTGCTTTTTTTCATGGGCCTGCTCCGGGATGCAGATAAACTTGATATTTGGCGGGTGGTCATTGGGAACTATATCAACCCCCGGCCGGGCAGCCAAAAAGCCATTAACCTGGGGCTTGTGGATGACAATGGATTTTCCACCGATGCCATTGATGCCATTCTGGCTGGAACCTTTGTTAAAAGTGGTTGTATAAAACGCCTTAATGATTTGAAGTTGATGCAGATCAGCTGGGTGTTTGATTTGAATTTTGCCCAGTCTGTTTTATGGGTGAAAAAGCGGGGTTACATTGAGAAGATCGCCGCCACTCTGCCGGATAATCCAAGTGTGGAAAAGGCCATTGCCCGTGTATATCAATATATGGATACATTTTTACCCTTGAACGGGTCTTCCGCCAATAATGTGGAGATGGTGCAGAGTCATCATGGGTTTTGTAACAGGGCAGGTGTATAGTTAATGGTGGGTTCTGGGGGCATTTTAAAACCATTGGTTCTATGGGTGTTGGTAGGGGGCAGTCTGTTTTTTGCGTCTCTGGTGTCTGGGGATCAGCAGATTCAGATTCCGCAGAACCAGTGTGTTGTGCCGTTTTCCCAGGGCTATGTCAATTGGAGTACCGGGATGGTTTGTGCCACGGGGAAGGTTGTGCCCACAGACCGTAAAAAAGCAGACTCCCCTGATTTTATTTTGAGTGCTGCCAGAATTGCTGCCAGGCGTAATCTTGTTGATATCTTGAAACAGTTGAATATTCATGCGGGTCAAAGCGTGGGAGCCCTTGCTGCATCGGATGATCACATTCTTGCCGGTATTGAAAAAAATGTCATGGATGCCAGATTGATCAAACAGTCCTATACTTCCAATCGCAGCATTGAAGTCGTGCTGGAAACATCCATCTTCGGCGGTTTTCTTCAGCTGGTGCTACCCGAAGAAATTAAATCCATTCCCACTCTTGAGATTATTCATCCCCCGGTATCACTTAGGAAAAATCAGTTGGAATATACCGGACTGATCATTGATGCCACTGCCATTGGATTTGATCCGGTGCTTTATCCTGTGGTGGTCAGTGAGCTGGGTGATCAGATCTATAATGCTCTTTTTATCAGCCGGGAGTTTGCTGTGCAGAAAGGCGTGTGCCGTTATCTGTGCCGCATGGACTCTGTTGAAATCGCACAATGGGTGGGAGATAATCCCATCCGGGTGAAGGGACTCAGAAAGGGGGGCACGGGGAATTCATCCATTGTCATCAGTAAATCCGATGCCGACAAAATTGAAAAGATCCGGGAACGTCATCGGTTCATGAAGGCTTGCCAAGTGGTTATTCTGGTTTCTCAATGACCCTTTTTTGTTCCCTAAGCTGGACAAGCCAGAACCCAAAAAGTTTTCTGACCTTGTCTGCCCACAACGAAACATGAAAGAATGTTAGACTTGCCTACTCTTTCATATAAAAAAATAATAAAGGAGTGCAATGGATTCTTATATTCCCTCAAGAGAAGATGCCTTGATTCTTTTTAAACGCTATAACAAGAGTGACAGCCTGCTGCGCCATGCCCTTTCCGTGGAAGGAGTCATGGGTCATTTTGCCGATAAGTTCAATGAAGACAGACAGCCATGGGAGGTGATCGGACTGGTTCATGATCTGGACTATGAAATGTATCCCGATGCCCATTGCACAAAATGCCGTGAGATCCTCATGGAAAATAATTGGCCAGAAGCCTATATTCGTGCGGTGGTCAGCCATGGATGGGGTATTTGTTCAGATACAGAACCCCAAACCCGGCTGGAAAAAACACTTTACGCAGTGGATGAACTCACCGGGCTTGTGGCCAGTTGTGCCCTGGTCAGGCCCTCAAAGAGTGTCCTGGATCTCACAGCAAAATCGGTAAAAAAGAAGTGGAAGGATAAGCGGTTTGCCGCTGGTGTGGATCGTACCATTATTGATAAAGGCGCTGATATGTTGGGCATGGATCGAACAGAATTGATCACCGAAACCATTTCCGGTATGAGACGTGTTGCCCAGGCCATTGGTCTCAAGGGTAATGTGTCTACTTGATAAACACAATAGGGCGGTTGGGTGCGACAGACTGTCGCACAAGGGATCACCCCGCTCAGGAAAAGCCCTTGGGGGCATCTGCGGCGCAGGTGCCCATGCTGGCTCCCATGAAGCTGCACGCACTCATTATTTTGGCAACCTCTTTGCTATTGCATTTGGGACAGTTAATTTCCTCTTTATCCCCGGCAAAAACAAGCTTTTCAAAAACGGTTTCACATTTTTCACAGCGATATTCGTAAATAGGCATGGATTTGTCCTTTGCTTATGTTTTTTTGGGTATTGGGTATTGGGTACTGGGTACTGGGTACTGGGTACTGGGTACTGGGTTGTAAGAATTCCTCGTAAATATTCGGGTTGCAATGTAAATGTTTGGTCAGTGCCCCATATTCGTCTATTTGGGACTGCGTAGCATACTAACCCTCGGTTCGATAGCCAGCATAACATACTGTAATCTAAATATAATTTTATTTAAGTTTTTTATTTGTTATTTTTTTATATCAATAAATTCAATTTGTTATAAAAAAATGGTCGAACCGATGGTACTAATGCTATGTGAGCTGGCCAAAATGGGCGAATATGGGGTGCTGCCCGAATATTTACTATTACTCAAAATAAAATAAAATCAATAGATATGAATTTGATATATCTGTGGAATACCGAAAAATATATGTGTGGGTACTTATTAAATAGTTGCCTTGAAATCTTGGTAACTCATTTTTTCGTAGCTTTCGGTGTTGATGAATTTGAGAATGGTGAGCAGGCGGTTTGAATCAATGTATCCGGGCATGCTGCTTAATTTGCCACTGTCTGATTTTAAAAACCAGGTGCTGGGAAGTCCTCTCACCCCAAAGAGTGATGCAATTTTTTGTTCTTTGTCAGAATCCACCCTGATGGCAATGTAATTTTCATTTATATAGTCAATGACACCTTTATCCTTGAAAGTGGTGAGTTCCATTTTTTTACAGTATGTGCACCAGTCTGCATGGAAATAGAGGAAGATTTTTTTCCCTTGCTTTTCTGCCATAGCTCTGCCTTTTTCATAATTTCTCCAGGTTATTTTTTCTGTTGTTTCCGGCGTGGCAGCCCATGCAAGTGATAGTGAAAAAAATACCAGGAGTATTATGGTGATGGAAATTTTTATATTCTTCATATGGCGCTTCCTTGTTATTTTTTTGATAGCAAAAAGTAGATGTTGGGGTATTAGTACACTTAATCATAAATTTCTCGGGGTTATCCGTGAAAAAAACCTTTGAAGATCGGGCGTGGTTCAGGTTGCGTTATCCCCGATAGATTTAAGGTTTGGTGTACTATAGCGCGTTTCATATGGCTTTGCGGTATATTCTTTTCTTACAAAGTTGTAATAAAAAATAATTATGATTGTTTTTACAGCAAGGTCAAGTGAAACAGGCTTTCGTTACAGTGTGGCCAGGAGCTTGAACTTATCAGTAATCAAGAGAATTCCCATGATAA
>CAYSSE010000427.1:0-3563 GCA_964433355.1 uncultured Desulfocicer sp.
TGACCTTGACTGTGATATCCTTCAACTGCATCGCCCCTTTCTTGCCCATCATGAACTTCGATGGTTTATTTTTTATAACCCTTGATCTATATCACCGTTAAAGGGCATGATCAAGAAAAAAATCATAAATCTGGGTGTTTTTTTTATATGAAAGAGTAGATATATCTAACATTCTTTCACGCTTCATTGTGGGCAGGCCAGGGTCAAAATACGGCCTGGCCGTGGCAGTTTATTAGAAAATAAGACCTCCGGGCAACTTCAGCAGAGCCCCCCTCCGATGGGCAATAGGAACCGGCCAATTGTGCCGTCTACGGTTCCGGCCGGGCCCATTGCCCGTCGGAGGGGGGCGGCATGATAGCATTTGGCTCCGCGTCTACGACCCAATATTCGTTGTGTCCATTAGGACATGCGGGTTATAAAAAACAGGTAAGAAACCCCCTGGGCCTTTAGCCCAGGGGGCATGGTGCATATTATTCATGGCGCTGGGAACGCCTTGATGGCATGGGCCGTCGCTGCGATGTCCATGATAACTATTTAGTGAAGCGAATACCCCGTGGGGATAAATTTACAATTTAGAAATCAGCTCATCGGTGACGGATTTCAAGTCTTTTTCTCCCTGGAGGGTAAAATACTTGACGCTGTCATCCTTTGCTGCCAGATCACGGAAATGGTAGGCAGATGCAAGGGTGCCATCCACATCATTATAATAAATGGAGTGTCTTTTATCGATGGCGTCTTCATCCTGATCATCGGCCCTCTTGGTCAGAGCAGCACCGCACACCCGGCATTTGTCTCCGTCGGGTTTGATGGCATCAATAAAAATATTATTGGGATGGTTGTTGTCTTTTTCACACAGTCTGCGGCCCATGATACGATCCTTGGCAATCTGGCGATCCAGGAGCATTTCAATGACATAGTCCAGCTTCATGCCAGCCTCTTTAAGGGATGCGTCCAGTTTTTCGGCCTGCACCTTATTTCTTGGGAATCCGTCCAGGAGCCATCCGTTTTTGCAGTCATCCTGTTTCAAGCGGTCAAGCACCATGGGGATGGTGATGTCATCTGGAACCAAATCTCCCTTGTCAATAAAGGCTTTTGCCTGTTTACCAAGCTCGGTGCCGCCCTTGATGTTTTCCCGAAAAATGGCACCAGATTCAATGTGGGCGAAGTTATATTTGCCTTTGAGAATAGAGCCTTGGGTACCTTTGCCACTGCCGTTGGGTCCGAAAAAAATGATGTTCATGGAATGCTCCTTTTAGATTGATGGTTACCCTCGGTTCGATAGCCAGCATAACATACTGTAATCTAAATATAATTTTATTTAGATTTTTTATTTGTTGTTTTTTTATATCAATAAATTCAATTTGTTATAAAAAAATGCTCGAACCGATGGTGGTTAACATTGCTATTAAATAAAGGGGTTGACGCCCTGATTCGTCGATCTCGTATTCATCCATTAAGTATAAAAATGACTGGTGAATGTCAAGCTTCTTAACAGATTCAACTTAACCCGGCTTATAGCAGATCCGGCTTATAGGACGCACTGGCTGTCCTGGACCTTGAATTCGGGGACGATGGTTTGCATTTTGTCCCGGATGGCGCAGATGTCGTGGCGGTCTGCGGCGGTGTATAAGTCGGATAGTTGGGACTTGAGGTAGGTTTGGTAGTTTTCCTGGGTGCCGTGGCCGTTCCAGTGGCCATTGGGTTTCAGAACCATGATTTTTTCATGCTTGGTGGGGATAATGCCCTCGCCTTCGGTGATGAGCTCCTCGTAGAGCTTCTCCCCCTGGCGAAGACCGGTGAATCGGATCTCAATATCATCGTCGGGCACCTTGCCGGATAGCCGGATCAGATCCCTTGCCATGTCTGCAATTTTAATACTTTCGCCCATCTCCAGGATAAAGGTTTCGCCCCCCTCTCCCTGGGCACCGGCCTGTAAAATTAGCTGGGCCGCTTCGGGGATGGTCATGAAATAGCGCGTCACATCAGGGTGGGTAACCGTCACTGGCCCACCCCGCTCAATCTGGTCTCGAAACAGAGGGATTACCGAGCCGGATGAGCCCACAACATTGCCGAAGCGCACGGCCATCATGCGAGTATGTGGGTGCTGGATTATAGGTGCTGGGTTTTGGGTTTTGGGTTCTGGGATTGTAGTTTCGTTTTGACCCACAAGGCCATTTTTTATTACAACATCACCAATACCTCCCTCACCAGGCCCAGTACCCATCCCCCCCACATTGGCCTGGAGGGTTAATTCACAGATGCGTTTGGAGGCTCCCATGATGTTGGTGGGCCGCACGGCCTTGTCAGTGGAGACCAAAACATAGTGGCCCACGCCATATTCCATGGCCTTATCCAGCATCACCTGGTTGCCCCGAATATTGTTTTTCACCGCCTGCCAGGGATTTCGCTCCAGCATGGGAACATGCTTGTAGGCAGCGGCATGGAAGATCACCTGGGGCCCGTAGGCCCGCATCACCCGGTCAATCAAGAACTCATCCTGGATTAGCCCCAGCACTGTGGTGTAATTCTGGTATTCGGCCCGGTGCTTGAGTTCCATCTGGATGCTGTAGAGACTGGGCTCGGAGGCATCCAACATAATTAACCGCCGGGGGTGGAACTTGATGATCTGGCGGCACAATTCACTGCCAATGCTCCCCCCTGCCCCAGTGACTAGCACCACCCTTTCGTTGAGATAGCCTGAAATCTTTTCTGAATCCAGCTCCACGGGCTTTCTGCGCAAGAGATCCTTGTAACTGACATCCCGCAGAACCTTGACATTGACCTTGCCGTCCACCAACTCGCCCATACCGGGCAAAGTCTTAAAGGGAAGATCACAGGACTTGCACTCATTCACAACTCCCCGCATCTGCCGACCGGTGGAAGACGGCATGGCAATGAGCACCAATTTGAATTTGTGGGTGTCTTTGAGCTTGCAGATCTCCTTTGCTCCCCCCAGCACGGACACCCCATGGATGGATCTACCCCATTTGTGAGTATTGTCATCGCCAAACCCCACAACTCGGAACCTGAGCCGGGGATTTTCTGAAATCTCTCGGTAGAGCTTTTCCCCGGCACTGCCAGCCCCGTAAATCAACACCGGGGTCTTGTCTTTGTCCGTGTGAAACAGGGGCAACACATTGCCATCTCCCTTGTGTACCATGTATTCCTTGAAGATATACCGTATAAAAAGCCGAAGCCCGCCTGTAAAGAATAAGGTCAGCACGGCATCAATGGGAAACACGGCTCGGGAAATCCCCTGGAACCGATGGAGCATGAGCACACTCACCAGCAATATTAAGGTGGAGAGGGCCACGGCTTTGACCAGGCGCCACAGATCTGCCAGACCGGCATAGCGAAACATACCCTTGTACATGTGCATGAAAAAAAAGCTGAGGGACTTCACCGCCAGGACAAGGGGCAGGAGGTGAAAAAACTGATCCAACATCCCCGGGGACATCACAAACTCAAACCGGATGAGGTAGGCGCACAGCAGTGATAGGAAAAAAAGCAACAGGTCAATAAAAAAAATCACATAGAAATTAACATTTTTTAATTGAATAAAC
>CAYSSE010000428.1:0-3563 GCA_964433355.1 uncultured Desulfocicer sp.
ACCGATGTTGCTTTTTCTTGCATCAATCTTCCATACCTTTAAGTTTCACCGACAACCCCGCCAGTGTTGAAATATCTTCCATGAGAATCAAAAGGGGAGTCAACGACCTCCGGCAGAGCCGGAGGCTTGTATTGTGAACCGCTCAAAGCGGTTTTAAAAAGCATGAACCACCTAAAGGTGGTCAAACATTTTCAATTGATCGTTACCATTATTAAACTAGTACACCGAATCATAAATGCCTCGGGGTTATTCGTGAAAAAAACCTTTGAATATCAGGTTTTTTTAAGTTGCGTTATCCCCCGATAGATTTAAGATTTGGTGTACTAGCACCCTGCGGGCGGGCTTTTCACGTTCCCGCATATTCCATAGTTTCTTTATTACAACCGGGGCAGCCCAATACAGGCATGAATCCTTCATGCCATCTGCCCTCAAATTCAGCGATGCCAATCTCAACATCAATAACGCTTTTACAAACTCATATACCCTTTTCTTAACTTTTTATCGGCTTTTTCACCCAGACTGTAGCGGTAATACATCTGGGCAAAGGTGACATCGGTGATGGTTCCTTTTGTCTGGCCGTTGATAATCAGTGTCAGCCCTTTTCCCGGCACATAGATAGATTCTGAAGTCCCACCGGGTTTCATGTCCTGATCCAGCCAGGAGGCATACAGCTCAATGTTTTTTTGTTGGGCCTCAACCAATTGGGCTGGATTGGCTTTCTTAATGCTCTTGAGAAACCCATCCTGGAGTTTTTCTGCTGTGGCCTTGTTAGTGAGGTATTCAAGGTAAAAGTATTTCACCTGCTCAGATTCAATGGCAACGGTGGAATCGGTGGTCGGGGTCTCCAGGTAAAATCCCCCGGCAAATACCTTGATGATGCCCAAGGCCTTTCGCAAAGCCACCCCGTTAAGGGTCAACGTCTTTCCGGCAATGATCTTTTCTTCGGGGAAAGAGACCCCCTGGAGTTCCTTTGCCTGAATACTGGGAATCAAAACAAAACAAAGCCCTGTCAGCAATAAAACAAATATCCTTTTGGCCATAATACCTTTCTCCTGTCTATGAAAATGGTGGATGATGAATTTAACGGGGCTTGGTCATGGGAGGGGTGTGCCATTTCCTGATACTACAACCCCCATCCCCCAAGGTCTGGAATGAGAGCAAGCCCGTTTGATGAGATAAACACTGTTTAGGCTATATCAATTAATAACCATCGTGGCCAGTAATTTTTGAGTATTATTTTATTTACCGGATTTAAGCACCGACAGAAAAGCCGACTGGGGAATCTCCACAGATCCCACCATTTTCATGCGCTTTTTTCCCTTTTTTTGCTTTTCCAGGAGTTTTCGCTTTCTGGAAATATCACCACCATAACATTTAGCCGTTACATCCTTTCGATAGGCAGACACCGTCTCCCGGGAGATAATTTTTCCGCCAATGGCCCCTTGAATGGCAATCTTAAACATCTGACGGGGAATTTCGTTCCTGAGCTGTTTACAGGCATTGCGAGCACGATCCTCGGCCTTGTCCCGATGCACCAGCTGGGACAACGCATCCACCCGTTCTCCATTGACCAAAAAATCCAGCTTCACCAAATCTGTTTCCTGGTACCCTGCAATCTCATAGTCAAAGGAACCATATCCCTGGGTGACACTCTTAAGGCGATCATAAAATTCATACACCACCTCGGCCAGGGGAAGATTAAACTTCATCTCAATGCGATTGCTGGTGAGATATTGATAATTGGTACTCACCCCCCGGTGTTCCAGACACACCTGCATCACGGCTCCCATGTATCTGTCTGGAATGATGATGGAAGCTTTGATAAAGGGTTCCCGGGTTTTTTCAATCTCCATGGGATCGGGGTAAAGTGAGGGATTATCTATAATTTGAATAGTGCCGTCAATGCGGGTAATCTCATACTGCACCGAGGGTGAAGTGAGGATCAGGGAAATATTATATTCCCGTTCGAGTCGCTCCTGAACCACCTCCAGGTGGAGCAACCCCAGGAAGCCACAGCGGTACCCAAACCCCAACGCCGCAGAGGCATCTTTTTCATAGATCAGGGAGGCATCGTTGAGTTTTAATTTTTCCAGGGCCTCGGTCAACTCCTCATAATCATCGGAAGCCACGGGATACATGGAAGAAAAAACCACGGGATTGGGCTCCCTGAACCCGGGCATGGGTTGAACACAGGGATTTTCCGCAAGGGTGACGGTATCGCCACAACTCACATCACAAATTGTCTTGATACCGGCAATGATATAACCCACCTGCCCAGCCTCAAGTTTATCCATGGGTTTCCGGACAATTTGAAACAGCCCCACCTCCTCCACCTTATACTGGGATTTATTGGATAAAAAGGCTATTTTATCGCCCTTTTTAATGGTGCCCTGGAAAACACGAACATGGACAATAGTGCCCCGGTAGGGATCATAGTGGGAGTCAAATATCAATGCCTGCAACGCGGCTTTAGCATCACCTTCAGGGGGAGGCATCAAATTTACGGCGGCTTCAAATACCGCTTCAACCCCCTGGCCTGTTTTGGCGGACACCTGAAGGGCTGTATCCCCGTCAAGACCTAAATCTTCATCAATCTGATCCTTGGCCCACTGGATTTCAGCTGATGGCAGATCAATTTTATTGATCACCGGCACAATTTCCAGGTTATGTTCCATGGCAAGATAGATATTGGCCAAGGTCTGGGCCTCCACCCCCTGGCTGGCATCCACCAATAGAAACGCCCCTTCACAGGAGGCCAAAGCCCGGGAGACTTCATAGGAAAAATCCACATGGCCCGGGGTGTCAATGAGGTTCAACAAATAGGTTTGACCATCCGCTGCGGTGTAAGGCAGACTCACCGTCTGGCTTTTAATGGTGATCCCCCGTTCACGTTCGATGTCCATGGAATCCAACATCTGATCCTTGAAGTCTCGATCGGACACAACCCCTGCCAGCTGAATCAGACGATCGGACAGGGTGGATTTGCCATGGTCGATGTGGGCAATAATACTGAAATTTCTAATATTTTCTATCTTTACAGACAAATTAACCTCAAGCAAAACATTGATATTATTGGGGTTTTGCGTCAATAAGAATTTGACACTGGAGCTTCAACAAAAAAATTTAACGTATTTTGAGATGCTGATTTTGCATCAATTTACAATTTTAACAGGTGCTTGAATATGTGTCAAGGAGGATGAGTAGCGGGGTCTGACCCAGGTAAAACACTAGTTTTATTGATTATCTTATCATAAAAATGGGCAAAAAAAGGCTTAGCATGTACTTTTTAATGCTAAAAAGGGGCGTTTAAACAATGAGCGGGGGGGGGCAAGTTTGCCTTTAGTTTTGCCAACCTTAAACTGTGCGCTGTGAATTTTTGGTTTTTTAACCATGTCAGCCCCTCCTTAAAATTGACTCTGAACCTTAGCTTATCACATTTTTCAGGGATTCACGGTATTTTTTGGGCGACAAGCCTGTCTTGCTTTTAAATAGCCTGGAAAAATAGTAAGGGTCTTCAAACCCCAGGAAACCTGCAATATCAAAAATATTATAAGAAAGATTGG
>CAYSSE010000429.1:0-3560 GCA_964433355.1 uncultured Desulfocicer sp.
TTGGCTTTGTTAATTTTAATAGTTTGTGGGATTTCCTGAAATATTTATGATCAGGTTCCCATTATTGCAAACGCAATTTGGCATCCTGACATTTACTGACTTACACTTACTTGTTAAGATTATTTCCCCCCATTATTCGGGGATCGTATCAACAAAAGTGTAAAATCATGTTGGGTCAACTTAAAGGATGTCCACAATTTTTTCACTTATACTTTGTTTGAATATTATTTTGATGGGGAGTTTAAAAAATGGAAAACAAAAAGTCCAGGGCGTTGTTTGACAATGCGGTTAAATATATTCCAGGTGGCGTAAATTCACCGGTGCGGGCCTGTGGTTCCGTTGGGGGAGATCCCCTGTTCATTGAAAGAGCTGATGGATCTAAAATTTATGATGCAGACGGTAACTGCTACATTGATTATGTGGGATCCTGGGGTCCCATGATCCTTGGTCACCGACATCCTGCCGTTATTGATGCCCTAAAAAGCGTGCTGGAAATCGGCACCAGTTTTGGTGCTCCCACCTCCCTTGAGACTGATCTTGCAAAACTTGTGACGGAAACAGTCCCCTCTGTTGAAATGATTCGCATGGTCAACTCCGGCACCGAAGCCACCATGAGTGCCCTGCGTCTGGCCCGGGGAGTTACGGGAAGAGATGTGATCATCAAATTTGACGGCTGCTACCATGGACATGCCGACACCCTTCTGGTGGCCGCCGGATCAGGGGTTGCCACCCTGAATATACCCGGAAGCCCGGGGGTTCCCGCCTCTGTGGTGGAAAACACCCTGTCTGTTCAATTCAATGATATTGACGCCGTAACGGCCATCATGGAAAAAATGGGAGACAAAGTGGCAGCCATAATTGTGGAACCCATTGCCGGAAACATGGGGATGATTCCTCCGGTGGCCGGATTTCATGAAGCCCTGCGAGAACTCTGCACCACCCATGGTGCGCTGTTGATCTTTGATGAGGTCATGACAGGTTTCCGGGTTGCCAAGGGATCAGCCCAGGAGATCTTTGGAATTACACCGGATTTAACCTGTTTTGGTAAAATCATTGGGGGGGGGCTTCCCGTGGGTGCCTACGGCGGTAAAAAAGAATTTATGTCCCACATCGCTCCCCTGGGACCGGTGTACCAGGCAGGAACGCTGTCTGGAAATCCCCTTGCCATGGCAGCGGGCATTGCCACTTTAAAGGAGTTGCAGACCCCGGGATATTATGAGAATCTGGATCAAAAAACACAAAAGCTTGTAACCGGCCTCAAGGTGGCTGCTGCCAGCGCAGGCATTGATTTTTGTGCCGGGCACATGGGCTCCATGGGCGGATTCTTTTTTACGGCAGGCCCTGTTCATAATTTCAACCAAGCCAAAGCGAGTGACCTGGATCGATTCTCAACCTTTTATAAAGGCATGCGTGACCGGGGGATTTATCTTGCTCCCTCCCAGTTTGAAGCCTTTTTTGTCTCTTCAGCCCACACCGACGAAGAGATAGACCTTACCATTTCTGCTGCGGCAGAGGTCATGAAAGGTCTTGCCTGATATGGATCTTTCAGGAAATCACATCCCCAGCCATGTAAAAAGAATCCATATGATTGCCGCCTGTGGCACCGGTATGGGGGCGCTTGCCTGCATGCTCCAGGATCTTGGATTTAAGGTGACAGGTTCCGATCAACAGGTGTACCCGCCCATGAGCGATTTCCTGGCAGAAAAGGGGGTGGATCTTTTTTCTGGATTTTCCCCCTCCCACCTTGATCCGGCACCGGATCTTGTGATCATTGGTAATGCCGTTACCCGCAACAATGTGGAAGCCCGGCATGTGATGGACAATCAAATTCCCTATTGTTCCATGCCCCAGGCTCTGAACCATTTTGTTGCCAAGGATAAAAAAATAATCCTTGTGACGGGAACCCATGGCAAAACCACCACCTCTGCCATTATTGCCCATCTTTTATATGAGGTCGGCCTTGATCCCACCTTTATGATTGGGGGGATACTGAAAAACTTTAACAGTAATTACCGCCTGGGCAATGGAGATTATATTGTCATTGAAGGGGATGAATATGACACCGCCTTTTTTGATAAAGGGCCGAAATTTCTCCATTACCCCCCGCATATCACCATTATCAATGGCATTGAGTTTGACCATGCCGATATTTTCAGGGATCTTGATCACATCAAAGCTGCCTTTAAATCCCTTTTGGCCATCATTCCTCCCCGGGGAAGCGTTCTTGCCAATGGGATGGACCCCAATCTGGCAGATGTGCTCAAAGATGCCACCTGTCCCATTGAATATTTTGGAGAGGGTGCTTATCATTGGTTTTTCACCCACACAAAAATAAATGCTGCCAACGTGGGTGACAGGCGAACGCATATTCACATAAACAGGCAAGATGGAGAAAGTTTTGATCTACGTTCCCCGCTCATGGGCAGACATAATGCCATGAACACCATTGCCTCAGTGGCAGCTTTAATGAAACTGGGGATTCCAGGTGCCATTGTGTGCCCACATATGGACACATTTAAGGGGATCAAAAGAAGACAGGAGATCCGAGGCATCAAACACGGCATCACCGTGATGGATGATTTTGCCCATCATCCCACAGCGGTGAAGGAAACCATTGCAGCGGTAAAGCCTTTTTATGACCACGGACGTGTCATTGCCGTATTTGAACCACGGACAAATTCCAGCATGCGTGATATTTTCCAGAAAGATTATGCGGCCGCATTTGATGATGCCGACATGATCTGCATCCGGAAACCATCCAGGCTTGATAAGGTACCGGAAAACCAGAGACTGTCAACACAAAGGCTGGTCAGTGACATCCGGAACCGTGGGAATGAGGCCTTTTATTTCAAAGACACGGAGTCTATTTTATCGTTTTTAAAGGCGCATGCCCAAAAAGGAGATCTGGTGTTGATAATGTCCAATGGCGGTTTTGACAATATTCATCAACGATTTCTGGAATTGTTAGGTCTATTTTTTATTAAGTAGTATTAAAATATATTCATTATTTTTATTAAATATTACTCAAATAAAGATTAAATCACAGGACCTACTTACAGGTATCACTTGGCAATTAAGTTTTCTCAGCTTAAACACTGTTAATCCTGTAAGGAGTTCAGAGAAACCAACCTAACTTGTTAGGAATTACTTAAAATGTATCAAGTATATGTATTGTCAAAATCTGGAAAGCCTTTGATGCCTACCAAAAGATTTGGAAAGGTCAAATGGCTATTGAGAACTGAAAAAGCAAAAGTTGTTCAACATAAACCTTTTACAATCCAATTAACTTATGAATCAACTGAATTTACTCAGCCTTTAACTTTAGGAATTGACGTTGGTTCTAATAACATTGGCGTGTCTGTTGTTAGAAACTCAGGAGAGCCAGTCTTGTTAGCTGAACTTGAGACAAGAACCAAACAAATAACCGATCTGATGGAGAAAAGAGCCTTACACAGACACGCCAGAAGAAGACATGCAAGAGAAAAAAGAAAAAGAAGAGCAGTAAAATCAGGAACTGTCTTTACTAAAAAAGAATACCTGATAATTGGCTGTGAAAAAGT
>CAYSSE010000430.1:0-3556 GCA_964433355.1 uncultured Desulfocicer sp.
TAAGCAGCGAAAAATCAACCCCTGCGATCCATGCCGGAGACAAAAGACCATTGTTCTCAGATGATCTGTGATCATAATCAAACTTTGCATTCAAGACATAGTCTTGCTTTGTGGTTTCCATGTCTTCACCTCCTTATGCGCTTAGGGGACAGATTTTTAAATCTGTCCTCGCCTCCGCATTTTCCTTAGTTTAAATATTTTTATAATCATTACCGGAAAAATGCCCAAGGCATTTGCCAGGATGTCGTAAAGGTTAAAGGTACGGGTGGGTATTGTATATTGAATCAATTAAAGGACGATCCCCAAACAGAGAATCCCGGCAAGGCAGGCCCAGGTTCACCTTTTGGGATCCAGTATGGATTTTACATCGACCAGGCACCCCTTTGCATTGAGGCAGGAGATGAAATCAGACACGGCCATTTCCCGATATTGTTGATGGAGCACAGCGATGCAATGCCCACCCACGGTTCTGGAGGCCCCTTCCACCGGCCCCAGATCCGGGCGTCTGGCACGATCAATCGGAGTGGGAACGGCCACCACAATGTAATCGGCATCAGAAAGCATGGCAGGATCGCAGGTGGCCGTGAACCGAACTGCCCGTTCAAACTCCTCCTGACTCACTTCGCCGGTGGGATCTTTCATCTCCCCACAATTTTTGACAATGCTCGCCTTGAGATCAAACCCCACCGTGTCAAATTTTTCACCAAAATGAATTGCCAGGGGTAGCCCGACATAACCGAGCCCGACAACAGCTATCTTAGATTGATCATTCATCAATTTTACCTTTTTAAATCAGAATTCAATTGGAGTCAGATTTGGCTTAAACGCCCCTTTCTGGCATCAAAAAGTACGCTCTAAGGCCGTTTGACCATATTTCAGCAAATATTTCCTATAAATCCAGAAAGTTAGCGGGGTCAGACCCAGCTATCAACCAGCTATAAAGTGAATTACTTATTGACAATATCCCTGATGCTGGTAAACTTGATCTCAAATTGAGAGCTTATATAAAAATACAAATCAATATATGGAGCGTCATGCACATAATCAGTTTTAAAACGCTAAGAGTTTTTTTCGGAAAATATCCTTCAGCGGAAGCTCCCTTGAAAAAATGGTTTAAAGTTATCACAGCAAACGATTTTAAGAATTTTGCCGAGTTAAAACAACTCTTCCCCAGTGCAGACCAAGTTAAAAGATTTGTTGTGTTCAATATAGGTGGAAATAAATATAGATTAATTGCATTCTTGGCATATGACGCAAACAGACTTTATGTCAGAAACGTTTTGACACATAAAGAATATGACAGGGATAAATGGAAGGAGGACTCATGGTTCAATTCCAACAAATAATCACCGGATGGAGGGGAATGCCTAATTTTCTTTCTCCACCTGTAAATGACAAACAACTGGACTTGTTAGTCGAATTTTCAAACTACTTGATGGATAAAATAATGGAAGAGGAGGATGACCCGAAATTAGAAGCATTGCTGCATTTGGTTGGCACCTATATTTCTGAATACGAAAAAATAAATATTCCAGAACCAATTGGTTCACCGATTGAAGCGCTTGAATACTTAATGGAAGAGCATGGGTTAACTCGAAAGGATCTCTCGGAAATCGGTAGTCGTGGGGTTCTGTCTGAAATATTTAATGGAAAGCGCCAACTTAACAAACGACAGATTATCGCTTTAAGTAAAAAATTTAAGTGCAATCCCCTTACCTTTATGTAATTAAACTTTACAACAGAACTGGCTAAAACAAAAACTTATATCCCAAATCTGAAGGATTGGGTTTTATGGCCTAAGGGCTACGAACGCCAATAGTATAATTCCTGTGCTAATCGGCGTGAGGTGTCCAGCCCAGCACCCTGTTCAGGCGCGGAGCGCCGGGACAAGGTGCTGACGCAGTCAGTACCGAGATTCACGGTGGTGTAGCCGCCGTACAAAAAGGAGATACTTTACCCCCCAAAAACACCAATAAGCCAAGCCTGCCCCACTACGCCAAAAATACACTCTAAGGTCTTATTTGCCCATATTTTAGATAACATTACGCATAAAAACAGGAATTTACCGGGGGCAGACCCGGCTAATAATCCCCATCAACCCCTATTAATCTTAATTGGAAAGAGTGTCATCGCTCTATCAATACTGGCTAACGGGAGATTTTCCAATTTGGATTGGGCTGCCAGCATCCGGTCAAAGGGATCTCGATGGGGAATATCCCAGGCTCCTGACAGTTGAGCGTGTTCAGGAGTAATATTCAAAGATTGAAATCCTGCTTTTATAATCCATTCCGGGACATCTGTTGCCACTGAAGAAGCTTCAGGCAATTTTCCCAAACGATATTTTGTAGCAATTTCCCAGACCGATGCTGAGCTTACATATATTGTATGATTAATATTTTGCATGTACTTTTTAATTTTAACCGGTAACCGGGGGTCATCAAAAAGCCACCAAAGAAAAATATGGGTATCAATTATCATTAAATTTTATTCCCACTTTTGGAGTTCTTTTTCAGGCAAAGGTTCAAGAAATACATCTGTTACCTTACCTTTGGCAATACCCGATACTCTTCTGGTGATTTGTTTTAAAGGAACCAATTTTGCATAAGGCTTTCCAGCCTTTGCAATAATAATTTCTTCCCCGCAATGTACCCGGAGCAACAATTTTGAAAAATGTGTTTTTGCATAATGAATATTTAATATTTCCATAATACCCCTCCCCTGATTTTAAACTTAGTCTACTCTATTTAGTCTATACGATAAATCAGAAGGAGTCAACAACAACCCAAACCCCGTCCTTGCTTTGCTCTTAAATCTTAAATCCCCCTTTTCACCCCCAAAAAGCACATTCCAAGACCTTTTTTACTCCTTTTTTAAGCACTATTATATGTAAAACCAATTACTTGCCGGGTCGCGATAGGAATGTGGTGATGATTTTTTGATCTAAAAGGGTCATGGGATCAAGCCCAACACCGTGGTGTAACAATGGAAATCAATACAACAAAAAAGGCCCGTCTCATGGCATATCCCCAAGCCTGGCCTCAATTATAACTTTTATGATAGTGCTTGTCGCACGGTACCCTGTTCAGGCGCGAAGCGCCGGGGAAGGTTCTGGACGAAGTCTGCAGCGCATTTCAAGACGGCGCAGCCGCCGTACAAAAAGGAGAGACTTCCCCCCCAGGGTCGACAACAACGCAGGCCTGGCCCCGCTTCGCCCGTGCTTAAAAACTCCTTTTGGGCATCAAAAAGTACCCGCTAAGCCGTTTTTTGCCCGTATTTTCGATAACATTACACATAAAAACAAAAACTTATTGGGGTCAGACCCTAAGGGATCTGAGGGATTATCGGGGTCTGACCCTGAGGGAGACCCTGAGGGAGGGAGGGAAGGGCCTGAGGGCTTGGGAAAAATTATGGGATTTATTGTCTGGAAAGAGATGTGATGGGATTTACTATCTGGGGAGGGGGGTGATGGGGGGAAAGAAGGATATGGTGCGAGGATTTTATTACGTGGATGCTTTTAAAACCGAGTTGCGTTTAGTCCTAACTCATTGTATTGCCG
>CAYSSE010000431.1:0-3555 GCA_964433355.1 uncultured Desulfocicer sp.
CTACATTGAAGGCATATCTCATTACCGTATCATAAAATACGACGAGGACCATCAAGGTTGTCATCCACCCGACAAGATGCCCGATTTTATCACTCAGGCTGTCCACAACGTTAACAAAATTTTCAAGAATCTGCATTCAATAACAACTCCCTTCATCTGATGGATCGTTTTTATCTGACAAATACAGTTTAGCCATTCAGCGTCCGAATAAAAATTAATTCTTCTTTATAAATCTTAAGAAATGAGTGATTTGTCAAGTCTTTTAACGGGATTCAACCAAGGGATGCCGTATAATGGAAGGACAGGATCTGGCTTGCGTTATCCTGATTTTAAGAATATCCTGTGCGTGACTACTCCCCCTCTAAGCCGAAGCTATAGAGGAGGCTTCTTGGAGGATTAACTCCGGAGACTGTAGCCCCAGTCTCAAAATATTTATAGCCGCATTGTGGTCTCGGTTTAGAACAAGGCCACAATGAAGACACCTATGGGTTCTGACAGAAAGACTTTTTTTGACAATCTTTCCGCAGTCTGGATTGGAACACATCTGTGAAGTGTAAGCCGGATTTACCGGGATGACCTGTTTGCCTAACATCCTGGCTTTGTATTGAAGAAAGAGTATGAATTTACTCCAACTTGCGTCAGCAATAGATTTGTTCAGGCCAGATTTTGCAGATGCACCGTTCGGGAGATAACCATCAGAATCAGGATCTTTCTTTGGCTTTGCCCGTTTTGTCATATTTTTGATATTGAGTTTTTCAAAAACAATTACGTCTGCCATGGACAGGAGTCTGTTGGCGGTTTTATGGAGAAAGTCATTACGTTGGCACTTTATTCTGTAATGACATTTCCTAATAGCTTTCAACAATCTCAAATACTTTTTTGTTCTTTTAGTGGTCTTTGACAATTTCTTTTGCAATTGGGCAAGCCGCTTTTCATTGGCTCTAAAGCTCTTTGGTGGTTTAACTGAATTACCGTCAGAGTCATAATAAAAATCGTTTAAACCAAGATCTATCCCAAGGAAAGTTGTTGGATTCTGCTTAATCTCTACTTCAAGGTTATCTTCAAAGGAGAAGCAGACAAACCATTTCCCCGCTTCCTTGGAAACAATTAGGGTTTTGACTTTTCCGGTTTCAGGTATCTCTCTATGATATTTTACTTTAACATTTCCAATTTTGGAAATCTTTAGAACGCCGTCAATTGGACGGTTTTGAAACTGAGGATATGTAATGCTATTCCAATCTTTGAACTTTTTGAACTTTGGAAAACCAACAGCCTCACCGCCTTTTTTCACTCTTCCGAAAAAGGATTGGTAAGCAAGGTCTAACCTAACGAGGACATTCTGAAGCACTTGAGAGTGAATAGATGCAAACCAAGGTCGTTCTTCTTTTAGGAGAACAAGTTCATTTATCTGTTCATAGCGACTACTCGAAACACCATGATTTTCATAAAGCCAGATCCTGTCAGCCAAAGCCCAGTTGTACAAGTACCGACACATAGAAAACTGATTCTCAAGGCGGGTAATCTGAGCTTTCGTTGGATAAATTCTGTACTTATGAGTTATTATCACTTTGCTTCCTCATTTAATTGAATTTTTATAACTATGAGTGTACCATATTTTATATTTAGTGTCAATAAAAAATAAGAAACATATAGGAGGTTTTGTCATTGAAATTACATACTCATAGTCATTGTGTCTATAGTTTGACATATCACTTGGTGTTAGTTAGCAAATACAGGCGCAAATGTTTTACAGATGAGTTGCTTGAATATGCCGAAAGTATCTGCAAAAGGACATGTGAAAAATGGGATATCGAATTGCTTGAATTTGGTGGAGAGTCTGATCACGTACATCTGTTGTTTTCAGCTTATCCAAACTTAGATTTAAGCAAGTTCATCAACAACCTGAAGACTGTCTCGTCAAGAATGATTAGGAAAAATTTTCCTGAACACTTGAAAGAGTTCTACCACACGCCGGTTCTGTGGACACGGGCATACTGTCTACTATCAACAGGAGGCGCAACAATTGAAATCATTGAAAAGTACATACAAAACCAGGGAAAGAAATAGTCAAACAAATGCCTATCCATCCCCTACCAAATTAGAAATTATGGAAGGGGTATTCCGGCATGCCAGATAAATAAATTCAACATCAGTATAAGTGGCCCATCTTATGATCCACTCCGAATTTTGCCATTACCATGTATCAAAAAGGAAAATCAGCACCAGACCCCATGACGTCACTGGGGGCAGCGGGTGGGTCCTGTTGAAAAAACGGCGGCCCGGCCTTTTCGTGTATCTTCACTGCCACCACATAAATGGCCTTGGGATTGACAGGGCAGACCAACTGACAGGCCCCGCACCCGATGCAGGCATCAAGCGTGAGCCGGGGATGGTGAATATTATTTTCCCGGACAGTGTGCACCGCATGGGTGGGGCACACCTCGGCACAGGCCCCACAATCTCTTTTCTGGGTATACACCAGGCATTTGTCTTTTTCAAAGCGTACGCTGCCGATACGGGTTCGCTGTTTGTCTTTAAGGGAAAGGGGCAAAATGGCCCCGGATGGGCACACCAGGGTACAGGCATGACAGGTATAGGCGCACCGGCTGATGGAAAAATCAAGACGGGGCTGCAGTGCGCCTGTCATACCATAGGCATTTGGACCGGGCAGAAGCACATTTTCCACACAGGCACTGACACAAGCCTGGCAGGCCAGACAGGTGTGCGAAAAATGATCAATCCCCAGGGAACCCGGAGGGGAGATTGGATCATTGGGTGTGGTTTCAACCCGAGCCATGCGGGCCAGCAATGGTCTTAAAGGAATTACCGTTGCCAGCACACCACCGCAAATGGCCAGAGCCGTGAAGAGAAATTGTCTTTTTTCCACCGCCCCCGACAAACCGTTTTTTTTCATAGGATCAGCGCCCCTAAATACGGAAGATGCCAGGAAAGGCAGGTCCCCAAAGTTCGCCCCGGCGTTTCCTTGTGTTCCGGGTTTCGCCGGTGGGGGTGGATTTGTTGATAAGTTTGGATTGGTTAGTTCTGCAGGATTTGCGGATGCGGCAGTTTGATCATAATCCCCCCCCTTTACCAAGACCTCCAGGGGCATCATTGTATACCCAATGGCATTTTCTGGACACACATCCATGCAGTCAAAACAGGAGACACACCGTGCCCCGTCAATTTTCCCCATGGCAGGATCCATGCAATGGCTCCGGCACATGCGCTGGCATTTTCCGCAGGTGGTACATTTTTGCGTGTCAATGACAAATTTAAAGAGGGATCGGTTTGAAAGCAGGCTGAGAAACGCCCCCACCGGACAAAGGGTATTGCAGTAAAGCCTGCCATGGTAAAAGGCCATGAAGATCACCAAAACAAACCATCCATAGGAGATCCAGAATACAGACCACAGCACCGGCCGCAAATTGACAGGAGAAAAAACATATTGCCCGAAAGACTCGGTGAGGCTGACCAGCACATTATTCAGGGTGGCACTCAGCGGCAGAAAGATCTGGCTGGCAAAACGTCCGAAAATGGAGAATGGGTCAAGAATAT